>NZ_JBFSTZ010000029.1:0-77713 GCF_041467155.1 Vibrio sp. 10N.247.310.23 | reverse complement strand
TTCGAACCTCCGACCGCCTGGTTCGTAGCCAGGTACTCTATCCAGCTGAGCTAAGGACGCACATTTACATTGTCTAAATTGCTAATTTTAGACTCGCAAGAAATGGCGGTGAGGGAGGGATTCGAACCCTCGATGCAGCTACAAACCACATACTCCCTTAGCAGGGGAGCGCCTTCGGCCTCTCGGCCACCTCACCGTCTTGCGGAGGCACATATTACGTTTTACCGAAAATATGTCAAACACTTTATTGAAAAAAATTGGACAAAAACACTCAACCGTTTGCTATTTAATCAAAGCGCTTGCAAATTGAACTTATAAGATTCAAATCGCGCTTTTTCCCTTAAAAATTAAGGTGAAAGATTGGCAATAATAAACAGCCGAAAACAATTATCTAATTTCTCCAGCAGCAAGTGCTACCGCTGATGGCACAATACTACGGGATGCGTATTTTCGCCATAGGGGAAGCGAATAAATCTTGAGTTTTGCCAAACAAAATACAGAGCAACAGTTCTGTTCAACCTTGTCTGTATCTCGCAGCATCACAAAGCATTCACTTCACCACTTTGAGACCGATCCGTTATCCAACCCATCTATGTCCCAATCAGTGTTTCGGTTCCCCAAGATCAAAAAAGGCTAGCAACAATGCTAGCCTCTTCTCTACGCAAAAGTATTAGTAGTTGCCAGATGCAACGTTACCATTACCTTTTTCAGCTTGAATGCGCATGTAGATCTCTTCACGGTGAACAGATACTTCTTTAGGTGCGTTAACACCGATACGTACTTGGTTACCTTTAACGCCTAGTACAGTAACTGTTACTTCATCACCAATCATCAGTGTTTCGCCAACGCGGCGAGTCAAAATTAGCATTCTTTGCTCCTTGAGTAATCTCTAAATTTATCTAGCTACGAGAGCATTATCCAACAAAAGTTATATTTTCGTAAACTATCGATTGAGTTTATTTAACCAAAATGCACTTCTTTTTTAGGATAACCCTGTGTTTCACGCGCTACGATGTATGCATTGTGTAATATGTTAGCAGCCATATCGACTTGCGTTGGTGATATCACCAAAGTTAAAGACTGCTGCTGCAATAAGTGATGCTGTACATCAATTTCGCCTTCAGACAACAATCCATGTGAACTGACCACAATTTCTTGTGTTCGGCTTCCTACCACAGTTAACAAACTAACCTGTTCACTATTACGGATTTTCTCAGCAAAAACTAGTTTTAATTTGGCACTTATGTCTTGTTTAATAATGAGTGCTGCCCGTTCTGTTTCCTCGATCACACTACAGACTTCGATCCCCAACAGTTGGCAATGTGAAATGAAAGACGGTAAATCTTCATTCAAACACTCGATACGCACCATATCTCTTTGGATGGCGATGCCAGCAATATCATTCAAACACTGATTACCCGCGATCAATGTGCCCTCGCCTTGTTCAAAGCTTGAAAGCACTCGCAATGACACGTTGTGCTGCCATGCATACTGAACACAAGGAAGGTGCAATACCTTAGCGCCTCGGCGAGCCATCTCTTCCATAGAAGGAAAGTCTAAAGTATCTAATTTCTGAGATTGTTTTACGACTCTAGGGTCACAAGAGTAAACACCATCTACATCAGTATAGATCTGGCATTCTTTCGCCTGCAAGGCACCTGCAAGCGCGACCGCTGTAGTATCTGAACCACCGCGGCCTAATGTCGTGATATCACCTTTCGCATTGAATCCTTGAAAGCCTGCAACAATAACAATCTGGTTGTCATCTAGCAGAGCTTGAATCGGAGCAGTATCAATACGCTCAATCGCTGCATTATTATGATTAGAATCCGTGTGTATCTTGGCTTGATAGCCAGTCATCGATGTCGCTTCATAACCTAACTTGTGTAACGTCATTGCTAACAAGGCCATGGAAACTTGCTCGCCAGCCGTTAACAACACATCCAGTTCTCTAGCGTTTGGTACGCTATCAACTTGCGTGGCTAAATTAACTAACCGATTTGTTTCACCAGACATAGCAGAAACGACAACCACGATCTGGTTCCCTTCATTTTTCGCTTCAATGATTTTTTCTGCTACATGATGGATTCGTTCAATTGAACCCACCGACGTTCCACCAAATTTCTGCACGATAAGAGGCATTTTCACCCGTCCTCACCTTCCCAAGACCAATGTCTATATATGACAAAAAAACACATACTCCGCGTCAGGGCGAAGCAATAAAAAATTAACCAAGGAGTCTAACGCCACCATTAGACTTCTTGGTTAATCTCAATCAAACCTTGTTTAAACACACTTCCAATAGGCAAAATAAAAGATGCCCAATCAACTGATTGGGCATCTTTGTATCAATTACTTAAGCTTAAAGACGCTCTTCTAGCCAAGTACGCACAGATTTAAGCGCTTCTGGCAGTGCTGCAACGTCTGTACCGCCCGCTTGAGCCATATCTGGACGACCGCCGCCTTTACCGCCAACTTGCTCAGCAACCATCTTGACGAGATCACCCGCTTTTACTTTGCCGATTAGGTCTTTGGTTACACCAGCAATCAAGCCAACTTTACCGTCTGCTACGTTCGCGATCAGGATGATGCCGCTACCTACTTGGTTTTTAGCATTATCAACCATAGTACGTAGGTTCTTGTTGTCTGCGCCTTCAATTGCAGCAACCAAAACTTTAGTACCAGAGATGTCTTCTACTTTGCCCATGATGTTTGCGCTTTCTGCAGCAGCCATCTTTTCTTTAAGCAGTTGGATTTCTTTCTCTAGCGATTTCGCTTTCTTAGCTGACTCAGCCAGTTTCTCTTCGTAAGCGTTAGCTTGAGCTTCTACTGCATCTAGTGCAGCTTCACCTGTTACCGCTTCAATACGACGAATACCCGCAGCAATACCACCTTCAGAAGTGATCTTGAATAGGCCGATATCACCTGTGTTTGAAGCGTGGATACCACCACAAAGTTCAGTAGAGAAGTCGCCCATAGATAGAACGCGAACTTCATCATCGTACTTCTCACCAAACAGTGCCATTGCACCTTTTTCTTTCGCTGACTCGATGTCCATGATGTTCGTTTCAATCACATGGTTCTTACGAACTTGTGCGTTAACTAGACGCTCTACTTCTTTAATCTGTGCTGGTGTTACCGCTTCAAGGTTAGAGAAGTCAAAACGTAGGTTGTCTGGCTTAACTAAAGAACCTTTCTGAGCAACGTGCTCACCTAGCACTTCGCGCAATGCAGAGTGAAGTAAGTGAGTGGCAGAGTGGTTTAGTGAGATAGCAGCTCGACGCTCAGCGTCAACCGTTGCTTCTACTTTATCGCCCTTAGCAAATACACCTTCAACTAGCTCACCGTGGTGCGCAAATGCGTTACCTAGCTTCTGAGTGTCTTGTACTTTGAAAAGACCCGACGCTGTTTTTAGTGTACCAGCATCACCACATTGACCGCCTGACTCAGCGTAGAATGGTGTCTCTTCAAGGATGATGATTGCTTTGTCGCCAGCCGATAGTGAAGCAACCTCTTCGCCGTCAACGAATAGCGCAGAGATTTCACCAGCACCTTCAGTTGCTGTGTAACCACAGAACTCAGTGTTGGTGTCTACTTTGATTGTCGCGTTGTAATCCGTGCCGAATTGGCCTGCTTCACGTGCACGCTTACGCTGTGCTTCCATCGCCTTCTCAAAGCCTTCTTCATCGATAGTAAAATCGCGTTCGCGAGCTACATCGTTAGTAAGGTCAGCTGGGAAGCCGTATGTATCGTAAAGTTTGAAAACTGTTTCGCCGTCAAGCTCTTTGCCTTCAAGTGCATCTAGTGCGTCATTAAGAATAACCATGCCGCGCTCTAGCGTACGACCAAAGTTCTCTTCCTCAATGCGAAGTACTTTTTCAACCAGCTCTTGCTGTTTCTTAAGTTCATCTGCCGCAGAGCCCATCACTTCAGCCAGTACGCCCACAAGTTTGTGGAAGAACACGCCTTGTGCGCCAAGCTTGTTACCGTGACGAACTGCACGACGGATGATACGACGTAGAACGTAGCCACGACCTTCGTTTGAAGGCATAACACCGTCAGCAATTAGGAATGAACAAGAACGGATGTGGTCAGCAATAACGCGTAGCGATTGGTTAGATAGATCGTCATGACCAACAACTTCCGCAGTCGCTTTGATTAGCTTTTGGAATACATCAATTTCGTAGTTAGAGTGAACGCCCTGCATGATTGCAGAAATACGCTCAATACCCATACCTGTATCTACAGCAGGCTTAGGTAGCGGTTCCATTGTGCCGTCAGCGTGACGGTTGAACTGCATGAATACGTTGTTCCAGATCTCGATGAAACGGTCACCATCTTCTTCAGGTGTACCAGGACGGCCGCCCCAGATGTGATCACCGTGATCGTAGAAGATTTCAGTACATGGACCACAAGGACCTGTGTCACCCATCGTCCAGAAGTTATCAGACTCGAACTGTTTACCGCCTTCTTTGTCGCCAATGCGAACGATACGGTCAGCAGGAACACCTACTTTCTTGTTCCAGATATCGAATGCTTCATCATCTGTCTCGTATACCGTTACCAGTAGACGATCTTTTGGCAGTTGAAGAGTTTCAGTCAGGAATTCCCAAGCAAATCCAATCGCTTCTTCTTTGAAGTAGTCGCCAAAGCTGAAGTTGCCTAGCATTTCGAAGAACGTGTGGTGACGAGCCGTGAAACCTACGTTTTCAAGGTCATTGTGTTTACCACCCGCACGTACACAACGCTGAGCCGTAGTTGCTCGAGTGTAGGCACGCTTTTCGGCGCCTAAGAAGCAATCTTTGAATTGGTTCATACCTGCGTTAGTGAATAGCAGGGTTGGATCGTTATGTGGAACTAACGATGAACTGTCTACGATTTGGTGTTCTTTGCTCTCAAAGAACTTAAGGAACGCGTTGCGAACCTCATCAGTGCTCATGTACATGCAGCTCTTCCTGAAAATAGTCGAGTTAGAATTTTGCCGTATTGTAGATCATGGTTAAGGCTTCGACTAGTTTTCTTGTAGAAAAGACACCCTTGGGCAGGATTTTAGTGGGAATTCGATAAAATGAAGAATATTCCACTATATCTTGCCGTGGAAAAGCAGAACTAAATTGACGACCTAGTACCGAAGAAACTCAGTCAACGAGAGAGATTTGACCAAAGACATGCTCGACGGAGCAGATCCAATAAAAAAGCCCCGCATAAAATATGCGAGGCTTTAAATTCTTTCAAAGCGGATGCTTCTTTCAAACATCCACTCTATAAAACGTGAGCTTATAGCTCTTCGTTTTCTTCTTCTTTCTCTACGTCTTTCTCTTCAAGAACAGCAGGAGTCAGTAGTAACTCACGAAGTTTAGTATCGATCTCTAGAGCAACTTCTGGGTTTTCACGTAGGTATTTACCAGCGTTAGCTTTACCTTGGCCGATCTTATCGCCTTTGTAGCTGTACCAAGCGCCTGCTTTTTCTACTAGCTTATTCTTAACACCTAAGTCGATAAGCTCACCTTCGCGGTTGAAGCCTTTACCGTAAAGGATTTGAGTCTCAGCTTGTTTGAATGGTGCAGCAATCTTGTTCTTAACGACCTTGATACGAGTTTCGTTACCAACAACTTCATCACCATCTTTAATCGCACCAGTACGGCGAATATCAAGACGAACAGATGCGTAGAACTTAAGTGCGTTACCACCTGTTGTTGTTTCTGGGTTACCGAACATCACACCAATTTTCATACGAATTTGGTTAATGAAGATAGCCATACAGTTAGACTGCTTAAGGTTACCCGTCAGCTTACGCATTGCTTGAGAAAGCATACGAGCCTGAAGACCCATGTGGCTGTCGCCCATTTCGCCTTCGATTTCTGCTTTTGGTGTTAGGGCTGCTACTGAGTCAATAACAAGAACGTCGATTGCACCTGAACGAGCCAGTGCATCACAGATTTCCAGCGCTTGCTCACCAGTATCTGGTTGAGAAACAAGAAGTGCATCGATATCAACACCAAGCTTTTGAGCGTAGATAGGGTCAAGTGCGTGCTCCGCATCAACGAATGCACACGTCTTTCCCACTTTCTGTGCTGCAGCAATAAGCTCAAGCGTTAGCGTTGTTTTACCTGATGATTCTGGACCGTAAACTTCTACGATACGTCCCATCGGTAGGCCACCAGCACCTAGTGCGATATCTAGAGATAGAGAACCTGTAGAAATAGTTTCTACGTCCATTGTGCGGTTATCACCAAGACGCATGATAGAACCTTTACCAAATTGCTTTTCAATCTGACCAAGGGCTGCGGCTAACGCTTTTTGTTTATTCTCGTCCATTTCTATCTCCACATAATCGGTTGTCTCAACAAGCGATCTAGAATCTATTTCTAACCCACATAGGGGTGACTAATTGGCTTTCATTATACTGTTGATTCATACAGTGTCTATACCTGTATGAAAATAATTTGTACAAATGTTACTTACCTTCCATTGATAGGTAATCATAAATAACTTGCAGGGCATGGTGCGTGGCTTGTTGGCGTACTTGTGATCTGTCGCCTGTAAATACATGCGTTTCTACTTTATCCCAGCCATTTAGCGCTTTCCACGCGAAGCATACTGTACCAACAGGCTTATCTTCGGTCGCGCCACCTGGGCCAGCGATGCCACTGATTGATACAGAGATCGTCCCGTTTGAATGTTGCAATGCCCCGCTCGCCATTTCTATTACGACAGGCTCACTCACGGCGCCGAACTCCATTAAGGTTTTAAGCTGTACACCGATCATCTCTTGTTTGGCTTCATTGCTGTACGTAACAAAAGCGCGATCAAACCATCCAGAGCTGCCCGCAATATCGGTGACTGCACTCGCGACACCTCCGCCAGTGCAAGATTCAGCCGTCACTAACACGTGTTTGTGTTTAGCGAGTAAATGTCCAAGCTGCTCACTAAGGTCTTGAGTCATCTGCATCATCTGCTTCCCTTTATTTACTGTCATATCATTTGGATTCGCATCTTTTCGCATCAGCCGCTTTTCGCACGAAACGCTTTCACGTATCCTAAGCCGCAATAGAAATAAACGAAAGAAGTTAACTGTGAAAGCCGATCAAAAACATACTCCCATGATGCAGCAGTATCTAAAACTGAAAGCAGAAAACCCAGAAATTCTGCTGTTCTACCGCATGGGCGATTTCTACGAGCTTTTCTACGATGACGCTAAAAAAGCCTCTCAACTCCTCGATATTTCACTGACTAAGCGTGGCTCATCAAATGGTGAACCGATTCCGATGGCAGGTGTTCCATACCATGCGGTTGAAGGATACCTTGCAAAGTTAGTGCAACTTGGTGAGTCCGTAGCAATTTGTGAACAGATTGGTAATCCAGCACTTTCAAAAGGCCCTGTTGAGCGCGCAGTAGTGCGTATCGTGACACCGGGTACCGTAACCGACGAAGCCTTGCTTTCTGAACGCGTTGATAACCTAATTGCAGCCATTTATCACCACAACGGTAAATTCGGTTATGCGACACTTGATATTACCTCTGGCCGATTCCAACTTTGCGAGCCAGAAACAGAAGAAGCGATGGCCGCTGAGCTACAAAGAACCTCTCCGCGTGAGCTGCTGTTCCCTGAAGATTTCGAACCCGTCGATTTAATGGCAAGCCGTAATGGCAACCGCCGCCGCCCTGTATGGGAATTTGAATTAGACACCGCTAAGCAGCAATTGAATAAGCAGTTTGGTACTCGCGATCTGGTTGGCTTTGGCGTAGAAAGCGCGAAACTGGGTCTATGTGCGGCTGGTTGTTTGATCCAATACGTGAAAGATACCCAACGTACTGCCCTCCCTCATATCCGTTCACTCACGATGGATAAACAAGATCACTCGGTGATCCTTGATGCTGCAACTCGTCGTAATTTGGAGATCACGCAAAATCTTGGGGGTGGTACTGATAACACCCTTGCCGAAGTACTTGATCACACTGCGACAGCAATGGGTAGCCGTATGCTTAAGCGTTGGTTACATCAACCAATGCGCAATATATCTGCACTCGATCAGCGCTTAGATGCAATTGGTGAAATGAAAGATTTGGCTCTATTCACAGAACTACAGCCAACCTTAAAACAGATTGGTGATATCGAACGTATTCTCGCTCGATTAGCACTTCGCTCTGCTCGCCCTCGCGATATGGCGCGTCTTCGCCAAGCAATGGAATATTTGCCAGAGCTTGCTGAAACACTGACGCAACTGAAGCACCCATACCTAACTCAACTTGCTCAATATGCTTCTCCTGTGGATGAGGTTTCTGAGCTGCTTGAACGTGCAATCAAAGAGAACCCACCGGTGGTTATCCGTGACGGTGGTGTGATTGCAGAAGGCTACAATGCCGAGTTAGACGAATGGCGCGACCTTGCAGCTGGCGCAACTGAATTTCTTGATAAGCTTGAGCAAGAAGAGCGTGAACGTCATGGCATCGACACGCTAAAAGTTGGCTACAACAACGTACATGGTTTCTTCATTCAAGTAAGCCGTGGGCAAAGCCATCTTGTGCCGCCACACTATGTTCGTCGTCAAACGCTGAAAAATGCTGAGCGTTACATCATTCCTGAGCTAAAAGAGCACGAAGACAAAGTACTTAACTCTAAGTCGAAAGCACTCGCTATCGAGAAACAGCTGTGGGAAGAGTTGTTTGACTTACTACTGCCGTATCTAGAGCGCCTACAAAATATCGCCTCTTCAGTATCTCAGCTTGATGTTCTACAGAACTTGGCTGAGCGTGCAGATACCCTTGATTACTGTCGTCCAACCATGACAGAGTCTGCTGGCGTACAAATTCAGGCCGGTCGTCACCCTGTTGTTGAACAAGTGATGGACGAACCTTTCATTGCTAACCCTATCGACCTGAATGATCAACGTAAGATGCTGATCATCACGGGTCCCAACATGGGTGGTAAATCGACCTACATGCGCCAAACGGCACTCATCGCATTGATGGCTCATATCGGTTGTTATGTTCCTGCAGAAAGCGCAACCATCGGCTCTATCGACCGTATCTTTACGCGTATTGGCGCATCCGATGATTTGGCTTCTGGCCGTTCAACCTTCATGGTTGAGATGACAGAAACCGCAAATATCCTGCACAATGCAACACCAAACAGCCTTGTGCTAATGGATGAAATCGGTCGTGGTACCAGTACTTACGATGGCCTGTCTCTGGCTTGGGCAAGTGCAGAGTGGCTAGCCAATCAAATCAATGCGATGACACTGTTTGCAACGCACTACTTTGAGCTAACTGAACTACCTAACCAACTTCCAACTTTAGCAAACGTACACTTAGATGCGGTTGAGCATGGTGATAGCATTGCCTTTATGCACGCAGTTCAAGAAGGTGCTGCAAGTAAATCTTATGGTCTAGCGGTTGCAGGTTTAGCTGGCGTACCGAAAGCAGTGATCAAGAATGCTCGTGCGAAGCTGACTCAGTTAGAAGCGTTAAGTATGGAGTCGCCAACATCGAAGCCAAGCGGTGTCGATATCGCAAACCAACTGAGCCTGATCCCAGAACCGAGTGAAGTAGAGCAAGCGCTAGCGAATGTTGATCCTGATGATCTAACTCCTCGCCAAGCATTAGAAGAACTTTACCGCTTGAAGAAGCTGCTTTAGTTTCTTACCAAGTAGCTTGTTATGGCCGTACTGCTATTTTGATTAGACGGCATGAAATACCAAAGCCACAAACAAAAAAACGCTGACTTAAAGTCAGCGTTTTTATTTGTCTTCTATTTAGAGAAGCATCATCCGTTCAATTAGTCGTTTTCTACGTTGAACAGGTTTTCCATATTCAGACCTTGCTTGATAAGAATCTCACGTAGACGGCGAAGACCTTCAACTTGGATTTGACGAACACGTTCACGAGTCAGGCTGATTTCGCGGCCCACTTCTTCTAATGTTGACGGTTCATAACCCAGTAGTCCAAAGCGACGCGCAAGCACCTCTTTCTGCTTAGGATTCAGCTCATCAAGCCAGAAAATCAACGAGTTCTTGATATCGCTATCTTGAGTTGAAACCTCAGGATCTGAATTATTGATGTCTGGAATAATATCCAACAGCGCTTTCTCACCGTCACCACCAATTGGCGTATCAACAGAGCTCACTCTTTCGTTTAGACGAAGCATCTTGCTCACATCACCAACCGGCTTATCTAGCTTAGAAGCAATTTCTTCTGCCGTTGGTTCATGGTCAAGCTTTTGTGATAGCTCTCTTGCAGTACGTAGGTAGATGTTCAGCTCTTTCACAACATGGATTGGCAAACGGATAGTGCGAGTCTGATTCATTAACGCACGTTCAATGGTTTGACGAATCCACCATGTCGCGTAAGTTGAGAAGCGGAAGCCACGCTCTGGATCAAACTTCTCTACGGCGCGAATCAAACCTAGGTTGCCTTCTTCGATTAGATCGAGAAGTGCAAGGCCGCGGTTGCTATAACGACGTGAAATTTTTACCACTAAACGCAGGTTACTTTCGATCATGCGTTTACGTGCTGCTTCATCACCGCGTAGAGCTCGACGTGCATATAGCACTTCTTCTTCAGCGGTTAGTAGTGGTGAGAAACCAATTTCGCCTAAGTAGAGTTGAGTGGCATCTAAACTTTTAGACGTAACTTCAACTTCTTCTTTCGCTTCGGTTTTCTTAGTGACTGTTCGTTTTGCTTTTCCAAGAGCTTCCGGTTCCGTGGTTGCTTGGTCAAGATCGAACTCTTCTTTGGTTACTGCATTGCTTATACTCATAACGCCTCCCCCTGGCGAAATTAGCATGACATTACAACTTCATATGTCGCTAAATGACTATGTCACTCCATACAATACGTAATTTTTGCATATTGTATTTAAGGTAAATATCGTTTTGGATTAACGGACTTACCTTGGTAACGAATCTCAAAGTGCAGCCTAACACTGCTGGCTCCAGAGCTTCCCATTGTTGCAATCTTCTGCCCTGGTTTCACACTTTGCCCTTCAGATACTAATAGTCGGTCGTTGTGCGCGTATGCACTTAAGTAATTATCATTGTGCTTCACAATCACTAGATTGCCGTAGCCTCGTAGTGCATTACCCGAATAAACAACCGTTCCCCCTGCAGTAGATACTATTGGCTGACCTCGCTGTCCTGCTATGTCTATGCCTTTATTTCCTTGTTCGCCTACAGAGAAACTCTTGATTACTCTCCCTTTAGTTGGCCATAACCATTTGGATACTTTATCACTTGTTGGTTTGGTGGGCGGTGTAACATTCTGTTTACCTTTAGAACCAACATACTCCTTTGATTTGGATTGTTCAACCTTCTTTGGTGGATCTTTTTTCACCACTTTGGTGGTAGTTTGAGCTGGAGCCGGTTTAGAGTTTTTGCTCTTTTGTGGTGTGGTTTTCGGTTTACTTGCCGCAGATGACGTTGTGGATGCGGCGACAGGCGCAGCAACTGCTGCTGCCGCTACCGTTGACTTACCATACGCTGGCGCGTTGTAGCTAGGACGCCATAACTTAAGCTTCTGCCCTGGGTGGATAGTGTAAGGAGCAGACAACTTGTTATAACCGATGAGGTCTTTAACGTCTTTATTGGTGACATAAGCAATGAAGTAAAGGGTGTCGCCTTTTTTAACTTCATAGTAACTGCCACGATAACTACCACGATCAATCGATGAGTAATTCTTGTTTAGGTTTGAAACGGGCGCAGGCGAATTCGCTGCACACCCAACAAGGGCACAGCTAAGCAGTAAAGTACTTCCTTTTAACAACTTCGAACGCATCGACTCTCTATCCACCTACACCATTAGTCTTTTATTAAGCTAGCTCACCAGGAACAAGAGGTACAAATCTCACCATCTCGATAACACTCGATAAAAACTCATCGCCGTGTCGAACGATCTTCAATAGTTGCTGTTCGTCATCACCGACTGGAATCAGTAAACGACCGCCATCTTTCAGCTGTTGCAGAAGCGCTTGAGGAATCGACTCTGCAGCGGCGGTGACAATAATCGCATCAAAAGGGGCTTTTGAAGACCAACCTTGCCAACCATCACCGTGCTTAGTTGAGATATTGTAGAAATCGAGTTGCTTCAACCTACGCTTGGCATCCCATTGTAGCGACTTTATTCTTTCAACCGAATACACATGATCAACAAGTTGAGCCAATACCGCAGTTTGGTAACCAGAACCCGTTCCGATCTCCAAGACACGGCTATCTTGTTGTAATTCAAGTAGCTCTGTCATTTTAGCAACAATGTATGGCTGTGAGATTGTCTGACCCTGACCGATAGGCAGCGCATTATTATCATAGGCTTGGTGATACATCGCCTGTGATAAAAAGCTCTCTCTCGGCAGTTGGTAAATCGCATCAAGAACCTTTTGATCCTGAATACCATTTTCAATCAGGAAAGTAATTAAACGCTCAGCTTGCGGATTACTCACTTACTTCTCCCCTAACCATGTTGCCATCGCACCCAACGACTCATGCGCCGTCAGATCAACCTGCAACGGTGTTACCGACACAAAGCCATGCTCAATCGCGTAAAAATCGGTACCTTCACCGGCATCTTGCTCTTTACCCGGAGGGCCAAGCCAATAGATATCGTGACCACGCGGGTCTTTTTGCTTGATCATATCTTCAGCGTGATGACGAGCACCTAAGCGCGTCACCTGAGTACCAGACAATTGTTCTAAGGCTAAATCAGGAACGTTTACGTTCAACAAGCGGTTGGTCGGGATTGGGTTTGCTAAATGTTGTTCGACAATACGACGAGCAATCGCTGCCGCTGTCTTAAAATGTTTTTTTCCCACCAGAGAAAACGCTACCGATTGAACGCCTAGAAAATGCCCTTCCATTGCTGCAGCCACCGTGCCGGAATAAAGCACGTCATCACCCAGGTTAGCACCGTGATTAATGCCCGTTAATACCAGATCAGGCATGTCATTCTTTAGCAGTTCGTTTAACGCAAAATGCACACAGTCGGTCGGTGTTCCTTGTACCGAATAGGTATTTTCAGTAATCTCTTGAACACGCAGAGGCTGTTCTAAAGTTAATGAATTTGACGCACCCGAGCGATTACGGTCAGGGGCAACAATGATAACGTCAGCAAGATCACGTAGCTCATTTGCCAGCTCATGAATACCTTGAGCGTGCACACCATCATCATTGCTGAGTAAAATCTTCATCTTGTATCCTTTCTTTTGTTCCCATGCTAAGCCAAGTCACTTAAATTCCAATATCAAGTGACTCAGCTCCAAGCAGAATCGTTATTGCTCGTAGGTTCTCTCTACGTGTACTTCTTCAACCAACTCTCGAACGATAGCGGTTGCGAAACAACCTGCGTCTAGAGAGAACTTAAGAGTGACATTATCTTCGTTCACTTCCCAAGTTAAATCGGTTGGTTTTAACGATGCTTCACGACGGTCATGGCGCATGCGGTTACCGCGAATCAGCGCCATTAGGTCAGGTTCAGAATCAAGATGTTTTTGCTCTAACGCTTGAGACTCATCAGTCGTTGGCAAAGTATTATCGCCAGCCAAAGCAACAGTAACCCATGCAGCGCCATTCGCGATGTCTTGGTTTACTGCTTCGATATTGTCCGCAGTTACCGCTAGTTGAGCGCCATCTTTCATGACAATATCGCCAACCAATGCCGATGCAAACGCATCTTGCTCAATACGGTCCGACAGGATCAGGTTGTAAATCCACGAGCGAGCCGCAGAAAGGTACAAGCTGCGCTTATTCTGGTTACGAGTACGAACGTTATCACGGCCCCAACGACGAGCTTCAGATAAGTTGTTACCTTCATTACCAAAACGCTGAGCACCGAAGTAATTTGGCACACCGACTTGAGCGACTTTTTCCAAACGTTTTACGACATCATCACAGTCTGTTACTTCAGACAAAGTCAGCTCGAATTGGTTGCCAACTAAATCACCCGGACGTAACTTTTTGTTGTGTCTTGCTGTCGCCAAGATCTCAATGCTTGGGTACTGTGCTAAGAACCCTGAAAAGTCAGGCTCACCTTTTGGTAGGTGTACACTCAACCACTGCTCTGTCACAGCGTGGCGGTCTTTCAAACCCGCCCAGCTCACGTCTTTCGACTTAACACCGCAAGCTTTAGCCAGCTCATTGGCCACGAAGCTCGTGTTCTCACCCGTTTTACGGATGCGAACCATGAGATGCTCGCCTTCGCCGGTAAATTCAAAACCCAAGTCTTCATTAACGACAAAGTGTTCGGCTTTTGCTTTTAGTTTTGCTTTCGCAGTTGGTTTACCGTTTAGATAAGCCAATGAAGATAAAATATCTGACATGCTGTTCTTTTCGTGTTGGTGCTTACGCACTTTTGGTAATTAGGACCACCGCTTCACATGCGATGCCCTCTTTGCGACCTGTAAAACCTAAACGCTCTGTGGTCGTCGCTTTTACATTCACATTACTGATGCTGGTTTCTAAGTCTTGTGCAATAGCTTGGCACATAGAGTCTATATGAGGCGCCATTTTTGGTGCTTGCGCCATGATAGTAATATCGGCATTACCAATCACGTAGCCTTGCTCTTTTACTCGACGATAAACATCTTTCAATAGCTCTCGACTGTCTGCACCTTTCCACTCATCATCAGTGTCTGGGAAATGACGTCCAATATCACCCGCAGCAATCGCACCTAATAGAGCGTCACATAACGCATGTAGGGCAACATCACCGTCTGAGTGTGCAATAAGACCTTGTTCATAAGGGACGCTCACGCCACCAATAATTACCGGGCCTTCACCACCAAACTTATGTACATCAAAGCCATGGCCAATACGAATCATCATTATTCCTTATTCTGACTTAAATAGAACTCAGCGAGCGCTAAATCTTCTGGCTGAGTAATCTTAAAATTATCTGAACGCCCAGCGATTAATGCGGGCGATAAACCTTTCCACTCAAAGGCTGAAGCTTCATCGGTAATTGAAACACCTTGTTGAAGCGCCTCACTTAATGTATTCCAGAGAGGTTCTGCTCTAAACATTTGCGGCGTCAGTGCGTGCCATAGATCAGCTCGTTCAACGGTATGCTCAATCTGCCCTTGGGCACCTCGCTTCATCGTGTCACGAACGGGCGCGGCCAAAATAGCCCCGACATCGTGGTTCATCGCGCCTGAAATCAACTTATCGATGTCACCCAACTGGACACAAGGTCTTGCAGCATCGTGCACCATTACCCACTCACCGAGCTGTTGCTCTGCAATGTAATCTAAAGCAGAGAGTACGGAGTCCGCTCTTTCGCTTCCACCCGACACTCTGATCACTTGTGGGTTCTGATTTAGAGCAAGCTCTGGGTAGTATGGGTCATCATCGCTAATCGCGACGATAATTTGAGAGACTTGTGGATGAGACAATAATTTATCTACGGTGTGCTCTAAAATCGTTGAGCCGTTAATCTTGAGATATTGCTTAGGGCGGTCTGCCTTCATTCGGCTACCGACGCCCGCCGCAGGTACAACGGCAATCACGCTTTGAAGTTGAGTCGACATTAATGGGATTCCTCACCAATGATGCGATAAAACGTTTCACCTTCTTTGACCATTCCAAGTTCATGACGTGCGCGTTCTTCTATCGCGTCTAAGCCTTGGCGTAGATCGTCAATTTCAGCAAACATTTCTGCATTTCGAATATGCAGCTTTTCATTTACTTGCTGTTGAACTTGGATTTCGTTGTTCACACCGTAGTAATCAGAGATACCATTTTTACCGAGCCACAGTGTGTGTTGTAGCCAGCCAAACACTATGAGCAGTACTAAAGCAAAAATTCGCATAACACCTTTCGCCGGTTGAAAAAGAAGGAACTAGAATAAGGCACATATATACCATAATGAGCTTATTGGTGCGAGATATGTGGTGTCAGGGAATCAATAAGTCGGGGAGTCATTGTCAGGAAAACAATGAGATTCCCTACTCCTTCCTTCGTCAGTCTAGGGAATGACGAACTTTATATGTGACAAGGAGGAGCTTTAGAGCCTAGAGCTTCTTTCATTCAGTTTTCTACAGACAAAAAAATGCCCCGCATAAGCGAGGCATTCAAAAGTATTAGTGCATAATTCTAACTAGTTGGTGCTGTAGCAAGGCAACAAAGAAGATTCAGCTATGGAGCATAGTTTCCTATGTGACTTAGTGAATCTTCTGCAGTTAACGCAGCTACAGTGCCAAATAGGACGAATTATTGACCTTTAACTTCTTTAAGACCGTTGTAAGGAGCTTTAGAACCTAGAGCTTCTTCGATACGGATAAGTTGGTTGTACTTAGCAACACGGTCAGAACGGCTCATAGAACCAGTTTTGATTTGACCTGCAGCTGTACCTACCGCTAGATCAGCGATAGTTGCATCTTCAGTTTCGCCAGAACGGTGAGAGATTACTGCAGTGTAGCCAGCGTCTTTAGCCATCTTGATAGCAGCTAGAGTCTCTGTTAGAGAACCGATTTGGTTGAACTTGATAAGGATAGAGTTAGCTACGCCTTTCTCGATACCTTCAGCAAGAATCTTAGTGTTTGTAACGAACAGATCGTCACCAACGATTTGAAGCTTGTCGCCTAGAAGTTCAGTTTGGTGCTTGAAGCCATCCCAATCTGACTCGTCAAGACCGTCTTCGATAGAAACGATTGGGAAGTTGTTCGCTAGCTCAGCTAGGTAGTGGTTGAACTCTTCAGAAGTGAAAGTTTTACCTTCGCCCTTCATGTTGTAGATGCCAGCTTCTTTGTCGAAGAACTCAGATGCTGCACAGTCCATAGCAAGAGTAACGTCTTTACCTAGTTCGTAACCAGCAGCTGCAACAGCTTCTGCGATAACTTCTAGAGCTTCAGCGTTAGACTTAAGGTTAGGAGCGAAACCACCTTCATCACCAACTGCAGTGCTGTAGCCTTTAGACTTAAGAACTTTAGCTAGGTTGTGGAATACTTCAGCGCCGATACGTAGACCTTCTTTAAGAGTTTTAGCGCCAACTGGTTGGATCATGAACTCTTGGATGTCAACGTTGTTATCTGCGTGCTCACCACCGTTGATGATGTTCATCATTGGTAGAGGCATAGAGAACTGACCAGCAGTACCGTTTAGCTCAGCGATGTGCTCGTATAGAGGCATGCCTTTCGCAGCAGCAGCAGCTTTTGCGTTAGCTAGAGATACAGCTAGGATAGCGTTCGCGCCGAACTTAGACTTGTTATCAGTACCGTCTAGGTCAAGCATGATTTGGTCAACGTCAGCTTGTGCTTTAGCGTCAGTACCAACTAGAGCTTCAGCGATTGGGCCGTTTACAGCTTCAATAGCTTTAAGAACACCTTTACCTAGGAAACGTGATTTGTCGCCGTCACGTAGCTCAAGAGCTTCGCGAGAACCAGTAGATGCGCCAGATGGAGCAGCAGCCATACCTACGAAACCGCCTTCTAGGTGTACTTCAGCTTCTACAGTTGGGTTACCACGTGAATCGATGATTTCACGACCTAGAACTTTAACGATCTTAGACATTGAATGTTTCCTTCTCGTTGAATATATAAATGTCAAATTTAAAGGTAGCAGCACAACTTACGCAGCTACCTGTATTCCTTTTTACTTCTCTAACTCGCCGCGCTGGAACTCACCAGCCGCTTTAACGAAACCTGCAAACAATGGGTGACCATCGCGAGGTGTTGAAGTGAACTCTGGGTGGAATTGAGCAGCAACGAACCATGGGTGGTTCGGGTTCTCAATAACTTCAACCAGTTTCTTGTCCGCAGATAGACCCGATACTTTTAGGCCCGCTTTTTCGATTTGTGGACGAAGATTGTTGTTCACTTCGTAACGGTGACGGTGACGTTCATGGATCGTCGCGCTACCGTATA
Organism: Vibrio sp. 10N.247.310.23; assembly: GCF_041467155.1. Classification (NCBI taxonomy): domain Bacteria; kingdom Pseudomonadati; phylum Pseudomonadota; class Gammaproteobacteria; order Vibrionales; family Vibrionaceae; genus Vibrio; species Vibrio sp. 10N.247.310.23. Next base: position 59,868 of record NZ_JBFSTZ010000029.1, on the reverse strand, counting down.
ATTCGTAAGCTTTCGTCCCTTTCGCTAGGTGACAAAGCTGTGAACCAAGACGCATTGTGCCGCCAAGGTCAGATGTTTCTGTACGCTCTTCAACTTTACCTTCGCCATCAGTCCACTCAGTGATAAGACCAACAACTGGGTACTTAGTTTCAGTACAGAATTCAGAAGAGTGTGCCCCTTCCATTTTCGCAACGTTACGAGCGTACTCGATAAGTGCTACTTGCATACCTAGACAGATACCTAAGTACGGTACTTTGTTTTCACGAGCGTATTGAGCAGCAAGAATCTTACCTTCAACACCACGGTCACCAAAGCCACCAGGAACTAGGATTGCATCTAGGCCTTCTAAAACCTCTACGCCACGAGACTCAACATCTTGTGAATCTACGTATTTAATATTAACGCTTAGGCGGTTTTTCAAGCCTGCGTGTTTTAGCGCTTCATTTACTGATTTGTATGCGTCTGGCAGTTCAATGTACTTGCCAACCATACCAATCGTCACTTCACCCGTTGGGTTAGCTTCTTCGTAAATTACTTGTTCCCATTCAGACAGATCTGCTTCTGGAGCTGTGATGCCGAAACGCTTACATACAAGTTCATCAGTGCCTTGAGCTTTAATAAGCTGAGGGATCTTGTAGATAGAGTCAACATCGCGCATAGAAATAACTGCATTTTCTTGCACATTACAGAACAGAGCAATTTTCTTACGCTCGTTCGAAGGAATGTTGCGGTCTGAACGACAAACTAGGATGTCTGGCTGAATACCAATAGACAGTAACTCTTTTACAGAGTGTTGCGTTGGCTTAGTTTTCACTTCGCCCGCAGCTGCTAGGTATGGCACTAGAGTAAGGTGCATGAACATTGCGCGTTCACGGCCTAGTTCTACTGCTAGCTGACGAATCGCTTCCATGAATGGTAGAGATTCGATATCACCAACCGTACCACCAACTTCAACGATCGCGATATCGTGGCCAGCTGCGCCAGAAATAACACGCTCTTTGATAGAGTTAGTGATGTGTGGGATAACCTGAATTGTTGCACCTAGGTAATCACCGCGACGCTCTTTTGCTAGTACGTCTGAGTAAACACGACCTGCAGTGAAGTTGTTACGCTTAGTCATCTTGGTGCGAATGAATCGCTCATAGTGACCAAGGTCAAGGTCTGTTTCAGCGCCATCTTCCGTAACGAACACTTCACCGTGCTGAGTCGGGCTCATAGTGCCTGGATCAACGTTGATGTAAGGGTCAAGCTTCATCATAGTCACTTTAAGACCACGAGCTTCTAAAATAGCCGCAAGAGATGCTGCAGCAATACCTTTACCTAGAGAGGATACAACCCCGCCAGTAACAAAAATGTAATTTGTCGTCATGTTTAACCTGAAATTGGTTGAATGAGGGAAATGGACTACTTCTGGACGGGATGAAAATATACCAGAAGCCCCTTATCGCCACAACGTGAAATCTATCACACTGCTATTTTTTATTTTTTGCTTCAAATCAATTCATGATAAAAGCTTTGGTTATCTTTTCTCCGCCACTTTGACTTCACCCCACATGGAATCAAGCTGTTGTAGTGAAAAATCGGTCAAATTTTTACCTTGCTGACGAACTTTTTGTTCCACCCCTTTAAAGCGACGCGAAAACTTGAGATTGGCTTTATTGAGTGCCGATTCTGGGTTTTTACCTAAATGTCGTACCAAGTTAACGGTCGCGAACAGTAAATCCCCCAGCTCTTCTTCAACCAATTCTTCATTTGGCGTCACTTGAAGTGCCTCTTCCAGCACCTCATCGACTTCCTCTAAAACCTTATTAGCCACTGGGCCAATAGAGTCCCAATCAAAGCCATATTTCGCTACCTGTTTTTGAATCTTTGTAGCACGTGAAAGCGCAGGTAGAGAGTTTGGTATTGAGTCTAGAATACTTTCTTGAGTTTTGCCTGCCTGAGCTTTTTCTTTGGCTTTTTCAGCTTCCCAGTTGGCATTAATTTCTTCATCGCTCGCAAACTCGGTATCAGAAAACACATGCGGATGGCGGCGTGTTAGCTTTTCGTTAATGCCATCAACCACATCAGAGAACTCAAACACCCCCTGTTCTTTCGCTAACTGGCTATAGAAGATCACCTGAAACAACAAGTCACCCAACTCTTCTTGTAGGTTCGGCCAATCTTTGTTGTGAATCGCATCCACCACTTCGTACGTCTCTTCGATAGTATGCGGGACAATTGTTTCAAAATTTTGTTTTAAATCCCAAGGACAGCCACCTTCTGGATCGCGCAGCTTAGTCATAATTTGTTCTAGTTGTTCAATCGGGTGGCTCATGGTGCTTTCCTATTATTCTGTTTGATTGTTTTAATCTAATTCTTTTCTTAAAACTAAAAAAGGTGAGCAGCCAAAACCACTCACCTTTCTATTTTTCGTCATCTCCAAGAGTGAAGTATGAGCGAGTTGGGGATCTCAAACCGCTTGGCGAGATTCCCTATCACGTTCGTCCCTCACTGTAGGGAATGACATAAATGACACAAAAGGATCATCCAAGTCTCTTAACGCTCATTACATCTTTGATCTGCTCGACTCGACTTGTCACTCGGCTCAGAATCTCAATATTGGTCACTTCCAAATCGAAATCCATTACCGATAGCTGACGCTTGTAGTCGATGCGGCTCTTCATTGTGGTCACGCTGATCTTTTCATTCGAGAACAGTGAGGTGATGTCTTTCAACAAGCCATTACGTTCTAGCGCTTCAACACGCAGCGTTAGGATGTATGAACCGACAAAGCCATTACCCCAAACGGTATCAATGATACGTTCTGGCGCATGCACGCTTAGCTCGCCTAGCTGTTCACAGTCAGCGCGGTGCACTGAGATACCACGACCTTGAGTGATGTAACCTTTAATCACATCACCTGGGATTGGCTGACAGCAACGCGCTAGGTGCGTCATTAGGTTATCAACGCCCTCAACCACTACCGCATCTTTCTTCGGACGACTCTGTTGTGCCGGCTTGTTTTCCGACTCAAGCAGTTTCTCTAGCGCTTTCTTGTCTTCTTCTTCCGCCGTTGGCTTATTCACTAGCGCATTGATGTGATTAACCACTTGGTTAATACGCAAGTCGCCACTACCAATACCTGCATAGAGTTCGTCTGGCGTATTCACGTTAAAGCGTTTTAGTGCGTATTGATCAGCATCTTTTAGGGTTGCGCCTACTTTCGCTAGCTCAACTTCCAGGATATCACGACCCGCTTCTAGGTTTTTCTCACGGCTTTGTGCGCGGAACCAAGCGTTGATTTTCGCTCGAGCTCGACCAGAATGAACAAAACCTGTGGTTGGATTTAACCAGTCACGAGATGGGTTCGGCTCTTTCTGCGTGATGATCTCAACTTGATCGCCCATCGATAGTTTATGAGTGAACGGTACGATACGCCCCGCTACTTTGGCACCGATACAGCGGTGTCCGACCATCGAGTGGATGTGGTAGGCGAAATCCAACGGGGTTGCGCCCATTGGTAAGTCGACCACGTCACCACGTGGAGTAAATGCGTATACACGGTCATCGAAGACTTGGCTGCGTACCTCATCCAGCATCTCGCCAGAGTCCGACATCTCTTCTTGCCAGTCGATAAGTTTACGCAACCAAGTGATTTTCTCATCGTAGCCACTACGGCCGCTTGAAGCTCCTTCTTTGTACTTCCAGTGCGCCGCCACACCAAGCTCAGAGTCTTCGTGCATTTGCTTAGTACGGATCTGAATCTCAATGGTCTTGCCTTCAGGGCCAAGTACTACGGTATGAATCGACTGGTAACCATTTGGCTTAGGGTTCGCCACATAGTCATCAAATTCGCTCGGGAGGTGCTTGTATTTAGTGTGTACCACCCCAAGGCCGGCGTAACAGTCTTGCAGCTGGTCAGCGATAATACGTACTGCTCGTACGTCAAAAAGCTCATCGAAGGCTAAGCCTTTCTTCTGCATTTTGCGCCAGATACTGTAGATGTGTTTTGGTCGGCCACTCACCTCAGCATTGATGTTTGAACGCTGCATTTCTGCGGTTAAATCATCAACGAAATCTGTGATGTATTGTTCACGAACGATACGACGCTCAGACAGCTGTTTTGCAATCTGCTTGTAGGTATCTGGTTGTTGGTAGCGGAATGCGTAATCTTCGATTTCCCACTTAAGTTGGCCGATACCTAAACGGTTTGCCAGTGGGGCATAGATGTTAGAACACTCTTTTGCGGCCGCGCGACGCACAGCATCAGGCGCTTTTTTTACCTCGATAAGGTTACAGATTCGTTCAGCGAGTTTGATGACTACGCAGCGGAAATCATCGACCATAGCCAGTAGCATGCGTCGAACGTTATCAACTTGACCCGAGGCAGCACTGCCTTCAAGGGTCACGTTTAACTGGCCTAAGGCCGCCATTTCTTCAACGCCATCGATCAACTTTACGGTTTCTTTACCGTAGCTTTCTTCAAACGCTTCGCGCTCAAAAACGCCGCTTGAGACGACGGGGAAAAGTTGTGCAGCAATTAAAGTGGCACGGTCCATGGACAAGGTGACCAAGATTTCGATCATCTCACGGCCACGCCAAAGCAAGAGCGATGCTTGCTCGTGATCTTTTAAAAGTTCTTCACAGTGACGATAAACTTTAATCAGTTTATTCGAGGTTTTTGCGTCTTGATTCAATGACGCAATCCAACTTTCTAGCTCAAACTGTTCGCTTGGGTTTAAATGTGCGCTTCGTACCGCAACCATCATGCCTTCCTAGTTATTATGTTTTATACCCAATTCAATATGACTAACTGGTTCCAAGTTAGTTCGACCATATTGATATCAGCGCAGGCTTCCCTGCGCCTTTGTGATTCATTTGAAGCCTTGTTTAAGGGCCTCTAAGCCTTGATAAAGAGAGCCATAGATTCTAGATGACTGGTGTGTGGGAACATGTCCAACATACCCAGTTTGGCTAATTGATAGCCTTGTTTTTCTAAGCTCTCAGAATCTCTAGCTAGAGTAGCAGGATTACACGAAACATAAACCACACGCTTCGCTCCTAACGCTGAAATTTGATCAACGATCCCACTCGCTCCCGCACGTGCCGGGTCAAGCAATACTTTATCGAATTTCTCTTTTGCCCAAGGCTGTGAAGATAAGTCTTCTTCAAGGTTAGCTTGGTAAAATTCTGTATTGCTTAACTGGTTTAACGCTGCATTAGATGCGGCTTGCTGAACCATTTCATCAACGCCTTCTACACCAACCACAAACGCCGATTGTTGCGCGATAGGCAGACTAAAGTTACCGAGACCACAAAACAGGTCTAGCACTCGCTCATCCGCTTGAGGCTCTAGCCACTCAATCGCTTGAGCCACCATCTGCCGATTCACTTTCTGGTTTACTTGGATAAAGTGGTTTGGCTCAAACGGTAACGTCACGCCAGTTTCGCTGTAAGAAGGTGTATCGCCGACTAAGCGAACCAACTTATCGGTTTCAGGCATCGAATACAGCGTAGCGCCTTCTTCTTTTGCTAACGCAATCAGCGCTTGCTCATCTTTTTCAACCAGAGGCTTAAGGTGACGTAGCACCATAACAGGGCCAGTATCGCCCAACACCAATTCAACGTGTCCTAAAGACGTAAGGCTGTTGAAAGTGTTCAGTAAATTTTTCAGTTTTGGCAGCAACACATTAAGGCGAGGATCAAGCACGGCACAGTCGGTGATGTTTTCAATCTGCTTACTCTGCTTCTTACGGAAACCGAATTGAAGCTGTTGCGTCTTCTTATCAACAAATAGGCTGATACGTGCGCGACGTCGATAACCGGTTTCATCACCGACAATAGGTTGTGCAACTTCAGTGTTCGCCGTTTGGTATTGGCTCATCAGGTGCGTCAGAGATTGCGATTTATGCTCAACCTGAGAAGAGTAACCTAGGTGTTGAAGGTGACAGCCACCACACTGATTAAAGTGCTTACAAAACGGCTTTAAACGCTGCTCGCTCGGCTTCAATAACTTGATGAGTTTAGCTCGCGAAAACTTACTTTTGCTCTCAGTAAGTTGAATAACCACCTGCTCACCGGGCAATGCGCCATCAATGAAAACCGGTTTATTCTTTTGATAAGCGATGCCAGCGCCATTGTGATCCATTCGTTCAACCAAAACCGATTGATGCTTGGTCTCGAGTTGAGTTTTCTTTTTTGGTTGGAAAAAACGTGCCATTGCTTGTGCCTAATGTATCTTTTAATAAGTAATTGGTATCCAGGACTCACTATTATGTCTTGGAATCATTGTCGAACGTCACGGCTTTGATTAAGCTTACCGTTCACTTAACCGCCATTGTGTGCGTTATTTTCCCATATCCAGACCTCGATGTAATTAAAGAACATGACCAGATATGGCTTAAGAGCCCGTGTAATTACCTTAACTCTAGCTCCAACCCTGATTATTGGGTTGCTATTGAGTGCATTTTTCTCATTTAACCGCTATCAAGACCTTGAAGGTCAAGTGGTTAACACTGGTACTAGCATCATTGAGCCACTTGCGATTGCGAGTGAATCAGGCATGAAGCTCGAAAGTCGAGAGTCTGTTCGTCAGCTTATTAGCTATGCGCATCGAAAGAATTCTAAGCTAGTGCGCAGTATCGCGGTGTTTGATGAGCGTCATGAGTTGTTTGTAACCTCAAACTTCCACCCCGATTTTGAAAGCCTGACCTACCCCAAAGATAAACCGATCCCGCATTTAAGCTCATCGAACCTTCTCGATAATACGCTGATTCTGCGGACACCTATCATCGCCGAAGGCCAGTACATCAATTCAGCCAACGGTCAGTCTCAAGCTAATCAAGCGATCGGCTACATTGCGATTGAATTAGATCTTTCATCACTTCGATTGCAGCAATATCAAGAAGTGTTCTCTGCATTCTTAGTGTTGATTCTCGGGCTTGGTTTATCGGGCGTGTTTGCGTTCCGCTTAATGCACGATGTCACTCAACCGATCACACACATGAAAAACATGGTCGACCGAATTCGTCGAGGTCACCTAGATGTGCGTATCGAAGGTAAGATGCATGGTGAGCTAGACTCGCTGAAAAACGGTATCAATGCGATGGCGGTATCGCTATCAGAGTATCACGTCGAGATGCAGCACAGTATCGACCAGGCCACATCAGATTTGCGTGAAACTCTTGAACAGCTAGAGATTCAAAACGTTGAGTTAGACATCGCGAAGAAACGCGCTCAAGAAGCGGCTCGTGTTAAGTCTGAGTTCTTAGCGAATATGTCTCACGAATTGAGAACGCCGCTGAACGGTGTGATTGGCTTTACTCGTCAAATGCTCAAGACTCACCTATCGAACAGTCAAACCGATTACCTACAAACCATTGAACGCTCGGCAAACAACCTGCTTAGCATCATCAACGATATCTTGGACTTCTCGAAACTTGAAGCCGGTAAATTAGCCCTAGAGAACATCCCATTTGAATTCCAAGCCAGCCTTGAAGAGGTAGTAAACCTTCAAGCAACCAACGCTCATGAGAAAGGCCTAGAACTGACACTGAAGATCGACCCTAAAGTACCGCCAGGTGTGGTGGGCGATCCACTGCGTATTCAGCAGATCCTAACCAACCTTGTTGGTAACTCAATCAAGTTTACCGAACGCGGCAACATTGATATCAGCGTTGAGCTTCGCTCACAAAGTGAAGACAACATCGAGCTGCAATTCATGGTTCGCGATACGGGTATTGGTATTTCTGAGCGTCAACAAGCTCAGCTTTTCCAAGCTTTCAGCCAAGCCGATGCAAGTATCTCTCGTCGTTACGGCGGTACAGGCTTAGGTCTGGTTATCACCCAAAAACTGGTCAGCCAAATGGGCGGAGAGATCAGCCTAACCAGTCGTCTTCACCAAGGCTCTACCTTCTGGTTCACCTTGAGACTATCAACGACTGATATGCCGATGACAGAGCTGATTGAGACGCAGTGTCTGCAAGACAAACAACTGCTGCTTATCGAGCCAAACATGCAAGCGGCATCGATTACTCAGCAAATCCTAACCCAAGAAGGCTTAGTGGTAACGTATCGTTCGGTGATGCCAGATGAGACGACCTCGTATGACTACGTTCTGCTTAACCTAGCCGCCAACCAAGAGTATCAATTTGATACTGTGAGTGGTTGGGCGATCGGTGCGAAGAAGATTGCTCAAAACGTGATTATTGGTACACCAAGTACCGAGCTAGCGTTGGGTGAGCAACTAATGAAAGAGGTCGATGTTCAGTGCATCACCAAGCCTCTTTCTCGTAAGAAGTTGCTGCAAACTCTGGTATCGAATCAGGCACCTACCTTGATTGCACCAGCGATTGAAACGCATTCTGAAGAGAAGTTACCGCTTACTGTGATGGCAGTAGACGACAACCCAGCCAACCTTAAGTTGATTACCGCGCTGCTTAAAGAGCGTGTAGAAACCGTCATCAGTTGTACCAGTGGTCAGCAGGCGATAGACAAAGCGACAGAGACGCCATTTGATATCATCTTCATGGATATTCAAATGCCACAGATGGACGGTGTAACCGCTTGTCAGAACATCAAAAAACTGGCGAACAATGCGAATACACCTGTAATTGCCGTGACCGCACATGCAATGATTGGCGAACGAGATCGACTGCTTGAAGCGGGCATGGATGACTACCTAACCAAACCTATTGAAGAGCATGTTTTACAGCAGGTTCTGATTCATTGGAGCTCGACCTCTGAGGTTGAGCTCATCGAAAAAATAGATCCAGACCACCCAGCGGTCTCTGCTGAAGTCGACAACGTTCCGGTGTCAGAAACTGAAGCCAGCGTGCACACAAACATCATCATTGATTGGCAAGCTGCGATGAAACAAGCCGCCAATAAAGAAGACCTCGCACGCGATATGCTGCAAATGCTCGTCGACTTTATTCCAGAGGTGTATGAGGCAGCAGACAAAGCGATAGAAGACAGTGACTATCCAGTTGAAGAGCTGATACACATCATTCACAAGATGCATGGCAGCAGCTCGTACAGCGGCGTACCAAGGCTAAAATCGGTATGTGCGACAATAGAGAAAGAGCTGCGTTCAGGTACTTCTGTTGAAGACATTGAACCTGAGCTTTTCGAGCTTCAGGATGAATTAGATAAGGTTCAAGCAACCGCGATTCACTACTTGAAACAGGCGAAGGCCTAGCGGGTACTTGTTACTCACTAGTATTCTTTAGAGGGTTTACCCGCCAATAAAAAAGCAGAGCTCATGAGCTCTGCTTTTTTCTGTCTAGAGCCAAGAGCACTAGATATAAAGTCGCGATAATCTGTTTACGATTCGAGTAACACCGTTGCCACAGCGTAGTGACGCTCATCCGAGATAGTCAGATGAATCGATGTTGTGCCATTCGCCTCTGCGATTTCACGCGCTTTCTTGTGTAAGCTCAATACTGGCTTACCATGCTCATCGTTTGAAATCTCAAAGTCGTGGAAGGTAACACCCAGCGCAATCCCCGTACCTAACGCCTTAGATGCAGCTTCTTTAGCAGCAAAACGTTTTGCAAGGTAACGGCCTTTTTGCTTCAACTGTTGGAATACTTCAAACTCAGAATCCGTCAAAATACGCTGAGCAAAAGCGTCGCCACTTCGCGACAGCGCCTTCTCGACACGTTCGATTTCTGCGATATCTGTACCTAATCCAACAACTGCCATGTTTCCTCTACTACTTAACTTCTGTCTAATGATTAACTGTACATCGCTTAGTGCCGACGACTTGCCGAACTAAGCGTTGTTACGTGCTGTTTCCATGATTGCTTTCATGTCTGCAACGGCTTTGTTTAAGCCATCAAACACTGCACGTCCCATGATCGAGTGACCGATGTTCAGCTCGTAGATCTCTGGAAGTGCCGCAATCGGTGCTACGTTGTGGTAAGTCAGACCATGACCCGCATTGACTGTGATACCTAAGTCATCTGCATAGCTTGCGCCTGCTGCGATCTTCTTAAGCTCGTCTTGTTGATCTTCTTCTGTCTTAGCATCAGCATAGTGACCCGTGTGCAGTTCAATGAACGGTGCGCCACACGCTTTTGCAGCATCGATTTGCTCACGGTCAGCATCGATAAACAGAGATACCTTGATACCTGCTGCAGACAGTTTTTGTGTCGCCGCTTTGATCTTCTCTAGTTGACCAACTACGTCCAAGCCACCTTCAGTGGTTAGCTCTTCACGTTTTTCAGGAACCAGACAAACAAACTCAGGATTAGTATCGAGTGCAATTTGAACCATCTCGTCCGTTACGGCCATCTCCAAGTTCATGCGAGTTTGAAGTGTTTCAGCCAGAATACGCACATCGCGATCAACGATGTGACGACGGTCTTCACGCAGGTGAATAGTAATGCCATCTGCACCAGCACGTTCAGCGATTTCAGCTGCGTGTACTGGATCTGGGTATTTAGTACCACGTGCATTACGTAGTGTTGCAATATGGTCGATATTAACGCCTAAAAGGATTGAGCTCATTTTCCAATACTCCGTGCTCTGGAGAGGGCTATTGTTGGCATAAATAGCTCTCTACTTTTTAATGGTTTGCCGCCAAGATACGGCTTTAAGGCTATGCGTGTAAAGCGTTTTGCCGCTTTTAACTGCTCTTTAGTGATAAACCTACGTTCGCTGATTGCAATAAGTTCATCGCCCATAAAAGTCAGGTTATCTCGACGTACTGAAGCGATGAAACCTTTCTGCTCTCGATAGCGATAAGTCATGCTCGGATCAATCGCTTCGCCAGTGCCCGCGCAGTGTAAAAAGTCGACGCCGTAACCCATAGCAGATAATAGAGCCAGCTCAAAGCGACGCAGTGCTGGCTCAGGATTATCATTATGCGCCAGCTCTGTTAAAGCATGAAGATAGTCGTGAAAAAGTGCAGGCATCGGTACTTCCGCCATCAATACCCGACCGATAAGCTCGTTCACGTACATGCCTGAATACAGATTAATACCGGCGAGAGGGAGCCCCAAGCTGATGGGTTCAGCTTGGCGTAAGGTTTTCATCGAACCATTACCAGACCACTTAAGCAATAGCGGCGTAAAAGGTTGTAATGCACCTTTCAAATTGGAACGCTTGCTGCGAGCGCCTTTAGACATCAACGTCACCCGACCGAACTCTTCGCTGAAGACGTCCAAGATCAGGCTCGACTCACTGTATGGTCGACGGTGCAACACAAAGCATCGCTGTAACCCTTCGCTCAATCACTTACCCTTATTACAGATACAAAAAGAGAGAGTTCGCACTCTCTCTTGGGTTTATCTTCAGTTCAACTTTCTTAATCTCAGAAAGTGACGTTCAATATATTATAGATCGTCGATGTAGCCTAACGAGCGAAGTGCACGCTCATCATCAGCCCAGCCAGATTTAACCTTGACCCAAGTCTCTAGGTAAACCTTACGGCCGAATAGCTCTTCCATATCGATACGCGCTTCACGACCAATCGTTTTGATCTTCTCGCCCGCTTTACCAATCACCATTTTCTTCTGGCCTGTACGCTCAACAAGAATCAGTGCATTGATGTGGAAGCCATCGTTATCTGGGTTGTAATCGAAACGTTCGATTTCAACCGTTACCGAGTAAGGTAGCTCGTCACCCGTAAAGCGCATCAGCTTTTCACGGATAATTTCAGAGGCCATAAAACGTTGCGAGCGATCAGTCACGTATTCTTCAGGGAAGTGGTGTGTCGCTTTAGGTAAATGTTCACGTACGTGCTTACGCAGTACATCAATATTTTTACCTTGCTTCGCTGAGATTGGCACTACATCAATGAAGTCCATCTTCTTAGAGACTTCCATCATGTGCTGCATCACGTTAGTACGGTCTTGAACGTTATCTACTTTGTTGATGCAAAGTACAACTGGGAAGTCAGTCTTCTTCAGTTTGTTCAGAACCATCTCATCGTCGTCAGTCCAGTGAGTACCATCGACAAGGAAGAATACTAGGTTTACATCACTCAATGAGCTGTTCGCCGCACGGTTCATCAAGCGGTTGATGGCACGCTTTTCTTCAATATGAAGTCCAGGAGTATCAACAAAGATCGCTTGGTAATCACCCTCAGTTTCAACGCCCATAATACGGTGACGTGTCGTCTGTGGTTTACGTGATGTAATAGAAATCTTCTGACCCAGAATATGGTTCAGAAGCGTCGACTTACCTACATTTGGGCGACCGACAATAGCGATGAAGCCACAGTGTTGGTTTTCCGGTAGGCCTGTTTTTTTGCTATCAGATGAAAAGAATGCATCGATATCGAAATCTTGGTTGTTATCAGACATTGCTTAGTTGCTCTAATGCTGTTTCAGCAGCCGCTTGTTCTGCCTTGCGGCGGCTAGTGCCTTTACCGATAACAGGTTTATCCACACCTGCCACTTCACACTCAACCGTAAACTCTTGGTTGTGTGCTTCACCTTTAATATTAGTCACTGTGTAGACAGGTAGAGGATTTCTTCGACCTTGCAAAAACTCTTGTAGGCGAGTTTTCGGATCTTTTTGAGATACTCCAGGCTGAATAGCATCTAGGCGAGATTGGTACCAGCTTAAAATAATGCCGCGAACCGTCTCGGTATCACTATCTAAATAGACAGCGCCGATGACCGCTTCAACCGCATCCGCTAGAATAGAATCACGACGGAAACCGCCACTCTTCAACTCACCTGGACCTAATTTTAAGTAATCTCCTAGTTCGAATTCACGACCTAGTTCTGCCAATGTATGACCACGTACTAATGTTGCGCGCATGCGGCTCATATCACCTTCGTTTACCTTAGGAAAACGGTGGTAAAGATCATCAGCGATAACAAAACTTAAAATTGAATCGCCCAGAAACTCAAGACGTTCGTTATGTTTACCTGCGGCGCTGCGGTGAGTCAGCGCCAAGTGGATAAGATCGGCATCATTAAACTGATAGCCAATCTTTCTCTCTAGTTTATCAATTGGAGAATTCATGCTCTCTCGATGTGTTATGTGATCGATTAATGAATCCCACCGATGCGATTAAAACGCACACCAGTAGGAATCCATGTTGGAAGTATACTGTCTGAACCGCGTTCGAATTCGAAGCTGATCCAAATAGCAACAGCCTTACCAACAAGGTTTGCTTCAGGGACAAAGCCCCAGTAACGGCTATCGGCACTGTTGTCACGGTTATCACCCATCACAAAGTACTGGCCTTCTGGAACGACCCATTCATTAACTCCATTGCGAGGCTGATATGCTTGCACACGATCACGACGTAATGGGTTAACTAAAATCTGGTGCTCTACGTCTCCAAGCTGTTCGTTCAGCTGAATCAGAGGCACACCATCTTGAATAAATTGACTTTCTTCAACGTTACTTAGTTTCACTGGTTCACAGCTACTTGTACCCTTCGCCTGAATACAGATCTCTTTACGACTGCTGTAGCGAATCGTATCACCTGGCATACCGACAACACGCTTAATGTAGTCAATGTTCGGCTGAGGTGGATACTTAAATACGATTGAGTCACCGCGTTCTGGTTTGCCTGTTTCTACCAATTGAGTTCGCCATACTGGGTCTTTCAGACCGTACGCGTACTTCTCTACCAAGATGAAATCACCAACCAAAAGGGTTGGCATCATCGAGCCAGAAGGGATTTGAAACGGTTCATAGATGAATGAACGCAAGATCAAAACAAATGCAATTACCGGGAAAATGGACACACTGTTCTCAACCCACCAAGGCTGAGCCGTAACTTTTGCGCTGATTTCAGCGTCTAGGCCATTCGATTGTGCTTCAACGTCAGCAAGCTTTTGCTGGCGCTTCTTCGCCCACACAAACTTTTCCAACGCCCATACAATGCCGGTTACTAGAGTTACGATCACTAAGATAAGCGAAAATGTGTTAGCCATTGATATCCCTTAAATTTCATTTCTTTAAAAATAACGAAAGTGAAAGAGTAGCGAGCTACTCTTTCACTCTAAATTATTCGTTTAATGCTGGATAAAGTTAGTCTTTTCCAACATGAAGGATTGCAAGGAAAGCTTCTTGAGGCAGTTCAACGTTACCGATCTGCTTCATACGCTTCTTACCTTCTTTTTGTTTCTTAAGAAGTTTCTTCTTACGACTGATATCACCACCATAACATTTTGCGATTACGTTCTTACGCAGTTGTTTCACTGTAGAACGAGCAATGATGTGGTTACCAATCGCTGCTTGAATCGCGATATCGAACATCTGACGAGGGATGAATTCTTTCATCTTCTCTACCAGTAGACGACCACGAGACTGGGCAATATCTTTATGCGTAATGATCGCTAATGCATCAACGGTTTCGCCATTCAGCAATACGTCGACACGTACCATGTTTGATGGCTCGTAGCGTTGGAAGTTGTAATCCAATGATGCGTAACCGCGAGACGTTGACTTCAGACGGTCGAAGAAGTCTAGAACGACTTCTGCCATAGGAAGATCATACGTCACAGCAACTTGGTTACCGTGGTAAACCATGTCGACTTGTACGCCACGCTTCTCAACACACAGTGTAATTACGTTACCTAGGTAATCAGAAGGTACCAGAATATTACAGCGTGCAATTGGTTCGCGAATTTCTTCTAGGTCATTAACTGCTGGCAGTTTAGCCGGGCTATCAACGTACAGAACCGTTTTATCTGTTTTTACAACTTCATATACTACTGTTGGTGCAGTCGTAATTAGGTCTAGGTCGTATTCACGCTCTAGACGCTCTTGGATGATCTCCATGTGAAGCATTCCTAAGAAGCCACAACGGAAACCAAAACCAAGTGCTGCTGAACTTTCTGGTTCAAAGAACAGTGATGCATCGTTCAGGCTTAATTTGCCTAACGCGTCACGGAAGTTTTCGTAGTCATCAGATGATACAGGGAATAGACCAGCGTATACCTGAGGCTTCACTTTTTGGAAACCAGGTAGACGTTCAGTGCTGCCGCCTTTTGCAAGCGTCAACGTATCACCAACCGGTGCACCTAGGATGTCTTTAATACCACAAACAACCCAACCTACTTCGCCAGTATTTAGCTCTGTAGTATCGATTTGCTTAGGCGTGAAGATACCTAGACGGTCAACACCCCATACTTGGTCTGTCGACATTACTTTGATCTTATCGTTCTTCTTCAGCTTACCGTTTTTGATACGAACCAAAGAAACTACGCCAAGGTAGTTATCGAACCAAGAGTCAATGATCAACGCTTGTAGAGGCGCTTCAGGATCACCTTCCGGTGGCGGGATTGCCGTCACGATGTTTTCTAGAACATCATCAACACCCAAACCTGTTTTCGCAGAACAGCGAGTCGCTTCCATCGCATCGATGCCAACGATCTCTTCGATTTCTTCAGCAACACGTTCTGGTTCAGCAGCTGGTAGGTCAATCTTGTTCAAGATTGGCACTACTTCCAGTTCCATTTCGATTGCTGTGTAACAGTTTGCTAGAGTTTGTGCTTCAACACCTTGGCCAGCATCCACTACAAGTAGTGCGCCTTCACAAGCCGCTAGAGAACGAGATACTTCGTAAGAGAAGTCTACGTGTCCAGGAGTGTCGATAAAGTTAAGTTGGTAAGTTTCACCATCTTTAGCTTTGTAATCTAAAGTCACACTCTGCGCTTTAATTGTAATACCACGCTCGCGTTCTATATCCATAGAATCGAGGACTTGAGCTGCCATCTCACGTTCACTTAATCCTCCACAAACTTGGATTAAGCGGTCAGAAAGGGTCGACTTACCGTGGTCGATGTGGGCGATAATCGAAAAATTACGAATGTGCTTCATAGGCTTGGTGTGACTAAACTCTTTGAATAGGGATAATAAGAAAGCCGCGACGCGTCCAATCTACAGTCAGCATTGGTGGCGGCATTTCAATCAAGTTGGCAGATTCTACCCAATTTAAGGGCAAGAAGCATCATAAATTAGACGAGAGACTCACCTAGGATTCGAATCAAGACGACTTCTTGCTTGGATTTGTCTTCCATGGGTTTGGCTAACCGCTTCGCTAAGGCAATCCCACCAGCAGTAAACAGTGCTGCACTTAAGATAACAATGCCCTCGCCCCCCTGGAGTAAGGGTTGTAACAAGAGTTGCCCAAAACCAGCACCAATCATCAACATGAAAAGTGGGATGAGATAAACAATCGCCGCCGACTGAAGTAGGCTTTTTTCTGGAAAGCCAATTTCTACGATTTGTCCAGCTTTGACTAAGCTTTTGGTTTTAAGCTGCCAAAACAAAGATTTATTGCCAACAGCCTTGGTCACAATACCCGTACCGCAGTTTTTTTGAGAAGAACAGCTGCTACAACTGGTTTGTTGTTCGCAGCTCAATTGAACAAAGTATTGCTTACCTTTTTGTTCAACCGAGCTAACGGTCGCCAGCGCGGTCATCATTGCGCTTGTACCGATTTATTAAATGTAACTGACTGAGCAATACGTTTTGCAGTTGCCGGCGGAATGTCACCAACCACAGAGATCTCTTTATCGCCAATCACTAAGCTGTGCAAGGTTCTACGCCCTTGACGCACCAGCTGCCCTTTCAATGAATGCTCATCTTTTTCCGCGATATAAACCGAAAAGTTAAACAGTCCATCACTGAAAAGCTGACTTTCAACCATTTTATCGGTCGCAGCCATTTGATAGCGGCTAAGCTCTTTTGATTTAAACCCTTCAGGAATCCACGACGCTTGCCAGTTAGTTTCACTCACTAAGCCTTCCGGTAATGATAAAACTTTCGGCAATTGAGCTTGGCTCAAGCCACCCATAGCCTCAGCAATCTTATCGTTCACCACGTAAGAGATAGTGCGGTACTGTTCAAGCACTTCGCCATCACGATCCAAAAGGTCGGCACGCAAAGGAAGATTGGTTTTTTCGTCTACCCAAACCACGTAAGAGTAGCGAAGGCCATCTTTCGGCACGACACGCAGCACTTGAGTGGTGCTACCTGCTTCACGAGAGCGACCAACTTTCACAAAGTCGTAGTACTGATTCAGAGATTCGATATCTCGATTAATCATCGGAATAACAGGCGCAACCATGCTGCCTGACTGAATCGTAAATGGCTCTGTACCCGGCTCGATGTAGCTAACTTCGTTGCCACGTCGAATGACTTCACGAACAGGGCCGCTTAGATAAACAAGGTGTGCAAGTTGTTGGTCGTCGTTAACCGCATGGCGATAAACAAGAGGCTCAATACTGCTCTTCTTTATCAAAATGTAGGAGAGTTCGTAATTTAGATGCTGACTGGCCTCGTTCATTTGATGCAACAAGGCCTTTGCAGTGGTTTCCTCTGCAAAGGCTGTTGGAGACATCAAGCTGAACAGTGTCAGTGCACTGACCAGGATTTTCTTCATTCAATGTCCGATTCTAGATGTGCATCTTGCATTGGCGATGCATCACTGTTTAATCTTAGCTGCAGCTCATAATCTTCTAACAATGCATGAACGCGTTTGCGCTGCTCTTGCAAGTTAGCTTCAGATGCTGGTTTCTCAACAGAGTCACGCGTTAAACTTACTGGTTCCGCAGAACCGGCAAATGGAATCGTCTGGAGTACAGGCAACTGCTCTGGTGCTGCAGGGTCGCTACCACCATATTGTTGAACACCTAATACAACGGCTAATGAAACACACGCTGCCACGGCAACTTGTCCAAACTGTTGTAACCACGCCGGAAGCTGACGCTTCGCTTGCTGAGGTTTAGGTTGCTCTTCAATTGGAGCAACAGTAGGTTCAACATTCACTTGGTGCAGGTTCGACATTGAACCATGTGCAGGCTCGTTCTCAAGCGCTGCCGCTACACTATTAGCAATGTTCCACTCTGGAGTTTCTGGCGAATCCCCACGCATAACATCACCAATTAAATGGTAACTCTGCCAAGTATCCATGCTTTCTTGATCAGATTCTAGATCTACAATGAGAGCTTTATCGATCGTTTCACCATCCATGAGTGCCGAAAGCTTTTCTTTATCAGCCATTATTTTCACCATAATTATTACAAGTTCTAGCGTTGCAAAAGAGGTTTGATTTTCTTTTCCACCGCTTCACGAGCTCGGAAAATACGCGAACGTACGGTTCCTACAGGGCAATCCATTACTTCTGCAATCTCTTCGTAGCTCAAACCTTCGAGCTCTCGCAACGTCATTGCAGTTTTTAAGTCTTCTGGTAGCGCTTCAATCGCTCCAAAAACAACTTGTTTCAATTCTTTAGACAGCGTTAAGTTCTCAGGGTTCGATATTTCTTTTAACGCGCTGCCTGTTTCGTAATATTCTGCATCTTCTGCATCTACATCGGTTGCTGGCGGCCTACGGCTTTGGGCAACGATATGATTTTTAGCGGTGTTCACGGCAATTCGGTATAACCATGTATAGAAGGCACTCTCGCCACGAAAGTTAGGTATCGCGCGGTAAGCTTTAATAAAAGCTTCTTGTGCTACATCAGGTACATCACCGGAATTATTCACGTATCGAGAGATAAGATTACAAACTTTGTTTTGATACTTAACCACTAGTAAGTTAAATGCCTGCTTATCTCCACTCTGAACTCGCTCAATCAACACTTGATCGGTTAGCTGCTCGTTCATTCGAGCGGGTACTCCTATTGTTATAACCCTCACCTTCACAGATATGGGTACTAATTATGCGAAATGTAGTATTGACACCACCGTCTACAAGAGCACTATTGTGACTAAGCCAAATACCGAAAGTTCCAACTTTCTTAAAATTATTTGCCATTATTGTTTCACAATGTGATGTAATAAAAATAGCTATCCCTATCAATTTGGGGAAACTTGAGCAAAAGCAATGGTATTGAGCAATTAAATATTTCTAGATAGCTGTCTATATATTGATTTTGCATAGCGTTTAAGGATGACTCTGGAGAGATTATAACAGTCTTAGCCAAACTCCTAAAACAAGACAAAGTCAATTGAGAGTGGACAACTCGACTATAGCCCGGGATTTAATAAGTTTTATGAACGCAAACCGTGAACATCAGTGTGATGTATTAGTGGTAGGAAGTGGTGCGGCAGGCTTGTCATTAGCCTTACGCGTAGCAGAACATGCAAAAGTAATTGTATTAAGCAAAGGACCACGCAGCGAAGGATCGACGTATTACGCACAAGGTGGTATCGCCGCGGTGTTCGATGAGTCGGACAGTATTGAGTCTCATGTAGAGGATACTCAAATCGCTGGGGCTGGGTTATGCGAAGAAGATACAGTTCAATTCATTGCTGAAAATGCGAAAGAGTGTGTGCAATGGCTGATTGATGGTGGTGTTCCATTTGATAAAGATGAGAACAGCACAGAAGGCCAACCAAAATATCACCTCACTCGTGAGGGTGGCCACAGTCACCGCAGAATTCTGCACGCTGCCGATGCAACTGGCATGGCGATGCAAACCTCACTACAAGATAACGTCAACAACCACCCAAATATCGAGATCTTCGAGCGCCACAATGCGCTGGATTTGATCACGGAAGATAAGATTGGTGGTTCAAAAGACAAGGTGATCGGTGCCTACATTTGGAACCGTAACCAAGAACATGTTGAAACCGTGCGCGCTAAGTTTGTTGTATTAGCAACAGGCGGCGCTTCAAAGGTTTACCAATACACCTCTAACCCAGATGTTTCTTCAGGTGATGGTATTGCTATCGCTTGGCGTGCGGGTTGTCGTGTGGCAAACCTTGAGTTCAACCAGTTCCACCCAACTTGTTTATTCCACCCAGAAGCGCGTAACTTCCTACTAACGGAAGCACTGCGTGGTGAAGGTGCTTACTTGCGTCGTCCAGATGGTTCTCGCTTTATGAAGGACTTCGATGAGCGCGGTGAACTGGCGCCACGTGATGTGGTTGCTCGTGCAATTGACTTCGAAATGAAGCGCTTAGGTGCCGACTGTATGTATGTTGATATCAGCCACAAGCCTGAAGAATTCATCACAGCGCACTTCCCGATGATCCATACTCGCTTGATGGACTTGGGCATCGACATGACCAAAGAGCCGATCCCTATCGTACCAGCCGCTCACTACACGTGTGGTGGTGTCATGGTGAATAAGCAGGGTCAAACCGACCTAACGAACTTGTATGCGATTGGCGAAGTGAGCTACACCGGCTTACACGGTGCAAACCGAATGGCTTCTAACTCACTGCTTGAGTGTGTGGTTTACGCATGGGCAGCAGCAAAAGATATCGTTGAGAACATCGACCAATCTCAACTGTGCGCTGAACTGCCAGCATGGGATGAAAGCCAGGTCACCAACAGTGATGAAGAAGTTATCATTCAACACAACTGGCACGAACTGCGCCTATTCATGTGGGATTACATGGGCATTGTTCGAACGGATAAACGACTAGAGCGAGCATTGCGTCGCATTCAGATGCTGCAACAAGAAACTCATGAGTACTACAGCTACTTCAAGGTTTCGAATAACCTATTAGAACTGCGTAACTTGCTACAAGTGGCAGAGCTAATGGTTCGTTGTGCAATGCAACGTAAAGAGAGCCGCGGCCTCCACTACACGTTGGATTACCCTGAACTTGCAGAAGACAGTGGCCCAACGATTCTGACGCCAGAGAAACGCCAATCATAATAATTGGTTAAACGTGCTTAGCGAATTAGCCGTCAGCGGAAAATGATTAAACGAAAAGGAGCCGAGTGCTCCCTTTTCTTTTGTCTAACGCTTTCTTTTATCTAATACTTTCTTTCATCGAATAGTTTGGCTTCTCTAGCGCGCTCGTTGTAAGTTCGCCAGAAAATGGCGATATTCTCGCTCGCAACAGCTGTCCCGCCAAAGCAGTACCGAGTGCCCACATTCAAACTGCAATTTAACGAAGAACTGCGCCCAGATCTTATCAACGGACTTGAGTCGGTAAGTTCGGTCATTGAGTCGAATATCACCATCCTCTCTGTAATCAAAACACCCATAGACACTATTTAGAATCACATGATTGTTTCTGAACAAGCGGATCATTAAAGCTAAGCAATAAAGGCTGGCGGCAAGTGGAATAGAAGACAGGACGATGAAAAACAAAAGGCACCCAAAAATAGTGCCTTTTGCAAATAATGCGGAATACGAAGGGTTAAGCTGAAGCTTAACGAACCTTGCTGAGGTTGTGTGCGACAATTTTATCAACCATTGATGCATGGCCTAGGTTTTCACTGCGTCCGTGGCCCATTACCCAAGTAAACAAATCTGGATCATCACACTCTAATAGAGAAACAAACTCGCGCTGTTCCTGCTCTTGCAATGAATCAAAACACTCTTCGAAAAATGGCATGATGACTACATCAAGTTCTAACATGCCGCGACGGCAACCCCATTTAATTCGTGCTTTCTGCTCTGCAGTGTACATTGGCTATCCTCACCTATAATTTTTCTTTCTCGGAGTGTAACAAGTCATACGCCCTGCAACTACTATGTGAGTCACAGTCCCTATCTAAGCTCACAAAAAAACCTAGGCTGACAAAGAAACAGAACCGGATTAACATAGAGCCAAATAAAATTCTTAGGAAAGATAAAATGGATTGGAAAAACATATTTCAGCCACTCGCTCATACGCAAAATGAATCGCTTCCAGAACTGATGATGACACACGTATCAGACTGGAGTGCAATTACCATGATAGGCGATGACAAAAAGTCGTACCTACAGGGTCAAGTAACGTGCGATGTCGTCACTCTTCCTAATGATGAATCCACATTAGGCGCGCACTGTGATGCAAAAGGAAAGGTATGGAGTATCTTTCGTTTGTTCCACCACAACGGTGGCTACGCACTCATGCAACCTAAATCAGCGATTGAAGTCGAGCTCGTTGAAATCAAGAAGTACGCGGTGTTCTCTAAGGTCGATATCGAGCAAACGTCTGACGTTGTTATCGGTGTGATGGGTTCGTCAGCTAATCAATACATTGATTCTATTTCAGAAAGCCAAGGTAATGTGCGTGCTATCTCTGGTGGTACAGCGGTTCAAGTTGCAGATAACCGCTGGGCTCTACTTGTGACAGAAGAAGCCGCTGAAGCCTTGGTATCAAACAGCGCTGCGGAGAAAGTATCAGAAACACTTTGGCAATATCATGAAATTCTTGATGCTCAGCCTAACCTATCGAAAGCAGAGCAAAACGAGCACATCCCTCAAGCGCTTAACCTGCAAGCGATTGGCGGTATCAGCTTTTCAAAAGGCTGTTACACAGGTCAAGAAACGGTTGCTCGTGCTAAGTACCGTGGCATGAACAAGCGTGAGATGCGCATTGTTTCAGGAACGACAGCAGAGGTATTGTCTCTAGAGAACCCAATTGAACTAGAGCGTAGCGTGGGTGAGAACTGGCGTGGCGCAGGCCGACTATTAAACGTCTATCAATTTGCTGATAACCGAGCGATTGGTTTGATGGTACTGCCAAACAACCTTGATGACGATGTTCAGCTGCGACTGACCGCGCAGCCTGATCAAACATGGAATATCCTGCCACTGCCGTACAGCCTTGACGACGAGTAACCACGTGGAAACGCAGATTACACAATGGCTGGATCAACAGCAGGTGAATTATCGCCTGCTGATGCAAAGCAAGCCAACCACCAGCATTGAAGAAACTGCACAAGAGCGAGGCATCGACGCCTCTCAAATGGTGAAGTGCATCCTGCTCAAGGATATGGGCAACCAGTATGCGTTAGCCTGTACTGCTGGCGATCGCTCTGTCGACCCCAAGAAAGTACGCTCGGTACTGAATTGCCGTCGAATGACCTGCGTGTCGCTCGCTGATGTTGAAGCGATCACCGGTTTTAAAGTGGGTTGTGTTGGTCCGCTCGCTCTCAAGAGACACATGCCGATCATTTTTGATCCTTCCATTCAAAACAACTCGACCGTAACCATTAGCTCCGGCGACCGAATGGCTGGCGTTGCGCTGGATCTCAATGATCTTATGGCGCTATGTGCACCGACCGTCGCGGACATCAGTCGATGATCGTTTAGATCATGCTTCGCAAACTTCATTTTAATATTTCATTGAGTACATTTTTAGTGTGAACCTCGTCATAAGAAGAACACACCATTAATAAATAGTTACTCAAAATAAAAGCATAAGTAGTCACAAAGTTAAATTTGCGTTATTGTAAATTTACTGACTAGCTATTAAGCAAATCAGTGCAAGTGAATCCACTGAGTAACATCAGTATCCACTTTTGTGTAATGCATCTGTGACTATTCGCCCGTTTTAGACGGGCTTTTTTTTGTCCGAAATTTACAATTTGATTACACAAACAAAAAAATCCCGCCTATTCTTATACTTGTAACATTATCACTGCTTAATACTGAACAGAAAAGTTCACGGCAGTTCACTACTCAGTATTATTTTGGGGAGGAGCTCACGTAAAAATAGATATTTACTGAAGAAAGTGCTTAGAACAGCACAAATATCTAATTAACGTCAACGCTACTGCATATAACTCCATGCTTATCACAATTATTATCTCGGAGTTTTTCTATAATATGCAGGCTAGGTAAATATAAGGATAATTAAGAATGAGACTGTTTAAGCGCTATACACCGAGTATGATTGCTAAACATGTAAGTCGACTTTTCAAAGGACGAATCTACATTTACGGCGTAGGAAAATTTGAGTTTGATAACGGTAAGCTAGTGCTACCAGACCGAGCAGAAAAACGTCACTTTCAAACAGTGAAAGAAATAAATAGTGAAATCATGAAACTGCGCTGCGCGTACGCATGACCTGATTATCTACAGAATTAAAAACAAAAAGGGTTGGCATTATGCCAACCCTTTTTTCGTACCAATTTTCGTATCAATGATGATTCGATATACCACCAGAACACTATGTCATTATCGATGAGTCACTGGACGCTTAGCTAAGTCAGGAAGATTGCCAGACAAACCCAGTGCGCGCTTCATGATCTCATCTTTCGCACCCGGTAATTGGCCCGCAAGCTTCATACCAATGCCACGAATCAGCTTCTTAGCTGGGTTATCGCCTTCAAACAGATCTTTAAAGCCCTGCATTGAAGCAATCATTTTCGCCGCCTCTGCTTTTCTCCAGCGCTCGTAGCCGCGAAGATTACGCTTGGTGCCAATGTCTTCACCCGCAGACCATAGCTTTAACAGCTCTTGCGCTAGGCTTGCTGCGTCTAATAGGCCAAGGTTCACGCCCTGCCCTGCTAATGGGTGAATGGTATGAGCAGCATCACCAACCAAAGCCACACGCTCTACCGCAAAGTCACGCGCATAACGCATGCGCAGTGGGAAGGCAAAACGGTCACCAACCACTTCACATAAGCCCAGCTTTGCATCGAACTCAGCTGTTAACTGCTTGTTGAATTCAGCATCCGACATTGATACGAGGTTCTCGGCACGATTTGGTTCCGTAGACCAAACAATCGAGCTCATGTTGCTTGGTTGCATTGGTAGGAATGCCAATGGGCCTTGAGGCGTGAAGATTTGACGAGCAACGCTGTGGTGCGGCTCTGTGGTTTTGATGTTCGCGACAATCGCACTGTGTCCGTAATCCCAATGTGTTAATGGGATATCTTGCTGCTTACGAACCCAAGAGTTTGCGCCGTCTGCTCCAACAACTAACTTAGCTGTCAGTGCTTGACCATTGTCCAATGTTAACCAAGCTTCACTTTCACCAATCGCCATCGTTTTACACGTTGCGGGCATATACAGGCTGACGTTGTCTTGTTTCTTAACCTGATCAAGCAGCGCTAATTGAATCACACGGTTTTCAACTATATGACCAAGATTAGGCTGAGCCAAGCGTGTCGAGTCAAACTCAATACGAGCGAAACTGTCTTGTTCCCACACTTCCATCGCTTGATACGGTGCAGCGCGTCTTTGTTCGATACCTTGCCATGCACCTAGATTACGAAGAATCACTTCACTAGAACGACTCAACGCGGATACACGCACATCAGGCAGCTCACTCAGCCCTTCACTAGGCGCTCTGCCTTCAATGACAGCGATTCTTAGGTCACTGTCTTTTAGGGCAGCAGCAAGCGCTAGGCCAACCATGCCACCACCAACAATCGCGATATCAACACTTTGCATCATTATTTATTACCTTATCTTTCTACTAGGCCAAGCGTATGACGCAAAAGTGGACCTTTAAGTGGTGGAAGGTTATCTATTACGGCTAACCCAAGATTACGCCCAATGCGAGCGGTCATATAATCGTTTGAGAACAGGTGAACTAGGCTTGAAGTCAACGTGATCGTTGCGTCTCGGTCTTGTTCTCTACGCTTTCTAAAGTTAACAAGACCACGGTAACGACCTACATCATCTAACTGGGTACACAACTCTTCTGCCAAGGAAGCCACATCTCGGATGCCTAGGTTAAAGCCTTGCCCCGCAATTGGGTGAAGCGTTTGAGCAGCATTACCAACAATGGCAAATCGATGAGAGATATTTTGCTGTCGGTGACGAAGAATCAGAGGGTAACTCGCGCGCTTGCCGACCTTCTCTAATCGGCCAAGTCGCCAGCCAAAGTCATTCTGCAATTGCTCAAGAAATTCATTGTCGTTTAGCGTCATCACTTTTTGTGCTTGCTCTGGTGTTAAACACCAAACCAGCGATAAACGGTTGTCACTCATCGGTAATAGAGCAACTGGCCCATGATGGGTAAAACGCTCAAATGCGCGACCTTGGTGAGGTTCACTCGCCACAATATTGGCAATCACAGCGACTTGCTCAAAGTCATGCTCACTCAATGAGATATTGAGCTGTTGGCAACAGGTTGAGATTGCACCGTCAGCAGCAACCAGTAACTTAGTGGTTACTGTTTGCCCACTTGTCAGTTCAATCGTCGTCAACGCTTCTTCACGTTCAACTTTACTAACAGACTCAGGACAAAGCATGGTAATTGCCGCTTCTGATTCAAGTTTCTGCTGATAGATTCGACCCACATCTGCTAACTCGACCACGTAGCCAAGCGCATCTACAGCAAGCTCTTCACTGTAGATGTCTGTCATTCCGGCATGCCCGCGATCCGAAACATGGATATCTTTAATCGGGGTCGCGACCGGAGCGATAGATTGCCATAAGCGCAAAGAATCCAGGATCTGCACCGTGCCATAGGACAAAGCAATCGAACGAGAATCAAACCCAGGGTGAGCTTGATGATCAACCTGATAAGGCTCCACTACCGCAATCGACAGTGAACCTTGGCTTAGGTGATTCAAAGCAAGGGCTAAGGTTGCCCCTGCCATTGCGCCACCAGCAATTACAACATCATACTGAGCCATCATAACCTCAAACCGGCCAACGAATTAATGAATGGTAGGCGCCGCATCTTCAGATGGGCGAGCACCAAATTCAGCATGAATCGTTAGTGCACACGCTTTTACGTGCTCAATAACGTGCTCTAGAAGCTGCGCTTGCTCTTCCAGATCATCTTCTTCGTCAATGCCTAGCTTAGCCATCTCTTCTAGATCAGCTAATGCTTCTTTTGTACTGTCAGACGCTTTGTTCAATTGAGCGCCAACCAAGCCTAGACCAGAAATGAAATGGTTAATCCAATCAGACACACCATCAGCCAAGTCAAATAGGCTTGCGCTTGCGTCTTCGTCAGGCAGCAACATAGACAATTCCATACCCGAACCTGTGATTTCACTGGTCGTTACTTTCAGTGTCGCTTCCGCTAGCGTTAATGCGCGATCTGGCCAACCCATGCCTTCATTGGTGTAATCGAAGATCAGTGGTTGCCAGCTTTTATCTGCAAGGCTTAAGCCTCCGCTTAACATACCCGTTAATAAACCGTGCATCTCAGCAGGGGTTACGGCTAGACTTGCCGATTGAAGTTCAGTCGCAACCGTTAGGTAGTCAGGTAAAGTAGTTTCGCTCATCAGATAGCTCGCTCAGTTATTCTTTATATCGATAGTATAATCGTACCACTTCACCCCAATTCTGGTAAGCATCGATCCCCAGCAATTGAAGGATGACTGACTACCAATTGTTCAATTTGCTGAATTACTGTGTGCTCAAGCTCTCATTTACAAACAGTCACTCTGAAAAGCTTGAATCTTAATAGCGGTTTACCTATAGTTTCTCCCTCAGAGGAGATTGCTTCCTCATCGGTACTTGCACTTTTTCTTTCTCAAAAAATGGCGAAGGGCAACAGCCTTAAAATAGCGCGTTAAAGAGTTCATCCATCATGAGTAATCAAGCGGTAGACGTTGAAATATTAGGAAAACTGACTCGAGTGAATTGTCCACCAGGGCAAGAAGAGTCATTGATTGCAGCGGCGGCCGATCTTGATAATCGATTGAAAGAGATGGCTGAACGTACTAAGGTAACCAATGAAGTGAAGCTGCTGACTATCGCAGCTCTGAATATTTGCTACGAATTACAAACCAAGAAGTTTGAAGCAAATGATGAACAAAACGCACTGACCGAGCGAATGGAACAGCTCACGACATCACTTTCAGATGTCCTCAGTAAAGTTAAGCACGGACAGCAATAGCGTACACAAAATTTACCCTGGAGTGTTTGTCAGAGGATTCACGTCCCCGAGCCGATAAGCAATCCCTAAGGGTTAGTACTTGAGTGCTATTGAGCATGCTCGGCCCGACCGAGAAGCCTACGGTAATCATTGCTGATCCGCCTTGAACTCGCTGGTTCAAGGGCCATCTATTCTCAACGGCACTTTGGGGTATCCCTTCTTATGAAGACGCTCACACGCAGCGAATTTCGCAAACAGATCCGTATCAAACGCAATGCCTTATCTGGCGACCAACAAACTCAATCCGGTATCGACTTAGTTAAGCAGTGCATGCAGCTTGATGAAATTCAGTCTGCTCAGCATATTGCCCTCTATATCTCTATCGATGGCGAACTCGATACTCAGCCTTTAATCGAATGGTTATGGGCGCAAGGTAAGCAAACTTATTTACCAGTATTGCACCCCTTCTCTGCCGGGCACCTGCTGTTTTTACACTACTCGCCAACCACACCGACGGTCTTGAATAAGTACGGTATTGTCGAACCTCAGCTCAATCAAATGCTGGTTAAACCTTGTCAGCAACTCGACCTTATTCTTACGCCCCTTGTCGGCTTTGACTCCCATGGCCATCGTTTAGGTATGGGCGGCGGATATTACGATCGCACCTTGGCAAAGTGGTTCGAGACGGGCGAAGGTGCAGCTCCTATTGGTTTGGCTCATGATTGCCAACATGTTGATACGCTACCGATTGAAGAATGGGACATTCCGTTACCTAAAATCGTGACTCCGAGTAAAACTTGGCAATGGGAAAGCAACCATTAAAGCGCTATAATCGCGCCGCAAACGTTAACCTCGATATAGAAACGTTAACTCAATATCTAAACGTTAACTTCATCATTACGCAAACGATCAATTCAAAGCGCAAGACCTTATTCAGGAGAATGGCATGACTCAAGATGAAATGAAAAAAGCAGCTGGCTGGGCAGCACTTCAATATGTTGAAGAAGGCAGCATTGTAGGTGTAGGTACTGGCTCTACAGTAAATCACTTCATCGACGCACTAGGCACAATGAAAGACAAAATCAAAGGTGCGGTTTCAAGCTCTGTTGCTTCAACGCAGCGACTAGAAGAGCTAGAGATCAAAGTGTATGAGTGTAACGATGTCGCTAAGCTAGACATCTATGTTGATGGCGCAGATGAAATCAACCCAACTCGCGATATGATCAAAGGCGGCGGCGCTGCTTTGACTCGTGAAAAAATCGTAGCGGCTATCTCTGATAAGTTTGTGTGTATTGTTGACGGTACTAAAGCAGTTGATGTGTTGGGTAAATTCCCACTGCCTGTTGAAGTAATCCCAATGGCACGTTCATACGTGGCACGTGAGTTGGTTAAGCTTGGTGGTGACCCAGTTTACCGCGAAGGCTGCACAACCGATAACGGCAACGTGATCCTAGATGTGTACGGCATGGCGATCGAAAACCCGAAACAACTAGAAGATATCATCAATGGTATAGCTGGTGTGGTGACGGTTGGTCTGTTCGCTCACCGTGGTGCTGATGTGGTTATCACCGGCACGCCTGAAGGTGCAAAAATCGAAGAATAAATAATAGAAGATTGAGTTTTTCTGTTACTTCATTACATACGGTGCCCTAGGGCGCCGTTTTTTTTGCTTTATTGCTGTAAAATTATGTCTTATTCCGTAATTTTCTTACCCAAAACATTTTTTTTTTGTTACTTTATTGTTCAGAAGACGCACAGAGAAAACGTTTGTCTCCTAACAAAGTGGTGAATTTGTTCCCCTTTCAGCCATTTTGTAGCACGTGCGCCGCATTTGCCCAACCTTTCCATTTTAAGGACGAGAACAATGGCCAAAGTTTCACTGGAAAAAGAAAAAATTAAAATTCTACTTCTAGAAGGTCTTCACCCTTCTTCTGTAGAAGTACTGCAAGCCGCTGGTTACACAAACATTGAGTACCACAAAGGCTCGCTACCGGAAGATGAACTTCTTGAAGCAGTAAAAGATGCTCATTTCATTGGTATTCGTTCTCGCACTAATATCTCCCAAGAAGTTATTGATGCAGCTGAAAAGCTGGTTGCCGTCGGTTGTTTCTGTATTGGTACTAACCAAGTCAACCTTCAAGCAGCAGCAAAACGCGGTATCCCTGTGTTCAACGCACCGTTCTCAAACACTCGAAGCGTTGCTGAGCTCGTTCTTGGTCAGGTTCTATTGCTACTACGTGGCATTCCAGAAAAGAACGCGCTTGCACACCGTGGCATCTGGAAAAAGAGTGCCGACAACTCTTACGAAGCCCGTGGTAAGCGTTTAGGTATTATTGGCTACGGTCACATCGGTACTCAACTGGGTATTATTGCTGAAAACCTTGGCATGCGTGTTTACTTCTACGACATTGAAAACAAACTGTCTCTGGGTAACGCAACGCAAGTTCATACCATGACGGAATTACTGAACAAGTGTGACGTAATCTCTTTGCATGTACCTGAAACCAACGAAACAAAAGACATGATGGGTAAAGAAGAGTTCGAGCGCATGAAGCCTGGTTCTATCTTTATCAACGCAGCTCGTGGCACGGTAGTCGATATTCCTGCTCTGTGTGGCGCTCTGGAGTCTGGACACCTTGCAGGTGCGGCTATTGATGTTTTCCCAACAGAACCAAAAACCAATGCAGACCCGTTTGAGTCTCCATTAATGCAGTTCGATAACGTGATCCTAACGCCTCACGTGGGTGGTTCAACTCAAGAAGCACAAGAGAACATTGGTGTTGAAGTTGCTGGTAAGCTAGCGAAATACTCTGATAACGGCTCTACGCTATCAAGTGTTAACTTCCCTGAGGTATCACTACCACTGCATACTGGAACGTCTCGTTTATTACACATTCACGAAAACCGCCCAGGCATCCTAACTCAGATCAACACCATCTTCGCTGAGGAAGGGATCAACATCGCGGGTCAATACCTACAGACTGCGGCTGATATGGGTTATGTCGTTATCGATGTAGAAGCCGATCGCTCTGAAGAAGCACTGCTTAAACTGAAAGAGATCGAAGGCACAATCCGTGCTCGTCTTCTTCACTAATCATCGCACTCAAAATGCATAAAAAAGGCTCTCATCATGAGAGCCTTTTTAGCATTTGGCCTATCGTAGGTAATTAGGTCGTCATGATCCAAAACCTTCTATAGCACTGTCATTACTCTTCGATCTGGTAGATCACATTCACGCGATCACGAATGGTGATCGTTGAGTCTTCATAAGAGTTCGATTCTGTTCTTGCATCCATCGCCATTGAACGCATGAGTACTGGCTGAGAAGATTGGGCGTTGTAATCCACGCGCCATACATCACCTAACTCGCGCTCAAAACCACTCGCCAATGATTTAGCTTTTGATGTCGCATCTTTAATGGCTTCTAAGCGCGCTTGCTCTTGATACTTAGCTTGGTCGCGAACTTGCAGTTGGATGTTGTCGATCTGATTAATGCCTTCTCCAATCGCAATATCCATGTACTCATTAAGATTAGCTAGCTCAGTCACTTGAACGGTCACATTACGTGAGGCGCGGTAGCCAACCAGTTCCGGTTTGCCATCTTTCGGGTAATGATATTGAGGAGATAAATACAGGTTAGAGCTGTGTACACTCGCCTCATCAACACCAGCTTGATGTAGCTTGTTTAGAAAGCCTGTCACGACTTTATCAACGGTATTTTTAGCCTGTTCAGCAGTCATCGTCGATTCCACGACTCTCACAGAGAATGTCGCCATATCAGGTGTAGCGATCACTTCACCATAGCCTGTCGTTGAAATATGAGGAAAGGATGGAGAGTCAGCCAATGATGGAAAACTCACAGCACTCAACGCCGCAGTAAGAGTAAGAGACGTTGCTAACATCTTTGGTACAAGCTTCATTAGGTATGACCTATGCTAAACAAATGTCCTTTCATCATAGAGCAATTTTTCGTTTAGCCAATCCAGAGCACACACTTCTAACAGAACTTTGACGCTGAAAAAACCAACAGTTTACTGAGGTAAGTGATTGTGAGCAAAACTCAATATTGCTTGGGATACCTCTTTTAATACTCCGCTCTCAAGCTGCCAATGGTGCCAATAGATGCGATAAGAGAGCAGAAAGCCAGGGGTAATATCAATCAGAGCACCAGACTCGAGCTCATCGATAATCTGTAATCGGGGGATCAAGCAATAGGCTACACCCGATAATGCCAAGCGCACAAATGCTTCTGAACTGCCGACTGTATGATTGATCACACTGTCTCTCGGGACGTTAAAATGATCATGCAGAAACTTCTTATGCAGATCATCGTATTGATCATAGGAAACCGCAGGTGCTTTGCTTAAGGTGGCGTAGTTTACGCCCTCTGCAAAGTAACGCTGATGAAAGTCAGGGCTAGCCACGCACACATAATCCATCCTACCGAGATAGTCAGCACTGCAGCCAGGAATCGCTTGAGACTCCAAACTGATTGCACCGGCCACCTCGCCACTTTTAATCTTTTCAATGGTTCTCGACTCACCATGAATCGCGAGGTTCAACTCGACTTGGCGAGACTTAATCACATCCGACAAAGCTGGTAGCAACCATGTCGCCAAACTATCAGCGTTGGTGGCTATGGATATCGATAGTGGTTGATTACCCTCTTCATTCATCAACTCAGGCACAAGCTCGTGCTCTAACAAACGAACACGGCGATATAAGCCCAGTAGTTTTTTACCCGCAGGCGTTGGCCTAGGCGGGCTTTCTCTCACCAAGGCTGGCTGAGCCAACCACTTTTCCAGCTGTTTGATGCGTTGAGATACCGCCGACTGGGAGATATATAACTGCTCAGCAGCCCTTTCGAAGCTACGTTGTTTTACTACAGCATCCAGTGCTTCAATCCATTTATAATCCAATCCGCGCATCAATTTGCTTCCTTTTTAAGCTAACTCATCACCACATTAGCAACTCTAATAATGGATTAAAATCATTAATTATACTTATTTAAAGGGTCAGAGTATCTTCGCCATATAGCACGTAAATATCGTTAAATAAGTGGAGGTTAAAATGAGTTTTTGGGTTTTATTACAAGGTTTTGGTCTAGGGGCAAGTATGATTATCCCTATTGGCGCTCAGAATGCGTACGTCCTAAATCAAGGGATAAAACGCAATCATCATTTAACGACAGCAACGATTTGTAGCCTGCTCGATACTCTGTTTATCTCATTAGGCATTTTTGGCGGCGGAGCGATCTTGTCGCAAAATGAATTACTGCTTACCTCAGTGACACTAGGTGGCATCGCTTTTCTGACTGTGTATGGTTTGCTCTCACTACGCAGTGCATTCAAAGTGCGCACCAGTGATGAGTCGAAAGGTGAGATATTAGCGCGTGGCAAGCGCACCGTTATTTTAGGGGCATTGGCAGTAACAGTATTAAACCCACATCTCTATTTGGATACCGTGGTAATTCTTGGATCCATTGGTGGGCAATTTGAAGGCAACGACAGAATTGCATTTGCTATGGGGACTATATTGGCTTCGTTCGTCTGGTTCTATTCTTTGTCATTAGGCGCTGCAAAACTAGGCCCGACGCTATCTAAACCTAAGGTTAAGAAAGGCATTGATATCGCAGTCGCAACCATGATGTTCGCCATAGCAACGGTGCTTACCGATGGACTTATTGAGCAATACTGGTAAATCTATTTAGCTTCATGAAACCAACAAAAAAGGCGGATAACCTAAGTTATCCGCCTTTCCTTATAAAAGCTTATAGTTATAAAAACTAACTAGGAATTAAGCTTCTACTTTATTCATGTGTACATCCATTTGCGGGAATGGAATTTCGATACCCTCGTTATCCAAGCCTTCTTTGATTGCTTGCATCAGGTCGAAATAAACATTCCAGTAGTCAGCAGTGCTAACCCATGGACGAACAACGAAGTTAACTGAAGAATCAGCAAGCGTATGAACACCAACTTGAACGCCAGGTTCTTTCAGTACACGCTCATCAGATTCACAGATCTTAGTCAGTAGCGCTTTTGTCTTCTGAAGATCAGCGTTGTAAGAAACACCAATCATTAGATCAATACGGCGCGTCGCATGACGAGAATAGTTTGTGATTGGGCTGCCGATAACGCTACCGTTAGGTACTACAACCATTTTGTTGTCTGGCGTTGTTAGAACCGTTTGGAAGATTTGAATAGAATCAACTGAACCTGCCACACCACCAATTTCCACATAGTCACCAGACTTAAATGGACGGAATGCAACGATAAGTACACCAGCAGCAAAGTTAGATAGTGAGCCTTGTAGTGCAAGACCAACGGCTAAACCAGCCGCACCAATAACAGCAACTACAGATGCCGTTTGAACACCTAAACGACCAAGTGCAGCAATTAAAACAATCACAAACAACAAGTAACGAACTAAACCATGGACGAACTCCACAACTGCTCGGTCCATTTTCTTCTTCTGAAGAACCTTAGACACGCTATTCGCTACTGCTTTAACAATAAGGTTACCAATAAATAGAATTATCAGTGCTGAAATGATATTTACGCCATATTGGATAAATAAATCTGAATTATTTGTTAACCACTGCTCTGCTTGAGACAAACCATCCACAAGTGGAGTCTCAATCGCTGTCGAACTATCAGCCATAATGTGCATCCTCTATATAATATGCTATGGGCTAAACTGCCTTAAGCCTCATTTACTCTGCAATATAATAAACAGTGTAATTACCGTTAAGTCATTGTGTTAAAAGTAAATTAAAGCCAAGTCCTTTTTATAAACTGAACCAAGTTCAGTTTTTCGGCACGATATCCTATCTTTGACAGATTGCAAAGTCATATTTATGTAAGCTTTTGAATTATTAAAACTTACCGATAAACACAAATACCGATAACTAAAAGACTACGAAATTTATTCACCGCACGCTAGGTTTTTCACATATTTAGTACAAGTTTTTATCAGATATAAAAAAACCCGCTCAATGAGCGGGTTTTTAAAACTTAAAGAGTACTTAATTCAAAGAATTATAGTACGTCTACAGCGTTAAGGTCAGCAAATGCTTTCTCTAGACGAGCAACCATTGAAGCTTGACCAGCACGTAGCCATACGCGTGGATCGTAGTACTTCTTGTTTGGAGCAGCTTCGCCAGTTGGGTTGCCGATTTGACCTTGTAGGAAATCGAAGTTGTCAGCAGAGTACTGACGGATACCGTCCCAAGTTGCCCACTGTGTATCAGTATCGATGTTCATTTTGATAACACCGTAGCCGATAGACTCTTGGATTTCTGCTTCAGAAGAACCAGAACCACCGTGGAATACGAAGTTTAGAGCGTTAGGTGCGATACCGAACTTCTCTGCACAGTATGCTTGAGAGTCACGTAGGATAGTTGGAGTAAGTACAACGTTACCAGCTTGGTAAACACCGTGTACGTTACCGAAAGATGCAGCGATAGTGAAACGTGGGCTAACAGCCATTAGTTTCTCGTAAGCGTATGCTACGTCTTCTGGAGAAGTGTAAAGCTCAGATGCGTCCATATCAGAGTTATCAACGCCGTCTTCTTCACCACCAGTACAACCAAGTTCGATCTCGATTGTCATGTTCATTTTAGCCATGCGCTCTAGGTACTTAGCACATGTTTCGATGTTCTCTTCTAGAGACTCTTCAGAAAGGTCTAGCATGTGAGAAGAGAATAGAGGCTTACCAGTTTGTGCGAAGAACTCTTCACCAGCGTCTAGTAGACCGTCGATCCATGGAAGAAGTTTCTTAGCAGCGTGGTCAGTGTGCAGGATAACTGGAACACCGTAAGCTTCAGCTACAGCGTGTACGTATTTTGCACCAGCTACAGCGCCAAGAACTTGTGCGCCTTGACCTTCAAGTTTAACGCCTTTACCTGCGAAGAATGCAGCGCCGCCGTTAGAGAACTGAACAACTACTGGAGCTTTAACTTTAGCAGCTGCTTCTAGTACTGCGTTTACAGAGTCAGTACCAACAACGTTTACAGCAGGAAGAGCAAATTTGTTTTCTTTTGCTACTTCAAATACTTTCTGTACGTCATCGCCAGAAATCACACCAGGTTTTACAAAATCGAAGATCTTAGACATGGAAATAGTCCTATTTATTCTATCGTTTTAAGATTAAAAAACTTAAGTTTAAAAACTTGCAATCGTTTGCTCACAACTTATGCCATTCTAGCAAAAAAGTGTGATATGCAGCAAACGTTAAAAGGCGAGATTCACATCTCGCCTTTCTAAATCAATTATGCTTTAGCACGCTCTTCAAGCATTGCTACTGCAGGAAGTACTTTACCTTCAACGAATTCAAGGAAAGCGCCACCGCCAGTAGAGATGTAAGAAACGTCAGCTTTGATACCGAACTTATCGATAGCTGCTAGCGTGTCACCACCACCTGCTACAGAGAAACCTGCAGACTCAGCGATTGCTTTAGAGATACCAGCTGTACCCGCTTCGAAGTTCTTGAATTCGAATACGCCTACAGGGCCGTTCCAAAGGATTGTTTTCGCGTTGCCGATGATTTCAGCTAGTGCCGCAGTTGAATCTGGACCAAGGTCGAAGATCATGTCGTCGTCTTGAACTTCAGAAACGTGCTTGATTTCAGCTTCTGCGTTTTCGTCGAATGCTTTAGCACATGCAACGTCAGTTGCTACTGGGATAGCACACTCTTTCATTAGCTTTTGAGCCGTTTCAACTAGGTCAGCTTCGTATAGAGACTTACCTACGTTGTGGCCTTCAGCAGCGATGAATGTGTTCGCGATACCACCACCAACAACAAGCTGGTCAGCAATTTTAGAAAGAGATTCTAGAACTGTTAGTTTAGTAGAAACCTTAGAACCACCAACGATAGCCACTAGTGGGCGAGCTGGGTTGTCCATTGCTTTACCAAGCGCTTCAAGCTCAGCAGCTAGAAGAGGGCCAGCACATGCTACAGGAGCGTAAGTACCAACACCGTGTGTAGAAGCTTGAGCACGGTGAGCTGTACCGAATGCATCCATTACGAAAATGTCACATAGTGCAGCGTATTGCTTAGAAAGCGCTTCTTCGTTCTTCTTTTCGCCTTTGTTAAAGCGAACGTTTTCAAGAACAACAAGTTCACCAGCGTTTAGCTCTAGGCCGTTTACGTAATCTTTAGCTAGTTTAACTTCGCAGTCTAGTGCGTCGTTTAGGTAGTTAACTACAGGAGCTAGAGAGAACTCTTCGTTGTATTCGCCTTCAGTAGGACGACCAAGGTGAGAAGTAACCATTACCTTTGCGCCAGCTTCTAGGCAAAGTTTGATAGTTGGTAGAGATGCAAGGATACGTGCATCTGAAGTTACTTTACCGTCTTTTACTGGTACGTTTAGGTCAGCACGGATAAATACGCGTTTACCTGCAAGTTCCAGGTCAGTCATCTTGATCACAGACATGATTTGTCCTCTCAAATTTAAATAAATATAAAGTTTTGGAAACTCAGCAACCCTGCTAAGCCTATAAATTATTCAACTGGTAATTCTTTCACTACCAATAATATGTGGACTCTTAGTATTTATTTCAAGCTAAAAAATAAATAATCCGCACATTTGCTTCTAGGTCTTACTTCTTGCCTTCAGAAGCTTGCATTGCAAGAACCGTATCCAGCATTCGGTTCGCAAAGCCCCATTCATTGTCACACCACACTAGCATTTTAACTAAGTGGCCGTTGCTCACTCGAGTTTGTGAACCATCAACGATTGCGCTATGGGGATCGTGATTAAAGTCGATGGAAACGAGCGGCGCTTCAGTATAGTCAACTATATTGTGTAATGTACACTGGGATGCATTAACAATGGTTTGATTTACGTCATTAACTTTCACATTTGCATTAATTGTGACACTTAAATCCATCGCTGTTACGTTTACCGTCGGCACACGCACAGATATAGCTTCAAATTTGTTGGAAAATTTCGGGAAGATTCTTTCAATACCTTTATGCAACTTGGTATCGACAGGAATGATCGATTGGCTTGCCGCTCGAGTACGACGCAAATCGCTGTGGTACGCATCGATAACTTGTTGATCATTCATTGAAGAGTGAATAGTTGTAATAGTACCGGACTCAATGCCAAAGGCGTCATCAAGAACCTTAATGATAGGAACAATACAGTTGGTGGTGCATGAACCATTGGAAACGATTCGGTGGCCCGCTTCAATGGTATCGTGATTCACACCATAGATAATGGTGTTATCGAGGTCATTGGCACCAGGGTGAGAAAACAGTACCTTTTTTGCCCCAGCAGCAATGTGCGCTAGGCCGTCATCTCGGCAACCATAAACACCGGTACAGTCGAGAACAATATCCACTTCTAGGTCACGCCAAGGCAACAGCTCAATATCAGCAAGATGTAAGATACGAATGGTATCGAACTCACCTTTATCTTCCGCACCAATGCCGTGATGGACATAGATGTGCTCTTGATCGTTGGAGATTTTCTTGCCGAAGCGGCCGTGACTAGTGTCGTACTGCAATAGATGAGCCATAGCGTCAGGCTGAGCAAGCTCATTAACAGCTACTACTTTGATTTGTTGGCTTTTGCCACTTTCATAGACAGCGCGTAATACATTACGCCCTATTCTTCCAAATCCGTTTATCGCGACTTTTAGCATATTTCCGTACATCTAACCAAAATTTCGTGCAACAGATGATAACTGAATCCTACCCAAAAGGCATTACTTGAATAACCCCGTTTAGTTAGGACAGGTTAATCTGTTGCTTGTAGAGATAAGCCTAGAAGAAACAAATCCCAGATACAAAAAACCGAGCTCAGCGCTCGGTTTTTCCTTCATTTAACTGTTAGCACAGGCCATCAGTCAATGATTAAGCAAGAAGCTCTTTCGCTGTGTTTACTACGTTTTCAGTAGTGAAACCGAACATCTTGAATAGCTCACCTGCTGGTGCAGATTCGCCGAACGTTGTCATACCGATGATCTTGCCACCGAAGCCAACGTATTTGTACCAGAAGTCAGCGATGCCAGCTTCTACTGCGATACGCGCTGTAACATCAGATGGAAGTACAGACTCACGGTATTCAGCGTCTTGCTTGTCGAATGCGTCAGTTGCAGGCATAGATACTACGCGTACAGCTTTA
The DNA here is from genome assembly GCF_041467155.1 of Vibrio sp. 10N.247.310.23. NCBI lineage: Bacteria > Pseudomonadati > Pseudomonadota > Gammaproteobacteria > Vibrionales > Vibrionaceae > Vibrio > Vibrio sp. 10N.247.310.23. The sequence goes on along the minus strand of NZ_JBFSTZ010000029.1, from coordinate 21,306 downwards.
CCTTCAGCGGTTAGTTGTGCAGCAGCTTCAACTGCAAGCTCAACTTCAGAACCAGTTGCAATGATGATTAGCTCTGGCTTGCCTTCACAATCTTTCAGGATGTAACCACCCTTAGCGATGTTAGCAACTTGCTCAGCATTACGATCTTGTTGTGCAAGGTTTTGACGAGAGAAGATTAGAGATGAAGGACCATCTTTACGCTCAATAGCCAGTTTCCAAGCCACTGCAGATTCAACTTGGTCACATGGACGCCATGTGCTCATGTTTGGAGTCAGACGTAGAGAAGCGATCTGCTCAACCGGTTGGTGAGTAGGGCCATCTTCGCCTAAGCCGATAGAATCGTGCGTGTAAACTTGGATGTTCTGAACTTTCATCAGAGCAGCCATACGCATTGCGTTACGCGCGTATTCCATGAACATTAGGAACGTTGCGCCGTATGGCACGAAACCACCGTGCAGAGCGATACCGTTCATGATAGCCGTCATACCGAATTCACGTACACCGTAATGGATGTAGTTACCAGAAAAGTCAGTTGCTTCAAGAGACTTAGAACCAGACCACATAGTCAGGTTAGAAGGCGCAAGGTCAGCAGAGCCGCCCATGAATTCTGGAAGCATTTGACCAAACGCTTCTAGTGCGTTTTGAGATGCTTTACGTGAAGCGATGTTTGCTGGGTTAGCTTGAAGATCAGCAATGATTGCGTTTGCTTTCTCTTCCCACTCAGCGGGTAGCTCGCCGTTAGTACGACGTTTGAATTCTGCTGCTTGCTCAGGGTAAGCCGCTGCGTATGCGTCAAACTTAGCATTCCACGCCGCTTCTTTTGCTGCGCCCGCTTCTTTCGCATTCCACTCAGCTGCGATATCTGCTGGGATTTCGAAAGGACCGTGTTCCCAACCAAGTGCTGCTTTAGTTGCTGTAATTTCATCAGCGCCTAGTGGAGCGCCATGGCAGTCGTGCGTACCCGCTTTGTTTGGAGAACCAAAACCGATGATAGTTTTAGTACAGATAAGCGTTGGACGAGGGTCTGCTTTAGCTGCTTCGATAGCTGCATTGATTGCTTCCGGATCGTGACCGTCTACTGCTGGGATTACGTGCCAGCCGTATGCTTCAAAACGCTTAGGAGTATCGTCAGAGAACCAACCTTCCACTTCACCATCGATAGAGATACCGTTGTCATCCCAGAAAGCAACTAGCTTACCAAGACCTAGCGTACCAGCTAGTGAACATGCTTCGTGAGAGATACCTTCCATCAGACAGCCATCACCCATGAATGCATAAGTGTAGTGGTCTACGATGTCGTGGCCTTCTTTGTTGAACTGTGCAGCCAGTGCTTTCTCAGCCATTGCCATACCAACAGCGTTAGTGATGCCTTGACCTAGAGGACCAGTCGTTGTTTCGATACCAGGAGCGTAACCGTACTCAGGGTGACCTGGAGTCTTAGAGTGCAGTTGACGGAAGTTTTTCAGGTCTTCAATTGAAAGCTCGTAACCTGCAAGGTGAAGCAGAGAATAAATCAACATTGAACCATGGCCGTTAGACAGGATAAAACGGTCGCGGTCAGCCCATTCTGGGTTTGCTGGGTTGTGGTTCAAGTGGCCACGCCAAAGAACCTCAGCGATGTCAGCCATGCCCATAGGTGCGCCTGGGTGGCCTGAATTTGCTTGTTGAACACCGTCCATGCTAAGTGCGCGGATTGCATTGGCTAGATCTTTACGAGAAGGCATGTCTGCTCCTGGATACATAAGCGATTTAAAAAAGAGATAATTGCTAAAGTTTTCATTTTTATTAGCGCGGGTATTCTCTCAAACGACTATTGCGACTGCAAACGTTTTACTGGCATTTTAACGGTCATTTTTCGCAATTTTCGAACATTTACATCACTTGGCAGTGGCTTATCTCGATCGATACGCAAACGATTAGTTATGACATATCATAAAAAAGAGCTTGTAATTCGACCGCTGGAATTTAGAATAGCCGTCTAGATGTAGAAACACCTACAAAATATACTGTATTTAATGGCGGCGCTTCCTAGCTTGCGACGCCATAAACTATTTACACCAAAAACTAAAAGTGGAGCTCTCATGGCTAAGCACCTATTCACTTCTGAATCTGTTTCAGAAGGCCATCCAGATAAAATTGCAGACCAAATCTCTGATGCTGTTCTTGATGCCATCTTGGAACAAGATCCAAAAGCACGTGTTGCTTGTGAGACTTACGTTAAAACCGGCATGGTTATGGTTGGCGGTGAAGTAACAACGTCTGCATGGGTTGATATCGAAGAAATCACTCGTGAAACAGTACGTGAAATTGGTTACGTTCATTCTGACATGGGCTTTGACGCTGACTCTTGTGCTGTTTTAAACACAATTGGTAAGCAGTCTCCAGACATCAACCAAGGTGTTGATAAAGAAGACCCTAAAGAGCAAGGCGCAGGCGACCAAGGCATCATGTTTGGTTACGCGACTAACGAAACTCCTATCCTAATGCCAGCTCCAATTACTTACTCTCACCTTCTTGTTAAGAAGCAAGCTGAAGTACGTAAGAGCGGTAAGCTTGACTTCCTTCGCCCAGATGCGAAATCTCAAGTTACTTTCCAATACGACCAAGGTAAGATCGTTGGTATCGATGCTGTTGTTCTTTCTACTCAACACTGTGATTCAGTAACAACGCCTGACCTACGCGAAGCAGTAATGGAAGAAATCATCAAGCCAGTACTTCCTGCTGAGTGGATCAACAAAGATACTAACTTCTTCATCAACCCAACAGGCCGTTTCGTAATCGGTGGCCCAATGGGTGACTGTGGTTTAACTGGTCGTAAGATCATCGTTGATACCTACGGCGGCGCAGCTCGTCACGGTGGCGGTGCATTCTCAGGTAAAGATCCATCAAAAGTTGACCGTTCTGCAGCTTACGCAGCACGTTACGTTGCGAAAAACATCGTTGCTGCTGGTATGGCTGACCGTTGTGAGATTCAACTGTCTTACGCTATCGGTGTTGCTGATCCAACATCTATCATGGTTGAAACGTTCGGTACTGAGAAAGTAGCACACGAAATCATCATTGAAGCTGTTCGTCAAAACTTCGACCTACGTCCATACGGCCTTCAAGAGATGCTGAACCTTCTTCAGCCTATCTACAAGCAAACTGCTGCATACGGTCACTTCGGTCGTGAAGAGTTCCCTTGGGAAGCGACTGACAAAGCAGCAATCCTTGCGGACTTCGCTGGCCTAAAATAATTTAGCCACTGCGATGTGTTCCTTTAAAGCCCTTACTGCTTAGTAAGGGCTTTATTTTTATGTACTTACCGAACTTTCACTCACAATACCCTTCCCTAACGCCCTTCTTTACCGTTAACCACTTAGTATAAAAAGCCGCTGATAATTTGTGTTTTCTAGCACTACTGACAATAGTTAAGGTAACTCCTAGGCGATCAAGCTCACATTTAACTTAAATTAATTCAGTCTGATAACGCTCGTTAAATGCACGCTAGAACAATAACTGGGATGACAAAGAGCAATTTAGCTCAACACCATAACTCTCACACAAGCCACATCGATGAGCCTTATGGAATTATAACTAGGACGTTATTTAACTAGGGGGATCTATGCCTCGTACCGCGCACCCATCCGAACTGAACGATAAAAAACACAAGGTCAGCGATAAGGATTACGCTCGCACCATTCCTTGCAACCAAATCAGTATTTCCGCACCCTTTCATTGGTTGTCGCTTGCTCTGTATGACTTAGTAAGAATGCCATTAATCAGCGCATTTTACGGATTGTGCTTTATGGGAGCGGCAATTGCGATTGTTCAACTTGTCCAATGGCAAGGAACACACTTAGTCGTGATGCCAAGCCTGATCGTGTACATGCTGATAGGGCCGTTTCTTGCCCTAGGCTTGTATGACGCAGCTTGGGAAAGAGAAAAAGGCCATAACGCCAGCCTACTGCACTCAATGAAAGCCATCACTCGCAACTCGACCCACCAATGGGCCTTTGCGATTGTGTTGATGGTTGCGATGATATTCTGGATGCGTATCGCTGCGTTATTGCACGCGCTCTACCCTTCAGTGCAAGGCGCACCATTGGCTGAGTTCGCTCCCTTCTTAATTACGGGTTCTGTGATTGGTTTTGTCATCGCAAGCCTCATATTTAGCATCTCAGCATTTTCAATTCCGTTAATGATGGAGAGACGCGTTGATGTGATGAGTGCAATTTTCACTAGCTTTAATGCCGTGAAATCGAACATTCCTGCAATGGTGGTTTGGGCAAGTATTATTTGTGCCGGTATTCTGGTGGGTTTTGCCACCTACGGCATCGGAATGATCGTCACCATGCCGCTACTTGGTTATGGTACATGGCACGCTTATCACGAGATCATTAAGAAAAAACATCACGTGTAAAGCATCGCTAGATCAAAAAGCAATGTTATGATGAGGCCTTGGCTTAAACGCTGAGGTCTTTTATTTGGAGTTAACAACGTTTGTCTTACACCCCGCAACAACATCGAGCAAATAAGAAATTGGCCGAGTGCCTAGCTATCGCAAATCAACATTTCTCTCGTGAATTTCCACACCCAACTATCACCTTCAAGTTAAGAGGTAAAGCAGCGGGAAAGGCCTACCTTCAGCTCAACGAAATTAAGCTCAACCACGTACTATTTTCTGAAAATGAAGACGCCTTCATCAACGAAGTTGTGCCGCATGAGCTCGCACACCTAATCACGCATCAGGTTTTCGGACGTGTTAGGCCTCACGGAAACGAGTGGAAATACGTGATGGAAAAGGTATTCAACGTTCCAGCCAAAACAACTCACAGCTTTGAAATAGCTTCAGTTCAAGGGAAAACCTTTGAATATCGATGTGAGTGCACCACTTACCCATTATCAATCAGACGACACAATAAAGTGCTTCGAAATCAATCGACCTATCGCTGCCAGCTGTGCAATCAAACCTTATCCTTCACAGGCACACAGCTCAGCTAAAGTCCTAGACTCGCACCTATTCGATTTGGTAACCCCATCCTTTTTATTTCAGAAAGCAACACTCGATTAAGTTGATGATAGAAATGTAATGGAGAAACTCATCCTTTGAGTGCTAGACTGATGTTTATCATACTTTTATCAGTCTTTTTCTATGCAAAAACTCACCATCAAAGCATTTGGCCTACCTGTGTCTTTTTACTTATCAATAGTATTTGGCCTACTGGTAACCCAAAGCGTTTTCGCCGCACCACCGAGCTCATTCTCCAAAGCAAAAAGAGAAGCGGTGAAGATTTATCTCGACCACCCGACTTCATTTTATTGTGGTTGTGACATTACATGGAAGGACAAAAAGAAAGGGATTCCCGACCTTGACGGCTGTGGTTATCAAGTCCGAAAACAACAAAAGCGAGCGAGTCGAATTGAGTGGGAACACGTGGTTCCAGCTTGGCAATTCGGCCACCAGCGTCAGTGCTGGCAAGATGGCGGGCGCAAGAACTGCACTCGCAATGACAAAGTATTCAAGTCCATGGAAGCCGATCTCCACAACCTAACGCCAGCTATCGGTGAAGTAAATGGTGACCGTTCGAACTACAACTTCAGCCAGTGGAATGGAATGGATGGCGTGAGCTATGGTCAGTGCGAAATGCAGGTCAACTTCAAGCAGCGTAAAGTTATGCCGCCAGACAGAGCAAAAGGCTCTATCGCGCGTACTTACCTTTACATGAGCCAAGAGTATGGTTTCAAACTATCTAAGCAACAAACCAACCTAATGATGGCGTGGAACAAGCAATTTCCTGTCGACAAGTGGGAATGTACTCGTGATGAGCGAATCTATGCCATCCAAGGTAATCACAACCCATTTGTTTACCCTGCTTGTAAATAACGTCGCTCGTACAATCAACATTCCTAACTATCTCAAACAAGAGTTTCAGAATTGCCCCTGAAACTCTTGCTCTACCCTTGTTTTTTCAACTAAAAGCATCCATGTTAGGCAGAGACAAAATACCCAAATGAACATATTTATAGGTTTACCAGCATGAGAATCCCTCGTATTCATCACCCAGAACGCATTCATCAGTTAGGTTCACTCGCTTTAGGCGAAGATGCCGCGGGTCATGTTGGTCGTGTCCTTCGCATGAAAGAAGGCCAAGAAGTCCTTCTATTTGATGGCAGTGGCGCTGAATTCCCTGCGACGATAGCCGAAGTATCAAAGAAAAATGTCACCGTTAATGTTTCTGAACGCATCGAACGCAGCAGCGAATCTCCGTTAGACTTACATTTAGGCCAAGTGATTTCACGTGGCGACAAAATGGAGTTCACGATTCAGAAATCGGTTGAGCTTGGTGTGAACACCATTACCCCTTTAATTTCAGAGCGCTGTGGCGTTAAGCTTGATACAAAACGCTTCGAGAAAAAACTCGCACAGTGGCAAAAGATTGCTATCGCGGCGTGTGAACAGTGTGGCCGCAATACGGTTCCAGTCATTCGCCCTATCATGCAACTTGAAGAGTGGTGTAGCGAACCGAGTGAAGCATTAAAGCTGAACTTACATCCTCGTGCAAAATACTCAATTAATACCCTTCCAGAACCTATCAGTAAGGTACGCCTATTGATCGGCCCTGAAGGTGGCTTGTCGGCTGAAGAAATCGGCATGACAGAACAATACAAATTTGAAGAGACGCTACTCGGCCCACGTGTACTTCGTACCGAAACAGCAGCTCTAACCGCAATTACTGCCTTACAAGTCCGTTTTGGCGATCTAGGCTAGGAGAAAAAAATGATCAAACTTGGCATCGTAATGGATCCAATTTCATCCATTAACATCAAAAAAGACTCTAGCTTTGCCATGATGCTTGAAGCTCAGCGTCGTGGTTACGAAATCCATTACATGGAAATGGATGATCTACATTTAGATCAAGGCGTAGCCATTGCTGACACTAAGGTTGTTGAACTAAAAGAAGATCCAAACGGTTGGTACGAGTTCAAATCAGAACAGACTATCGCGCTATCCGATTTAGATGCGGTACTAATGCGTAAAGATCCTCCGTTTGATACTGAGTACATCTACGCAACTTACATTCTTGAGCGTGCTGAAGAGAACGGCGCACTGATCGTCAACAAACCACAAAGCCTACGTGACTGTAACGAGAAGTTGTTCACGGCATGGTTCCCTGAACTGACACCGACCACCATCGTGACTCGTAAAGCTGAAAAAATTAAAGCGTTCCGAGAAGAACACGGCGACGTGATTCTAAAACCACTTGATGGCATGGGCGGCGCGTCTATCTTCCGTGTGAAAGAAGGCGATCCAAACGTATCAGTTATTATTGAAACCTTGACCAACCACGGTCAGAACTACGCAATGGCACAAACTTTTGTTCCAGACATCAGCAATGGTGATAAGCGTATTCTTGTGGTTGACGGTGAGCCAATGCCTTACTGTCTAGCGCGTATTCCTGCAAAAGGGGAAACTCGAGGTAACCTTGCTGCTGGCGGTACAGGTGAAGCTCGTCCTCTAAGTGAAACAGACTGGGCTATCGCAAGAGCAGTTGCTCCAGCACTGAAAGAGAAAGGCTTAATCTTTGTTGGGCTTGATGTTATCGGCGACAAGCTGACTGAAATTAACGTGACTAGCCCTACTTGTATCCGTGAAATTGAAGCCGCTTTTGATATTTCAGTTACAGGTAAATTAATGGATGCAATTGAGCGTCGCGTTAACGCTAAATAGCCTAAACTAAAGAAAGCCTTAGCTATTCGAAAACACAGAAATATCTAGGCAAAGAACAATGAGCGGCTTTACGCCGCTCTTTTTCCTTTACTGGGAACACACTGGCAGGAGGCTCTATGAATTTAACGAACCACTTTCTGGTTGCTATGCCCGGAATGAAAGACCCATACTTTCAAAATTCGGTGATTTACCTTTGTGAGCACAATGACGAAGGCGCGATGGGTTTGATGATCAACGCCCCTATTGATGTCACTGTCGGTAGCATGCTTAAGCAAGTTGAGGTTGATTCTGATCAGCCAAAACCCAACCAAGCAAGTCTTGATAAGCCTGTATTGAATGGTGGACCGGTCGCAGAAGACCGTGGATTTATTTTGCACAAACCTAAAGGCAGCTATCAATCCAGCATCAACATGACAGATCAAATCTCGGTGACGACTTCAAAAGATATCTTGATGGTGTTGGGCACAGAAGATGAGCCGATGAATTATTTAGTCGCACTTGGGTATGCAGGATGGGAACCGGGACAACTGGAAACCGAACTGACCGAGAACTCATGGTTAACCGTTGAAGCCGATCCGAAGGTCATCTTCGATACACCGATTTCTGACCGCTGGAAAGTCGCCGTGCAGATGTTAGGAATAAATGCGGCTCAGCTTTCAGCAGACGCTGGCCACGCCTAGTTCAAATCAGCTAAATAAAATAAACAGACACTCTCAAACACAGATAAATTTGGAAACCCCATGTCACGAACAATTATGGCATTTGACTACGGTACAAAAAGTATCGGCAGTGCGATAGGACAAGAAATCACGGGCACCGCAAGCCCTCTAAAAGCTTTTAAAGCCAAAGATGGCATCCCAAATTGGGACGATATCGAAAAACAAATTAAGGAGTGGCAGCCGAACCTGATTGTAGTCGGCCTTCCTACCGACCTTCATGGTAAAGACTTAGCAACCATTACACCTAGAGCGAAGAAGTTCGCTAACCGCCTTAAAGGACGATTTGGTGTCGATGTTGAACTACATGATGAAAGACTCTCGACCACAGAAGCAAGAGCCGACCTTTTTGAAATGGGCGGCTATAAAGCGCTAAGCAAAGGCAATGTCGATAACCAGTCTGCAGTCGTCATTTTAGAGAGCTGGTTTGAAGCACAATATTCATAACGAAAATTAAGAGCTCAAAGATTAAACTCCTTTGTGATCCTATAATGATATTACGACGTAATGTCGAAGCAATTCATTATTAGGTAAGTGGGAGTTCACATGAAAATTTTTCTAGCAATCTTCGTAGCTCTAGCAATATCAGCATGCAGTTCGACAAGCTCCAATAATGCAGGTTATATTAATCATACTTCGACTGACGCAGACGTAATCAGCGAGCCTAAGAACAAGAAGCGTTGATAATACAGACGCAGTCGAACGATGAATATGATGAACGCCTGATTTTAACCTAGAATCAAATCAGGCGTTTTTTATCACCCCATATCTATCTTCACACCAGCCAACGCCCCAGTTCCGTAGTCGTCATCACCACGTCTAGTTTTGAGCATTAAGCGCAAGTCATTAGCAGAATCGGCACTGTGGAACGCATCCTCTTCGCTGATCTTGCCTGCTATCACTAAATCATACAAAGCTTGGTCAAAGGTCTGCATACCTATCTCTTTCGATTTAGCCATGGTTGCTTTCAGTTCGTGCAGTTCACCACGACGAATCAAGTCAGAAACACGAGGGCTATTCAGCAGAATCTCGAATACACCATGACGCCCGCTGCCATTCTTGTCGCGAATGAGTTGCTGAGCGACGACACCACGCAGGTTCATCGATAGGTCAAACAAGAACTGTTCTTTCTGCTCTTTCGGCACCAAATGAAGAATACGCTCTAGCGCTTGGTTAGCGTTATTGGCGTGCAAGGTTGCCATACACAAGTGACCCGTTTCAGCAAAGGTCATCGCGTATTCCATGGTCTCACGGCTACGGATTTCGCCAATCAAGATCATGTCTGGTGCTTGGCGTAGCGAGTTCTTAAGCGCGACTTCATAGCTCTCGGTGTCGAGTCCAACTTCACGCTGTGTCACGATGCACTTTTTATGTTCATGCACAAATTCAATCGGGTCTTCAACCGTCAAGATATGTCCCGAGCGATTGGTGTTGCGATAGCCTGTCATTGCAGCCATTGAGGTCGACTTACCAGAGCCTGTCGCACCAACCACCAGCACAAGTCCGCGCTTAGCTATTGATAGGTCCTGTAGTACATCAGGAAGCTTTAGTTGCTCAAAGGTTGGGATGTTAGTCTCGATACGTCGAATGACCGCTCCAGGTAGCTCTCGCTGAAAGAATGCACTGACACGAAAACGACCAAAGTCACGCACAATCGCAAAATTAGCCTCACGCGTTTGCTGATATTCATCACGTCGGTCTTGTTCCATCATCGCATCAAGTAATTGAGCAACTTGAGCCGCATTCAGCTTCTCTCCTTGGGGGCGTAATTCACCATCCACACGAAAAAGGATTGGCGCATCAACCGTGATATAAAGATCCGATGCCTTTTGAGAAAGCATTCCCTCAAGGATTTGATTCAATTCCATTGTGTCCACCTTGATTAAAACATTGAGGTTTCAATTTCGATCTTTTTCTCGACCTCTTCCGAATCAACCAAGCCCTGCGCCATCAGCTGCTTCGCATTTTGTTCCATGGTCTGCATGCCGTGCGCTGCGCCCGTTTGAATGATCGAGTACATCTGAGCGACCTTATCTTCACGAATCAAGTTTCTGATCGCCGGTGTTGCCATCATGATTTCATGACACGCCACACGACCACCACCAACACGCTTTAGCAGCTTCTGGGCTATCACCGAGCGCAGTGATTCAGACAACATCGAACGAACCATATCTTTATCGCTACCTGGGAACACATCGATAATACGGTCGATCGTTTTAGCCGCAGAACTGGTGTGCAGAGTACCAAAGACCAAGTGACCCGTTTCTGCTGCGGTTAACGCTAAGCTAATCGTCTCTTGGTCACGAAGTTCACCAACCAGAATCACGTCTGGGTCTTCACGTAAGGCACTGCGCAGTGCCGCTTTAAAACTGTGAGTATCACGGTGAACTTCACGCTGGTTGACTAGGCATTTATTATTGGTGTGAACGAATTCAATCGGGTCTTCAATCGTCAGAATATGCTTATTGTGGTTGCGATTTACGTAATCAACCATCGCCGCAAGAGTCGTTGATTTACCAGAGCCAGTTGGACCAGTGACGAGCACTAACCCTTTTTCGTAGTTAGCAATCCTTTCGAAGATCTCAGGTGCACCTAACTGATCTAAAGTCGGGATTTCGACAGGGATAGTTCGAAAGACAGCTGAGCAGCCACGGGCTTGGTTAAACGCATTAACACGAAAGCGACCAACATTGGGTAATTCAAAAGAGAAGTCGACTTCCAGTTTTTCTTCAAACTCGCCGCGTTGTGAATCGCTCATGATCTCAAAAACCAAACGATGCACATCAGCATGACTCAAAGCTGGGATTCCAAGCTTCCTTACTTCACCATCTATACGTACCATTGGAGATACACCCGCAGAAAGATGTAGATCTGACGCGTTATGCTTTACACTAAAATCTAGTAACTCAGTGATATCCATTTATTTTCCCTTAAGTAAAGTCAGCTATGAGTAGTATTCAACAAAATATCGAACAAATCACCTCACAGATTCGTAGTGCTGAGCAAAAGTGCGGACGAGCTCCAGAGTCCGTGCAACTTTTAGCCGTCAGCAAAACTAAACCTATTGATGCGATTCTAGAAGCCGCACTCGGAGGCCAAGTTGCCTTTGGTGAAAACTATGTTCAAGAAGGTGTAGATAAAGTAAAACACTTTTCAGAACAACATTCTAACCTAAATTTAGAGTGGCATTTTATTGGTCCAATTCAATCCAATAAAACCCGCCCAATCGCGGAAAGCTTTCAATGGGTGCATTCCGTCGATCGCGATAAGATCGCACAAAGGCTTAATGATCAACGACCAAGCGAACTTCCACCTTTGCAAGTGTTGATTCAGGTAAACACCAGTGGTGAAGAGTCCAAATCTGGAACCTCAGAAGAGACAGTTTTTGCACTCGCGGAGTTGATTTCATCGCTCCCCAACCTCACCTTAAGAGGATTGATGTCGATTCCTGCAAACGTATCTGACTATCAATCTCAGCTTAATGCATTTTCTCAACTGGCAGAGCTTAAAGACAAGCTAGCCGCGAAGTATTCAGACATTGATACCCTTTCGATGGGGATGAGTGGTGATATGGATGCAGCAGTTGAGGCTGGCAGCACCATGGTTCGTATTGGAACAGCTATTTTCGGCGCTCGTGATTACGCGAAATAGCCGTAGTAAGTAACGACAAGTACAAGTATTGATACCGCTTCGCCTTATCCGCGCAGCGACACGCTCAGGATTTTATATATGGTACATAAGAACATCGCCTTTATTGGGGCGGGAAACATGGTTCGCTCAATTGTAGCTGGCTTAGTTGCTAGTGGTTACCCAGCGCAAAAGATTACTGCGACAGCACCTTCAGAAACCAGAAGGCTGCCGTTAGAACAAGAATACGGCATCAATACCACCAGCGATAATATTGCCGCAGCTGAAAAAGCAGACGTTGTTGTGTTATCAGTGAAACCACAGATGATGGCTGATGTATGTAAACCCTTACAAAGCATCGACTTTAGCAACAAACTGGTTATCTCCATTGCTGCGGGTATTAATGCGAATCGACTCAATGAGATGTTAAACTGCCAACTGAACCTTGTTCGTGTGATGCCAAACACGCCATCACTGCTAGGTAAAGGAATGAGCGGTCTTTATGCCGATTCAACGGTCAGCCAAAATGATAAAGACTTTGCATCTCAGCTGATGCAAGCTGTAGGTGAAGTGAGCTGGGTTGAACAAGAATCTGGTATCAACAACATCATTGCGGCGGCGGGGAGTGCTCCGGCTTACTTCTTCCTGTTTATGGAAGCGATGCAAGCTGAAGCAATCAAGCAAGGTTTTGACCAAGAAACCGCTCGTAAGCTAGTGCAGCAGTCTGCATTAGGCGCGGCAGAGATGGTGGTAGCAAACCAAGATACTGAATTATCAACACTGCGTGAACAAGTGACATCCAAAGGCGGCACGACCGCAGAAGCACTACGCACGTTTAACGAACATCAACTATCAGACATCGTAGCCAAAGCCATGCAAGCGGCGGTTGCTCGAGCTGAAGAGATGGAAAAACTGTTTTAGTACCAATCAAGGTAAACAAGCATTTTGCCGCTCTGGTTATATCTAAGCGACAAGTAAATCCGAAAAAGGAAACAATATGAACTCGATGAGCTTTCTGATCTCGACCGTTTTTGATCTTTACATCATGGTTGTGATCTTGCGTATCTGGCTACAAGCATCACGTGCAGATTTCTACAACCCATTCTCACAATTCATCGTAAAAGCGACACAACCGGTTGTTGCCCCACTACGCCGAGTTATTCCATCAATCGGCAGCCTTGATCTAGCGACCGTTGTTTTCGCTTATGTGCTGTGTGTACTTAAGTTCGTTGCTCTAAACCTGATTATCTCTGGCGGCGCTGCCGTTTTCGATATTAGCTTCCTTATCTTTGGTGCACTGTCTCTGCTCAAAGCGGCTGGTGGTTTGATCTTCTGGGTTCTACTTATCCGTGCAATCCTAAGCTGGGTAAGCCAAGGTCGTAGTCCAATCGAGTACGTATTCCATCAACTGACTGAACCAATGCTAGTGCCTATCCGCCGTATCCTACCGGATATGGGTGGCTTCGACTTAAGCGTTCTGGTTCTGTTCATTGTTCTACAGTTTGCGAACTTCCTAATGGGCGACATGATTGGTCCTATTTGGTATCAGCTATAATTCAAGTACGAACATCAGGTACTTTGACGATGCCAAAAGCGGTTTGGGCCGAGGAAAACGATATTCTTCTTAAGCTCTATATCCAACCCAAAGCAAGCCGAGACAAGATTGTTGGCTTGCATGGTGAGGAACTCAAAATTGCCATAACTGCTCCACCAGTAGATGGCAAAGCCAACGCCCACTTAGCGAAATACCTTGCGAAACAGTTTAAGGTCGCAAAAGGGCAAATTAAGATAGAAAAGGGAGATCTCGGTAGGCACAAGCAAGTTCGAATATGCTCGCCAAGCCAAATCCCAACTGAAGTCAAAGCCATCCTATGATGGCTTTTTGCTATTTATTGGAGTCATTATGCGTTTATGGATAACAGCACTACTCACCGCTCTTGTTGCCTTACCAAGCTCAGCAGGGCAATTTAAGAACATTAAGGATGTCGAGGTTCATTACTCGGCTTTTAATTCCACGTTCTTAACTTCGCAAGTCGCTAAGCAATACAAACTTAAGCGAAATGGATACTCAGCAATCCTCAACATCAGCGTGTTAGACAAGGCTTCTCTAGGCAAGCCTGCGACAACGGCTAAAATTACGGGAACAGCGAAGAACCTCGTTGGAAACACCCGTACTTTGAAGTTTCGAGAAATCAAAGAAGGCGATGCGATTTATTACCTTGCTGAGTTCCCCGTAACTCACGAAGAAAACATCACCTTCGACATCGATGTGAACGCAGGCCTAAAAGGCACTGGTCCACTGCGTTTCACACAGAAATTCTATATAGAAGAGTAAGCTCAAACCTTACTTTTCATTTATTAACTTATTTAGAGCTACATTCCCATGAGTAAGATTGTTTTAGCAACAGGCAACCAAGGTAAAGTTCGCGAGATGGCAGATATTCTGTCTGAGTTTGGTTTTGACGTTGTCGCGCAAAGTGAATTTAACGTTTCAGAAGTCGCTGAAACAGGAACGACTTTCATTGAAAATGCCATCATCAAAGCTCGCCACGCAGCGAAAGAAACAGGGCTGCCAGCCATTGCTGACGACTCAGGTTTAGAGGTTGATTACTTAAATGGTGCGCCAGGTATCTATTCAGCGCGTTACTCAGGTGAAGGGGCAACCGATAAGCAGAACATCAAAAAACTATTAGATGCGATGCAAGGTGTCGAAACTGAAAAGCGTACTGCGCGTTTCCACTGTGTGTTGGTGCTAATGCGTCACGAGAATGATCCAACACCTCTAGTGTGTCACGGTAAATGGGAAGGTCGTATTCTTACTGAAGAACACGGTGAGAATGGCTTTGGCTACGATCCTGTGTTCTTTGTACCAGAAGATAACTGCGCCTCAGCAGAGCTTGAATCTTCGCGTAAGAAGCAACTATCACACCGTGGTAAAGCGCTTGCGTCACTATTCAAGACTCTCAAGGAGCAAGCTCTGTAATGCACAATGCAGCGCTAATACCACCCGCACTTAGCCTCTATGTACACATCCCATGGTGTGTACAAAAGTGTCCGTATTGTGATTTTAACTCTCACGCTCTGAAAGCCGAGATCCCTGAAAAAGAGTACATCGATGCACTGCTTGAGGATCTCGATACTGATATCGAAAAATATCAGCTCAATGGTATGCCTCGCCCACTGCATTCGATCTTTATTGGTGGCGGTACCCCAAGCCTGTTTTCTCCTGAAGGAATTGGCCGATTGTTACAAGGCATTGAACAGCGCATCCCGTTCAAACCTGAAATAGAAATCACCATGGAAGCCAACCCGGGAACTATCGAAGCTGAGCGTTTTGCAGGTTACCAAAAGGCAGGCATTACTCGAATCTCGGTGGGTGTGCAAAGTTTTGAGCAAGAGAAACTGGAAAGACTTGGGCGTATTCATGGTCAAGATGAAGCGGTAAATGCCGCTCATTTAGCGCATAAGATTGGATTGAATAGTTTCAACTTAGACTTAATGCACGGCTTACCCGATCAGAGTATTGAACAAGCGTTGGCTGATTTGGATAAAGCGATAGAACTCGACCCTCCGCACTTATCTTGGTATCAGCTAACAATAGAACCTAACACCATGTTCTATTACAAAACACCAACGCTGCCTGATGATGATGACCTTTGGGATATCTTCGACCTAGGCCATAAGAAGCTCGCAGACGCAGGGTATGTGCAGTACGAAATTTCAGGCTACAGCAAGCCGGGATATCAGTGCCAACATAACCTCAACTACTGGCGCTTTGGTGACTATCTAGGTATTGGCTGTGGCTCTCATGGCAAGCTGAGCTTTACAGATGGACGCATTGTTCGTACCACTAAGGTTAAGCACCCTAGAGGCTATCTAGCTGCGTACCAAAACATGGTAAAACCTTATCTATCAGATGAATTTGAAGTGCCGAATGAAGACCGCCCTTTTGAATTTTTCATGAACCGCTTTAGGTTAATGGAAGCATGTCCAAAGCAGGATTTCATTGATACGACAGGGCTTGGTTTTGACTCGATTCAAAAAACGATTGAATGGGCAAAAGAGCTAGGCTACTTGAAGGAAACCGACACTCACTGGCAGATCACTGAAAAAGGAAAGCTGTTTCTCAATGATCTGTTAGAAGCCTTTATGGCAGAAGAAGACGAGTAACCTAGAACCTACAAAAAAGCCTCTCATCAACGAGAGGCTTTTTATAGAAATCAGCATACCGAAAGTACTAAAAAATAGAACGACCAATACGTTCTGAAAGCAACTCTAGAGCCTTAGTACCTGCGAGCGAGTTGCCAGAAGGATCAAGCTCTGGAGACCACACCGCAATCGTCATTTCGCCAGGAACGATAGCAATAATACCGCCACCAACGCCCGATTTTCCTGGCATACCAACACGGTAGGCAAACTCACCAGCCCCATCGTACAAGCCACACGTCGCAAGCAAAGCATTCAACTGCTTGGTTTGAACTGGCGTGATGATCTCTTTCTTGGTTTGAACCGACACGCCTTTGTTTGCTAAATAGCTAAAGGTTTTTGCCAAATCCACACACGTCATTTTAAGCGCACAAGCGTGGAAGTAGTTATTCAGAACTGGGATAACATCATTCTCAAAATTACCAAATGAACGCATCAAATAAGCAATGGCAGCATTACGATCGCTGTGCATCATTTCTGAAGCCGCTACCACCTTGTCATACACAATATGAGTATCACCCGATAACTGACGCACAAACTCTAACAAGCGGTGCCTAGGCGCAGACAAGCGGCTTTGTAGTAGGTCTGCAACGACAATTGCCCCCGCATTGATGAACGGGTTGCGGGGAATACCATACTCCATCTCAAGCTGAATCATCGAGTTAAAGGCTTGACCAGAAGGCTCTTTGCCTACTCTTTGCCAAATCTCTTCAGGCTTATATAGCACCATAGCTAGCGTCAGGCTCAAGGCTTTAGAAATAGATTGCACAGAAAATGCTTCTTCAGCATCGCCTGCTTTAATCACCTCACCTTCATTGGTGTATACCGCGATCGCCAGTTTCTGGTTCGATACGCGAGCCAGTGCAGGGATATAATCAGCGACCTTTCCCTGTCCAATTAAAGGACGAACTTCGTCTAAGATCTCGGCCAAAATAGCTTGAGTTGGTTTCATGTGCGCTTACTTCTATATTGTTATTTTTGCAGGGGTGTAACATATACCAATCGTAGTAAATAACTGCTCACTCTAGCTTGTTAAAATGCTCGATAACTGCGTTAGAATTTTTGATTGTAGAGTAACTACTTATCGAAAAATGCTGCCTTGTTCTCAAGCCTTTTTCCTACGCTATTTCTGATCACTTACTTACTGTGATTGGTATTACTTTCTGTCGTTAAGCCTTTACTGAAATAAAAGCCTAAGGACAAAAAAGCCAACATTACAATAATGTTGGCTTTAATCAATCCCATAAAGTGTAGGGGTTAAACCCTAAGTCGGATTACCCTTCACTTAATTTGATTCGAAGTTACTTAGTACGCTTGAACTTAATGTCCCAAACACCATGACCTAAACGGTGGCCACGCGCTTCAAACTTAGTTAGCGGGCGCTCATCCGGACGAGGGATGTAATCACCATCTTCAGCGATGTTTTCGAAGCCTGGAGCTACGTTCATCACTTCAATCATATGTTCTGCGTAGTTTTCCCAGTCTGTTGCCATGTGGAAAACACCAGTATCAAGTTGAAGCTTGCCGCGAACCATCTCTGCAAACTCAGCCTTAACGATACGACGTTTATGGTGACGAGCTTTGTGCCATGGGTCAGGGAAGAACAGTTGCAGAGTATGCAGGCTGCTATCTGGGATCATGTGTTCAAATACTTCTACAGCATCGTGACACATTACACGCAGGTTAGTTACGCCAGCATCGCGAGCTGTACCTAAACACGCACCAACACCCGGGCTATGAACTTCAATACCTAAGAAGTTTTTCTCAGGTGCGTTCTTTGCCATTTCAACCAGTGATGCACCCATACCGAAGCCAATCTCTAGTACAACTGGGTTATCGTTGCCAAATACTTCTTTCCAGTTAAGAAGCTCTGGGTTGTAGTCGATACCCATTGTTGGCCAACATTCATTCATCGCGTTCTCTTGGCCTTTTGTTAAGCGGCCTTCGCGGCGAACAAAACTACGGATCTTACGAACCAGTTTGCCGTCTTCAGTATATTCGTTAGTGGTCACTTCACTCATTGATTTTTGCCTGCACATTGATTAATCAAAGCGGGGATTATCCAAAGAATTGCCTTCGGTGCAAGTCTTTCCGTGGATAAATTCCCACACAATTTGTCTGTTTTACATCCAACGTTAAGTGTGGTGCAATTTCGCTTCTAATAATAGCAAAGCATAGAGCATGTCGTGACTCCTTTCGCAACCGCCATATTAAAGTGGTATGACGCCTACGGGCGTAAAGAATTGCCTTGGCAACAAAACAAAACCGCCTACACCGTTTGGCTATCTGAAATCATGCTTCAGCAGACTCAGGTTGCTACGGTGATTCCATACTACCAACGCTTCTTAGAACGCTTTCCAACGGTTATCGACCTAGCGAACGCCGAACAAGATGAGGTACTCCACTTATGGACAGGGCTTGGTTATTACGCACGAGCTCGCAATCTACATAAAGCAGCCAAGATCGTTGCTGAGCAATATGGTGGTGAATTTCCGCTGTCTATCGAAGAGATGAACGCGCTACCGGGGATTGGTCGCTCAACAGCAGCAGCCGTCTTATCATCGGTTCATAAACTTCCTCATGCGATTCTTGATGGCAATGTAAAACGAACGCTTGCGAGAAGTTTTGCCGTTGAAGGTTGGCCGGGGCAAAAGAAAGTCGAAAACCAGCTTTGGGAACACGCCGAAGCACATACTCCGAACAAAGATGTCGATAAGTACAACCAAGCAATGATGGACATGGGTGCCATGGTTTGTACCCGTAGCAAGCCTAAGTGCACCTTGTGCCCGATTGAAAGCATGTGTGAGGCCAAGAAGCTCGATAGACAGCTCGACTTCCCTGGCAAAAAGCCTAAGAAAGAAAAGCCAGTAAAAGACACATGGTTTGTGATTCTGTATCACGACAACCAAGTGTGGCTCGAACAGCGCCCTCAATCTGGTATCTGGGGCGGATTGTTTTGTTTCCCTCAAAATGAAAACGCAGAGATCGAACATCAACTAGATCTTCGTTCGATCAAAGACACTCAAACCAATTCGATCAAGACCATGATTGCGTTTAGACACACTTTCAGCCACTACCACTTAGATATCACGCCAGTATTAGTGAAATTAGATAAACAACCAGATTTGATAATGGAAGGGGCTAAAGGTCTCTGGTATAACTTATCAAAACCGGAAGAAATTGGCCTAGCCGCTCCTGTAAAGCAGCTTATTGAGAGCCTACCCTTTGAACTGAACGACGACGTTTGAATCAACGAACGCGATAAGAGGAACCACTATGAGCCGCACTGTATTTTGTGCTCGCCTTCAAAAAGATGCTGAAGGCCTAGATTTTCAACTTTACCCAGGTGACTTAGGTAAGCGTATCTTTGACAACGTGTCTAAAGAAGCTTGGGGACAATGGCAAAGCAAGCAAACTATGCTTATCAATGAAAAGAAGCTAAACATGATGGATCCTGAGCATCGTAAACTTCTTGAAACTGAGATGGTTAACTTCCTTTTTGAAGGTAAAGATGTCGTAATTGATGGCTATACTCCACCAAGCGAATAAGACATTTATTTAAGCAATTTTTAATGACATCATGGTTAACGCTGCGATGTCATTTTTGTATGAGGAACTATGAAAAAGCTAAGTTACTTCCTAACAGCCATGTTATTAACTGGCTGCAGCCGTGAATTTGTCGAAAGCATTTATGATGTCAATTACGAGCCAACCAACCGGTTTGTGAAGAATTTAGCTGAGCTACCCGGACAATTTGAAAAAGATACCGGGGCGCTAGATTCATTAATAGATAGCTTTTCAGGCAACATTCAAAAACGTTGGGGTAGCAGTGAAATCAAGATAGCAGGTAAGAGTAACTATGTGAAATACATAGATAATTACTTAAGTCGTTCAGAAGTGAATTTTAGCCAAGGCCTGATAACGGTGGAAACGGTTTCCTCTACCGAACCGAAAAAACACCTCAAAAATGCGATCATGACGACCCTTTTGACGCCAGATGATCCGGCGCATGTCGATCTATTCTCTTCTAAAAGCATCAAGCTAGAAGGCAAACCTTTCCTCTATAATCAGGTCGTAGACCAAGAAAAAAAGCCCATTCAATGGACTTGGCGAGCGAACCAGTTTGCGGATTACCTGATCGCGAATAACCTAAAAACCAAAGAAGTCGACTTTAAAAAAGCCTACTACGTTGAAATCCCAATGGTGGCCGACCACGCTAGCCAGCGTAGTTATCAATATGCCGACATCGTTCGACGAGCGTCTCAGCGTTATGACATCCCTGAAGATTTAATCTACGCTATCATCAAGACAGAGAGTAGCTTCAACCCGTACGCCGTAAGCTGGGCTAATGCTTATGGTCTTATGCAGGTGGTACCTAAAACCGCTGGTCGAGATGTATTTGAACACGTCAAAAAGAAACCTGGTGAACCAAGCCCTGAGTACTTATTCAATCCAGAAAACAACATTGATGCTGGCACCGCATACTTTTACATCCTTAAAAATCGTTATTTGAAAGACGTAAAAAACCCATTAACGCTTGAATACAGTATGATTTCAGCCTATAACGGCGGTACTGGTGGCGTACTCAATACCTTCAGTAAGGACAGAAAGCGAGCAATGCAAGACTTAAACTCGCTGCAACCGAGCCAAGCCTACTGGGCGCTTACCAAGAAGCATCCAAATAAAGAGTCGCGCCGATACCTCGAAAAAGTAACGCAATTCAAAAAAGAATTTAACCAAGGTAAAACATAACCCTCACTTTTGAATAAAAAAACAACGAACGAACGGTTTTTTTAGTTATTTTCAAAAAAGGAGTTGACGGTTATGCAGAAAATCCGTTTAATAGCGCTCCGTTGCCCGGATAGCTCAGTCGGTAGAGCAGAGGATTGAAAATCCTCGTGTCGGTGGTTCGATTCCGCCTCCGGGCACCACAATTTGATTTGTTGGTGTCAACACTCTTTAACAGGGAGTAACAACACGGACAAAAGCATAAAGAATTTAGTGTGCCGACTTAGCTCAGTAGGTAGAGCAACTGACTTGTAATCA
>NZ_JBFSTZ010000028.1:0-78387 GCF_041467155.1 Vibrio sp. 10N.247.310.23 | reverse complement strand
TAAGTTTTTTTCGTTTTTTTATTCGTTCGATTAAAAAGAACTCAAAACGCCTCAAAAGTAGGCTTTTATCTTACATATTCTTCAGTTTTTCAGTGAACAAAGAGACTTTTTCCCAGTTTGTGTACTCAACTTCCTTCGTTGTATCCGTTTCACCACCTGTCATATTCATAATAAAGCGGATCATGGTTCTATCGAACCAGTTATAACGTGGGTAATAGAGGGCACCTGCAAATACACCGATTAAAGTCGGCTGCCATGGAGACTTGGTAAGGAACTTCTTAATATACGCACTGCCTTCTGGTGTATCTTTGCCTTGGTCTTCTTTACGCGCCGTTAAGTTAACACAGAAGAACGCAACCTTGTTTGATTGCAACTGAGTAAGGTTGGCATCAATAAATTGATATAGCTTCTTATTAAGGTGGCCATAACGAATCGATGCGCCAATCAACACTCTGTCGTACTGAGCAAAGTCCACCTTGCCAATAGTGTGCAGATCTTGAAGCTCACATTCGAACTCACTCATTTCTTCTTTTATATAGTTCAAGATTTTCTTGGTCTGCCCTTCACGGCTTGAATACAAAAATAGAACTTTTGCCACAATGTTGTCCTTAGCTACGCCAAAACGTAGGGGTCAATAAGATTAATAAGGTGAAGATTTCTAATCGGCCAAACAGCATAGATACGATAAGTACCCATTTTGCTTTGTCGTTCACATCGCCAAAGTGCACCGCGACTTCACCAAGGCCCGGGCCAAGGTTATTTAATGTCGCCGCTACCGCAGAGAAAGCACTCAACTCGTCCATACCAGTTGCAATAAGAGCCAGCATACAAACCACAAACACTAATGCGTATGCAGAGAAGAAGCCCCAGACCGCATCTACAACACGTTGTGGTAGTGCAGAACCGCCAACCTTGATGGTATAGACAGCCCGTGGGTGAACAAGACGCTTCATTTCACGAGCACCTTGCAGAGTAAGTAGTAAGATTCGAATCACTTTCATACCACCACCCGTAGAACCTGCACATCCCCCTATAAAAGAAGAGAACAAAAGCAGTACGGGTAAGAACAATGGCCACTCTGAGAAACCCGTCGTTGTAAAACCCGCGGTCGTAGAGATAGACACGGTTTGGAACAAGGCTTGGTCGAAAGCATCGTAGTACGAATCATAAGAGTGATGATTGAGCAGTAATAAGAAACAAACCAAGAACAGTACTGCCTGAATAAAGATAAAGGCGCGGAACTCAGGATCTTTCCAATAATACTTAGGATGCACACCACCTGAAGCAAATGCAGCAAAGTGAAGCGAATAGTTACATGCGGATATAAGAAGGAACACAACTGTAATCATGTTGATCGCAGGGCTATTGAAATACCCCATGCTCGCATCGTGAGTCGAGAAGCCACCAATCGCAATAGTAGAGAAGCTATGACTGATGGCATCAAAGAAGCTCATCCCAGCAAGCCAAAACGCCACTGCACAAGCAATGGTTAAGCTCAGGTAGATGTACCAAAGCGCTTTTGCCGTTTCAGCAATACGCGGAGTCATCTTGCTATCTTTTACTGGACCCGGGATTTCAGCACGATATAACTGCATACCACCGATACCCAGAACAGGGAGGATAGCTACCGCTAATACGATGATACCCATACCACCAAACCATTGTAGGAACTGACGATAAAAAAGAATCGCCTTAGGCAGATCATCGAGGCCGACAATTACGGTCGCACCTGTCGTAGTTAATGCAGAGAAGGATTCGAAGAAAGCATCGGTTACCGACACATTGGGGTTATCGGCGATCAAAAACGGCAGCGCACCCGCACTACCGATTACCGTCCAAAACAGAACAACAATCAAAAAGCCATCACGCGCTTTCAATTCATGCTTATAACGTCGGTTTGGAAACCAGCAAGTTGCTCCACAGAATAAGAGAACGAAGAAGGTCGTCACAAATGGCACACCCGCACCATCTCGATAGATCAGTGCGACGAGCGCAGGAGCAAGCATTGATACACTAAAAAGTGCTAATAATAATCCGACGATTCGAATAATTGAGCGAAATTGCATGAGCTATTGAACGAAGCGAAATGCTTCACACTTCCTAGTTGTCTTTGACTTTCGTTACCAGTGCCTTAGCACCGCTTTTATTGATCATGGTTTGGGTAAACGAATCTACCTGAAGGAGCTCTATTTCAATAATAAGCTCAACTTGAACACCATAATCCGCTTGGACCTCAACAGCCTGATGCTGAGCCATGATGGATTGTGCGATCGGCACAAAGCCATAGTCTAACTCTAGCCGTAATTTTGTGGTTATTTTTTTCTCGATAGTTTGAAGCAGCTTGAGAGCTTGTTGTACGCCACCGCCGTAAGCCTTAACCAAACCGCCGGTTCCAAGCTTAATTCCGCCAGAGTAGCGCGTCACAACAGCCGTTAATTCACCGACACCAGAGCCCGATAGTTGCGCCAAGATAGGCTTACCCGCTGTACCCGAGGGTTCACCATCATCACTGAAACCCCAAAGCATTGAGTCTTCAGGTCGACCAGCAACAAAACCCCAACAGTTATGTCGTGCTGAAGAATGCTCTTTTTTCACCTGTTCTACGAACTGTTTTGCAGCTTCAACACTTGGAGTATGAGCAAGATGCGTAATAAAGACGCTCTTTTTTATCTCTTCTTCAAACAGAGCCGACGCAGAAGGTATTAAATAAGGCTGTTCATTCATATCGTTAACTTAGTTAATAAGAGCGACGAAGTGTATCACGCGTGAATAATAAGGGTTAGAGGATCTGTGCCATCGCACAATGTTAAACAATTGTTTAAAAAATGTATTGAAATTAATCAAGCAGAGGTACAGACTAAGACAACTGGTCTTACCAGGTATTCTACAATAATAGAAAGATAACAAGATTCTCTCAAACAATCGTGGATTGTATGTCATGGAGATAGACAATGATTTACCAAGCTAACACCCTACAGGTAAAGGAATTACAAGATGGTATTGCGGAATTAAGCTTCTGTGCACCAGCCTCTGTAAACAAACTCGACCTTGCTACTTTAGAATCACTAGATAAAGCGTTAGATGCTCTTAATGCTCACGCAGGATTACGTGGTTTAATCTTAACTTCAAACAAAGACGCGTTCATTGTAGGCGCAGACATCACTGAATTTCTTGGCCTATTTGCTAAGCCAGAAGCAGAACTTGATGAATGGTTAAGATTCGCTAATTCAATCTTCAGCAAGCTCGAAGACCTTCCTGTCCCAACTCTTTCAATGATGCGTGGCCATGCCCTTGGCGGCGGCTGTGAATGTGTACTCGCTACCGATTTCCGTATCGGTGACAAGACCACCAGCATTGGCCTACCTGAAACCAAACTTGGCATCATGCCTGGTTTTGGTGGTTGTGTACGCCTACCTCGTGTTATCGGTGCTGACAGCGCAATGGAAATTATCACGCAAGGCAAAGCATGCCGTGCAGATGAAGCGCTTAAAGTTGGCTTGTTAGATGCGATTGTTGAAACAGACCAGTTACTAGAATCGGCAATCAATACCGTTTCTCTGGCTGCTAATGAAAAATTAGACTGGCAGCTACGCCGTAAACAAAAGACATCAGCGCTTTCACTAAGCAAACTCGAAGCGATGATGAGCTTTACCATGGCGAAGGGCTTAGTTGCTCAAAAAGCAGGGCCTCACTACCCAGCTCCGATTACTTCTGTGATTGCGATTGAAGAAGCAGCACGCAGCAATCGCGATGCAGCACTCGACATCGAACGTAAGCACTTCGTTAAGCTAGCGAAATCGGAAGAAGCAAAAGCATTAGTTGGCTTATTCCTGAATGACCAGTACATCAAAGGCTTAGCGAAACAAGCGGGTAAGTCAGCAAACAAAGCAACTGAGCGTGCAGCCGTACTTGGTGCAGGTATCATGGGCGGCGGTATTGCTTACCAATCAGCTCTAAAAGGCGTGCCAGTGATGATGAAAGACATCGCACAAGCATCGCTTGATCTAGGTATGAACGAAGCATCTAAGCTGTTGAATAAACGCTTATCACGCGGTCGCTTAGATGGATTCAAGATGGCAGGTATTCTGTCTTCTATTACTCCAAGCCTGCATTACGCGGGTGTAGAACAGTCGGATGTGATTGTTGAAGCAGTAGTAGAAAACCCGAAAGTAAAAGCAGCAGTACTGAGCGAAGTGGAAGGTTTGGTTGGTGAAGACACGGTTCTAACATCAAACACCTCTACAATTCCGATCAACCTGCTAGCGAAATCACTGAAGCGCCCAGAAAACTTCTGTGGCATGCACTTCTTTAACCCTGTGCATCGCATGCCTTTGGTTGAGATCATCCGTGGTGAACAAACCTCAGAAGAGACCATCAATCGCGTGGTTGCTTACGCAGCGAAGATGGGTAAATCCCCAATCGTTGTTAACGACTGCCCAGGCTTCTTCGTTAACCGTGTACTTTTCCCTTACTTTGGCGGTTTCAGCATGTTGCTACGCGACGGTGCTGATTTCACTAAGATCGATAAAGTGATGGAGCGTAAGTTCGGTTGGCCAATGGGCCCGGCTTACTTACTAGACGTTGTAGGCCTAGACACTGCACACCACGCACAAGCTGTGATGGCGCAAGGTTTCCCAGAGCGTATGGGCAAAGAAGGTCGTGATGCGATTGATGCACTTTACGTTGCTGAAAAATACGGTCAGAAAAACGGTAGCGGTTTCTACACATACAGCGTAGACAAGCGTGGTCGTCCGAAGAAGACCTTCTCTGAAGACATTCTTCCTATCTTGGCTGACGTATGTCAAGCACCACAAGATTTTGATGACCAAACAATTATCCAGCGCGTGATGATTCCAATGATCAACGAAGTGGTGCTTTGTCTAGAAGAAGGCATTATCGCGACACCGCAAGAAGCGGATATGGCACTGGTTTACGGTTTAGGCTTCCCTCCATTTAGAGGCGGCGTATTCCGCTACTTAGACAGTGTGGGCATTGGTAACTTCGTTGAAATGGCGAAAGGCTACCAAGACTTAGGTGCAATGTACCAAGTTCCTCAGCTATTGCTTGATATGGCAGCGAAGGGCGAAAGCTTTTACGACAGCCAACAAGCCAGTTCTCTGTAACCCACATTTGGAAAAGGAATAGCAAAATGAAAAATGTAGTTGTTGTTGATTGCCTTCGCACCCCAATGGGACGTTCCAAAGGTGGAGCTTTCCGTCACACTCGTGCTGAAGATCTGTCTGCACATTTGATGAAAGGCATTTTAGAGCGCAACCCAGAAATAAACCCTGTCGAAATTGAAGATATTTACTGGGGTTGTGTACAACAAACACTAGAGCAAGGCTTCAACGTTGCACGTAACGCTGCCTTGCTTGCTGGTCTACCGATTGAGATTGGTGCTGTAACAGTCAACCGTTTATGTGGTTCATCTATGCAAGCTTTGCATGATGCAACTCGCTCTATCATGGTTGGTGATGCTGAAATCTGCCTGATTGGTGGTGTGGAGCACATGGGCCACGTACCAATGAACCATGGTGTTGATTTTCACCCAGGCATGTCAAAACACGTAGCAAAAGCGGCCGGCATGATGGGGCTAACCGCTGAGATGTTAGGCAAAATGCACGGTATTAGCCGTGAAGACCAAGATGCATTCGCAGCACGCTCACATGCTCGCGCTCAAGCAGCTACGGTTGAAGGTCGTTTCAAAAATGAAATCCTGCCAACCGAAGCTCACGCTGCAGACGGTTCTCTGTTCACTCTGGATTACGACGAAGTCATTCGCCCAGAGACAACAGTTGAAGGCTTATCCCAGCTGCGTCCGGTATTTGACCCAGCAAACGGCACAGTAACAGCAGGTACTTCATCAGCTCTGTCTGATGGTGCTTCTGCAATGCTTATCATGAGCGAAGAGAAAGCTAACGCACTTGGCCTTAAGATTCGCGCTCGCGTGAAGTCTATGGCTATCGCTGGCTGCGATCCTTCAATCATGGGTTACGGCCCAGTACCAGCAACCCAAAAAGCACTTAAACGTGCAGGACTAACCATTGAAGACATGGGTGTGATTGAGTTAAACGAAGCGTTTGCTGCTCAATCTCTACCTTGTGCTAAAGACTTAGGTCTACTGGATGTTGTTGACGAGAAAGTAAACCTTAACGGCGGTGCGATTGCTCTGGGTCACCCACTAGGCTGTTCTGGTTCTCGTATCTCGACGACGCTAATCAACCTGATGGAAGCACAAGACGTGAAATACGGCTTGGCGACTATGTGTATTGGTTTAGGCCAAGGTATTGCAACGGTATTTGAACGCCCATAGCGTTTACTGACTGTAATATTTGAAGGGTAATCTTTTGTGCAGCTATATTTATATAGCTGCACTTTTTATTGCTTGGCATCCAACAATGCATCGATTGTGTTCAGCGAACTCAACGAGAGAAAAACCAACCCTGACATCTATGCACAAAACGCATATATTCAATGTTGATGTTTCATTATTTTTTCTCGGATGATTCAACTAAAGTTACTTCAGTTTCCTAATATTCCTCCACGGAGCAGATCATGTTTAAAGCACTTGTACTAAACCAAGAAGACAAAAAAACTATCGCGTCAGTTTCTCAAATTGAAGAATCTCAATTACCAGAAGGTAACGTGAAGATTGATGTTAGCTACTCTTCTTTGAACTACAAAGATGGTTTGGCGATTACAGGTAAAGGGCGCATTGTTCGCAACTTCCCTATGGTTCCTGGTATCGACCTTTCTGGTGTGGTTTCACAATCTGATGACCCTCGCTACAAAGCAGGCGACGAAGTGGTTCTAACTGGTTGGGGTGTTGGTGAAGGTCACTGGGGCGGCATGGCTGAGAAAGCAAGCCTAAACGGTGACTGGTTAGTGCCGATGCCTAAAGGTCTAGACGCTAAGAAAGTAATGGCGATTGGTACAGCAGGCTTCACAGCAATGCTTTGTGTTCAAGCTATTGTCGATGCTGGCATCAAGCCTGAAGACGGTGAAATCCTAGTTACCGGCGCAAGTGGCGGTGTAGGTAGCGTATCTATCACTCTACTAAACCAACTGGGCTACAAAGTGGCAGCAGTGACTGGCCGTGCTTCTGTAAACGGTGAACTACTTAAATCACTAGGCGCGACACGTATTGTAGAGCGTGCTGAACTAGAAGAACCAGCTAAGCCACTAGAAAAACAACTGTGGGCTGGCGCTATCGATACGGTAGGCAGCAAAGTGCTTGCGAAAGTATTGGCGCAAATTGATTACAACGGTGCGGTTGCGATGTGTGGTCTAGCAGGCGGTTTTGACTTACCAACCACGGTAATGCCATTCATTCTGCGTAACGTTCGCCTACAAGGTGTTGATTCTGTAATGTGCCCTCGTGAAAAACGTATTAAAGCGTGGGAACAACTGGCTGAGCTACTACCAGAATCTTTCTACGCTCAAGCAACCAAAGAAGTGTCTTTAGACGGTGCAATTCAAGCAGCAGAAGACATCACTAACGGTCAAATCACTGGTCGCGTAGTCATTAAACTATAGGCTCTCAAACATAAAGTTATCAAACCTTAAGCAACAGCTTTAGGCTTGGATAACCCAAAACAACAAAGGGCTGATTTTTATCAGCCCTTTTGCGTTTTTGTCATTCGGGTCAAGTGAACTCAGACTCAGATCCGGTTAACCCAAACCGACATCCGCAATCCGTTTTTGAATCAACTCACCACACTCTTCTTTTACCACTCTTCTTAACCATTGTTGTGAAGCAGAAGAATCGCAACGCGAGTGCCAGATCAGTGAGTAATCAAACGGCATAAATTCAAATGGTAATGGCTTAACAACCAAGTCATAACGCTCTGCTACCAAATAAGCCAAATCAGCAGGCACAGTAATCACCAACGGCATTCTATCGACAATCGCCAATGCCGCTTCAAGGTGATAAGCACGCAGTACCATTTTTCTGGGTTGTTGATTAGCTAAAGCGTTGTCCAATAAAGCCTTAACACCATCACTGATCGCAATCATCGCATGTGGGAGTGAAACATAGTCTGCAAGGCTTAAAGGTTGATCGGCTAATGGATGGTTTTTAGATAACAGACACGACACACCAACCGGCCCCAAGACTTCTTGATGAAGTGGTGCAATGCTGCCACTCGGACGACAGATCGCCATATCAACGCGTTCGGTGCTGAGCTGTTTAAACAAATGCTCATGCTGCAACGGAGCAAACTCCAAAGAGATATTGGGTGCTTGTTCATAAATCTTAGGCAACGCATAAGGCAAGATGGTTTGCATCGCATAATCGGTGGTAGCGATCAGAAAACGTTCGCTGCAATAGTAAGGGTCAAAGTCACTCGGACTCAGCAATTGGCGAAAAGACTCCAAAGGCTGATCAATACGCTGACTGATCTCGAGTGCTTTCTTGGTAGGAATAAGGTGCTGACCTTGACGTGTAAACAACGGATCGTTTAGTAATTCTCTTAAACGCCCTAATACTCGACTGGTTGCGGATTGGCTTAAGTTAAGACGAAGCGCGGCCTGGCTTACGCTGCCCTCTTCAATCAATACCTTTAAAGCGACCAATAAATTAAGGTCTCTACGATAGATGTCTTCTAATTCCACGCCACTTACCTAGCTGTATACGATTGCCATTAGTCACTAAGTTGTTTATAGCATGCTTTAGATAAAAAAAATCCCGCAATTACGCGGGGAAGCCCAAGAAAATTGGGGGATAGTGTCGGAATGTTGTCGTATCGGAATTCGCTTGCTGTATTCGGGTTAGTGCTCTTGCTCTTCGGCTATACCTTGCCAACGGCGCATCTCTACCCAAATACCAATAATCGTTGCTACTATGCCAAAAATAGGCATCAGTGAGGTCTCTGTCGATGAGCGTAGTACTAACGCACAAAAAGAAATAAAACAGAGAACCGAATAAATTGTTAATCTATCTAATCCTGTCAACATCGCCACTCCTTAGCTAGTTGCCTTTGCTTCAAGTTGTTATCAACTTGTTAACTAAGTTATAGGAAATGATTCTGTTTGCCAAGCACTTATTGCATATTTTTTCTGCAGACGTATTATTCACTCGTTAGATAGATATAGAGATACAAACCATGACATTCAAACCTGAACTGGCAACCCATACTTTAGAAGCTGAAGGCCTGCGTTGCCCGGAACCAGTAATGATGGTCAGGAAGACAATTAGAAACATGCAGGATGGCGATGTGTTACTGGTAAAAGCTGACGATCCTTCGACAACTCGAGATATTCCGAGCTTTTGTCGATTCATGGATCACCAGTTGGTAGGCCAAGCAACAGAAACGTTGCCTTACCAGTATTTGATCAGAAAGGGATTGGAGGCGTAACGCCCCACCGACTATCAAGTATCAAAAAAGCCGCTCGTACCTTATGTTCTTAAACAGAACTCAGAGTACGAGCGGCTTTTTGTTTATTCGCTTCTAGATTTGTTTTGCAGATGCTCCAGCTGATGCTGAATTTCTCGGATATCTTTGCGCATCGGAATAATATGCGCGACCCGAATCCAAGCCTCTACCGCAAGTGCAGTCATGATGATGGCACCCGCGACCATTGGCAGCCACATGTCCGTCAACACCATGCCTAACAGTGTAAGTGCAAGACCAAAAGTAAATAGATAACTTTGGCTTTGTGGAGTAATACCCATATAACGCGTCAACATAATCATGCCCTCGTGTTCTTAACTCACAAGATTAAAATATCATGACAAGTATGACAGTTATATGTCCATTCGCTCGATAAACCCCACAATACTGTAAGAGTATGACCTACAACACATTACTCTACTGATTGAGTATAATAAGACTCAATACCACCTGTTAATAGAAAGCAGCAGCGATAGCTAAACCCACGAATAGCAAGGCTGTGATCTTACGAATCAGATCAAGCGGCATCTTATCCGCAGAGAGCTTACCGATGATCACCACAGGCACATTCGCCAGCAGCATACCGATCGTAGTACCCAGAATCACCCACGTTAATGCATCAGAATATTGAGCCCCTAGAATAGAGGTCGCAATTTGGGTTTTATCACCGATCTCAGCAATGAAGAAGGCGATGAAACTGGCGACAAACGGGCCTCGGTTTGATATCTGCTCATCGTCATCCAACTTATCCGGAATCAGAATCCAGCCCGCCATAGCGATGAAACTAACCACCAGCACCCACTTTAATACTTCAGGTGAAAGATAGTCGGCGACCACAACCCCGAGCCATGCAGCAAGGGCATGATTGGCAATGGTGGCAAAGAAGATAGCCGCAATGATAGGTATCGGTTTTCGATATCGACTGGCTAATAAAAGGGATAGCAACTGGGTCTTATCACCGATCTCGGCTAAGGCGACAGTTGTAATTGAAATTGCTAAAACGCTCACGACATGCTCATTTGGGATGGAGATTATTATATTTAACCAAAGACAAACCTCGCGCCCCATCCCGGTTCACGATGCTTGTCTAAGGTCTTGCTAAGCGCCACCAAGGTGGTGGTTGCCTCGAACGCCATGATGATTTTGCATCAATTATGTTGACGAACGAACTCATTCAATAGGATATGAATAAGTAAGCTACTCCCCAAAGACCGCGAGATTTTAATCACCCACGCTTTCAAACACAAGTGTCAAACTTATCAAAATATCCACTTGTGCCGAAAAACAAACATTAAAGGCAAAAAAATCCACTAAACGACATTTTAGACCACTAATTAAACAAGATTACCCCTACTCGCTTTACGAATATCTCGGTATACTCAGAGGTTATTTTTCTCATTCATTTAAAAGAATCGCGCGAACCTGACTATGCAAAAATACGATATCAAAACCTTCCAGGGAATGATCCTCGCGCTGCAGGATTACTGGGCTCAAAACGGTTGTACCATTGTTCAACCTCTAGATATGGAAGTAGGTGCAGGCACCTCTCACCCAATGACATGTCTACGAGCACTTGGCCCAGAGCCAATGTCTACAGCTTACGTTCAACCTTCTCGTCGTCCGACCGATGGCCGTTACGGTGAAAACCCTAACCGTCTGCAGCACTACTACCAATTCCAAGTAGCGCTAAAACCATCGCCAGACAATATCCAAGAGTTGTACCTAGGCTCCCTAGAGGTTCTTGGTGTTGACCCACTTGTTCACGACATTCGCTTCGTTGAAGATAACTGGGAAAACCCAACACTAGGCGCATGGGGCCTTGGTTGGGAAGTATGGCTAAACGGCATGGAAGTAACTCAGTTTACTTACTTCCAACAGGTTGGCGGCCTTGAGTGTAAGCCAGTAACTGGCGAGATCACTTACGGTATCGAGCGTCTAGCAATGTACATCCAGGAAGTAGATTCTGTTTACGACCTAGTATGGAACGTAGCACCAGACGGTTCTAACGTGACTTACGGTGACATCTTCCACCAAAACGAAGTTGAGCAATCGACGTACAACTTCGAGCACGCAGACGTAGATTTCCTATTCACTTTCTTCGACCAGTGCGAGAAAGAGTGTAAAGAGCTACTTGAGCTTGAGAAGCCACTGCCGCTTCCAGCTTACGAGCGCATTCTAAAAGCAGGTCACGCATTCAACATCCTTGATGCGCGCAAAGCTATCTCTGTAACAGAGCGTCAACGTTACATCCTTCGTATCCGCAACCTGACTAAATCAGTTGCTGAAGCGTACTACGCGTCACGTGAAGCGCTTGGCTTCCCAATGTGTAAGAAGGAAGGTAAATAATCATGGCGAAGAATTTTCTAATTGAACTGGGTACGGAAGAGCTTCCACCAACAGCACTTCGTTCTCTAGCAGAAGCGTTTGCTTCTAACTTTGAAGCAGGTCTTAAAACGGCTGAGCTTTCTCACGAAGGCATCAAGTGGTACGCAGCACCTCGTCGTCTAGCACTTAAAGTAACTGCACTGGCTGAAGGCCAAGCAGACAAAGTGGTTGAGAAACGTGGCCCTGCTGTTTCTGTGGCATTCGATGCTGAAGGCAACGCGACCAAAGCGGCACAAGGTTGGGCTCGTGGTAACGGTATTACTGTTGAGCAAGCTGACCGTCTGAAAACAGACAAAGGCGAGTGGCTTCTTTTCAAACAAGAAGTAGCTGGCAAACCAGTTCAAGAATTGGTGATGGACATTGCTGCGAAAGCACTGGCTGGCCTACCAATTCCTAAAGCAATGCGCTGGGGTAACTCAGACATTCAATTTATCCGTCCAGTAAAAACACTGACAGTGCTACTAGGTGATGAGCTTGTTGAAGGCGAAATCCTAGGCGTAGCATCTGCTCGTACTATCCGTGGCCACCGTTTCATGGGCGAACAAGAGTTCACAATCGACTCTGCTGACCAATACCCTGCGATCCTAGAAGAGCGCGGTAAAGTAATGGCAGATTACGAAGCGCGTAAAGCGATCATCCTTGCTGATTCGCAAAAAGCGGCAGCTGCGGTTGGCGGTACAGCTGACCTAGAAGATGACCTTGTTGAAGAAGTAACGTCTCTGGTTGAATGGCCAGTAGTACTGACAGCGAAGTTTGAAGAAGAATTCCTAAAAGTCCCTTCTGAAGCTTTGGTTTACACCATGAAGGGTGACCAAAAGTACTTCCCTGTTTACGATGACAACAAGAAGCTACTACCGAACTTCATCTTCGTATCGAACATCGAGTCTAAAGAGCCTCGTCACGTTATCGAAGGTAACGAGAAAGTGGTACGCCCACGTCTTGCTGATGCTGAATTCTTCTTCAACACAGACCGTAAGCGCCCGCTTATCGACCGTCTTGCTGAACTAGACCAGGCTATCTTCCAGAAGCAATTGGGTACTATCAAAGACAAAACAGACCGCATCACAGAGCTTGCAGGCTACATTGCTGAGCAAATCGATGCTGACGTTGAAAAGTCTAAACGTGCTGGCCTACTGGCTAAGTGTGACCTAATGACCTCTATGGTATTCGAATTTACGGATACTCAAGGTGTGATGGGCATGCACTACGCGACTCACGACGGTGAAGACGAGCAAGTTGCACTGGCACTTTACGAGCAATACATGCCTCGTTTCGCGGGTGACGATCTACCAAGCACTGGTATCTCTTCAGCAGTAGCAATGGCAGACAAGCTAGACACTATCGTAGGTATCTTCGGTATTGGCCAAGCACCAAAAGGTTCTGACCCATTTGCACTTCGTCGTGCGTCTCTAGGTGTGCTACGTATCATCGTTGAAAACGGCTACAACCTAGACCTAACCGATCTGATCGGCAAAGCGAAAGAGCTACTAGGCGACAAGCTGACTAACAAAAACGTAGAAGCTGACGTTATCGACTTCATGCTAGGTCGTTTCCGCGCATGGTACCAAGATGCTGGTTTCAGCGTTGATATCATCCAAGCGGTACTAGCACGTCGTCCAACTAAGCCTGCTGACTTTGACCAACGTGTTAAAGCGGTTTCTCACTTCCGTGAACTGGAAGCAGCAGAAGCACTAGCAGCAGCGAACAAGCGTGTAGGTAATATCCTTGCGAAATTCGATGGCGAGCTACCAGCTGAAATCGACCTAACGCTTCTTCAAGAAGACGCAGAGAAAGCACTGGCTGAAAACGTTGAAGTAATGACGGAAGCACTAGAACCAGCATTCGCAACAGGTAACTACCAAGAAGCCCTAAGCAAGCTTGCTGATCTACGTGAACCAGTTGATGCATTCTTCGATAACGTAATGGTTATGGCTGATGACGAAGCGCTTAAGAAGAACCGTCTAACGCTACTGAACAACCTACGTAACCTGTTCCTACAGATTGCTGACATCTCTCTACTGCAAAAATAAGCACAAGTGAGACAATTACTCTAAGTCATACTCTGAGTAATTAACGGTAAACACCCAAAGGGAAGCGAAAGCTTCCCTTTTTGTTTTTGTGAACCAAGCATTTGTTTGTAGAGGTCTTATTGATTAACTGAATGAAACAGCACTCAGACTGTAGAGGGCATTGTTTGCTATAACTGACCTGTTTATTCAGGGGAAGGGAACAATGAAAAAAACAGTACTCGCGCTTTCAATACTCGCACTCAGCGCATGCAGCCAAACCAGTGACAACAACCTATTACTGACAATTGATAACGACACTGTCGTATTCGAATCATCCGGTAAAGGCACCGTGATTGCAGAACAGGAACTCGCGAAAGGTAGCTATACCTTCTCTATCAGCGATACTCAAAATACCTGTGGCACCAACTATGCGCTGGCTGAAGAAAACCGCATCAAATTCAATAAACCCCTTCGCCTAGACGACTGCGCCGAGAAGTCTGAATTAGATATCAAGATCTTTCGCGCTAACACCTATCAGTTTATGCTCAACCCACAAACCAATGAACTGACCGTTCAGATAAAGCCGAAGCAACAACAAGTACAAAGCTTTGCTTGTCCGGTTCCTAGTGACGAACCAACCATCATCGACGTTGCTCAAACCTTTGATGATGGCACCGTGGTTAGAGACGCTCTTTCAGGCAAACAAGTCACAGTAACGAATGGCAGCGTCACCATGCAGCCAGCAGAAAATAGCCAAGGTGTTCTGCTGCTTGAGAAAGTAGAACCAGAAACCAAAGCTGACTTTAGTTGGGATAACGCCACGGTTTACTTCGTAATGACTGACCGTTTCCACAATGGTAATCCTGATAACGACAACAGTTACGGTCGCAGCCAAGATGGACAAGACGAAATCGGCACCTTCCACGGTGGTGACTTGGCAGGCTTAACCGAAAAACTCGATTACATAGAATCACTCGGTGCTAATGCTATCTGGATAACGTCTCCGTTAGAGCAAATCCACGGCTGGGTTGGCGGCGGTGATCGAGGTGACTTCAAACACTACGGCTACCACGGCTACTACCATCAAGATTGGACCAAGCTCGATGACAACATGGGCACCGAAGACGAGCTAAAAACCTTCATCGATACCGCGCATAGCAAAGGCATTCGTGTTGTTTGGGATGTGGTAATGAACCACACCGGCTATGCGACGCTTGCCGACATGCAAGAGTTTGATTTTGGTAAGCTCAACCTAACTGACGAAGAAGCCAAACAAACACTTGGCGAAAACTGGACAGATTGGCAACCTGCCAAAGGTCAGAACTGGCACTACTTCAACAACTACATCTCTTACAGCGACAAAGAAGCGTGGGAAAAGTGGTGGGGCAAAGCTTGGCTACGCAGCGATATCGGCGCCTATGACTCTCCGGGCTACAATAACCTCACCATGTCTTTGGCGCATCTGCCCGA
Source organism: Vibrio sp. 10N.247.310.23 (assembly GCF_041467155.1). Lineage (NCBI taxonomy): Bacteria > Pseudomonadati > Pseudomonadota > Gammaproteobacteria > Vibrionales > Vibrionaceae > Vibrio > Vibrio sp. 10N.247.310.23. The sequence continues at coordinate 63,131 of NZ_JBFSTZ010000028.1, read as the reverse complement.
TTTCAAAACAGAGTCGACAGAGACAATCGGGCTGCCTAATTTCTATCGCAATAAGTCCACCAGCGCGACCGATGAACTCAAAACACCTCGTAACCATTTAATCACTTGGTTATCGGATTGGGTGCGCGAATATGGTGTCGATGGTTTCAGGGTCGATACCGCTAAACACGTTGAACTCGAAGCATGGGCAGAACTGAAAGAGAGCACCAACCAGGCACTTGCCGAGTGGAAACAGAACAACCCAGACAAGGCCTTGGATGACTTACCCTTCTGGATGACTGGCGAAGTATGGGCACACAGCGTGGTCAAATCAGATTACTTCGCTAACGGATTTGATTCGATCATCAACTTTGAATTCCAGAGTGATATCGCACCAAAGGCGCTCAAGTGCCTATCCGATCTTGATGCTGATTACCTTCGATACGCAGAGAAGATCAACAACGACAGCGAGTTCAACGTACTGAGTTACCTTTCGTCTCACGACACCTCGCTATTCTGGACACAACATGGCAGTGACTTTGCAAAACAAACCAAAGCTGCAAACGCGTTGATGCTGGCTCCCGGTGCGGTACAGATCTATTACGGCGATGAAATCGCCCGAGACTTTGGCCCAACGGGGTCTGATCCAATGCAAGGCACACGCTCAGACATGCCTTGGGATCAAATCACTGGCGAACGTGCAGAGCTGCTAGAACACTGGCAAGCGCTTGGCCAATTCCGCCAACGCCACCCAGCCGTTGCTCAGGGTAAGCACATCATCCGTAACAGCAAGGGCTACTATGCGTTCGAACGCCAATACCAAGATGACAAGGTATTAGTCGTTTATACCGGTTCGAACTAAACCTTCATTAACATAAACACCAGAAACTAAAGGGGAAGCTTAGGCTTCTCCTTTTTTTATCGCTAAAGGTACGTTCAATAAGCAAGCTGTCACTCATTAACCAAACTTTATAGAAGTTTTTTACGTGTTAGAGCATTTGGCGCTATGCGTCGCAAAAACATTGCGGTATGTTCAAGGAATACACTGATGGCAGACATAAGGTCTGCCTTAATGACACGTAACAAGCAATCACAATGAATTAGGTAAAATTAGTAATGCAGTTCTCTAAGTTTGGCGAAAAGTTTAATCGATACTCTGGAATCACTCGTTTAATGGATGATTTGAATGATGGCCTGCGCACTCCTGGCGCTATCATGCTCGGTGGTGGCAACCCAGCCGCTATCCCTGCCATGCTCGATTACTTTAACCAAGCCAGTGCCGACATGCTCGCCAGTGGAGAACTCATCGCCGCCCTCGCCAACTACGATGGTCCGCAGGGTAAAGACAGCTTCATCAAATCGTTAGCGGCAATGCTGAAAGAGACCTACGGTTGGGACATCAGCGAGAAGAACATCAGCCTGACTAATGGCAGTCAAAGTGGCTTCTTCTACCTATTCAACCTGCTAGCAGGCCAACAGCCTGACGGCTCACATAAGAAAATCCTACTGCCGATCGCACCGGAATACATCGGCTACGGCGACGCGGGTATTGATGACGATATTTTTATCTCTTACCACCCAGAGATCGAACTGCTAGAAAACCGTCAGTTTAAATACCACGTTGATTTTGAACAACTAAAGGTTGATGACTCAGTCGCGGCTATCTGTGCATCTCGTCCAACCAACCCAACGGGTAACGTACTGACCGACGAAGAAGTGCGTAAACTGGATAAACTGGCGCGTGAAAACAACATCCCACTGCTGATCGACAATGCTTACGGCCTGCCGTTTCCTAACATCATCTTTGAAGATGTCGAACCGCTCTGGAATGAAAATACGATTCTGTGCATGAGCCTTTCTAAGCTTGGTTTGCCGGGTGTGCGTTGCGGTATCGTAATTGCGAATGAAGAAGTAACACAAGCATTGACCAACATGAATGGCATCATTAGCTTAGCGCCAAACAGTGTTGGCCCTGCAATTGCCAATCACATGATTGAAAAAGGCGATTTACTGCGCTTAAGTAGCGAGGTAATCAAACCTTTCTATAAAGATAAGTCACTACGTGCAGTTGAACTGTTACAAGACGCTATCGACGACCCTCGCTTCCGTATTCACAAGCCTGAAGGCGCTATCTTCTTATGGCTATGGTTTGATGAGCTGCCGATCACCACAATGGAACTGTACGACCGCCTTAAAGCTCGCGGCGTATTGATTGTTCCGGGTGAATACTTCTTTATCGGCCAAGAAGACGAGTGGGGTCATGCTCACCAGTGCTTACGCATGAACTACGTACAAGATGATGAGGCGATGCAGAAAGGCATTGCTATCATTGCTGAAGAAGTGAAAAAGGCTTACTCAGAGCAGTAATAAGAGCTTTTAGCTTACCGCAGGTCAAATACAAAAAGAGCACCTCATTAGGTGCTCTTTCACTTTTACTTCCCGATATTTTTTAGCTCTAAGGAGCTAACAGTAATTAGCCTTCTAGTAGACTATTACCATTGATAGCAATCTTACGTGGTTGCATCGCTTCTGGGATTTCGCGTTCGAGGTCGATGTGAAGAAGACCATTTTCCATGCTTGCACCTACCACTTTTACGTAGTCAGCCAGTTGGAATTTACGCTCGAAATCGCGCTCTGCGATACCTTGGTATACGAAGGTTTTCTCTGCTTCTGCTTTACGCTCACCTTTCACAATTAGCATGTTCTCTTTCTGAGTCAGATCTAATTGGTCATCAGCAAAACCAGCGACTGCCATAGTAATACGGTAGTTGTTCTCGTCTTTTTGCTCGATGTTGTATGGAGGGTAACCGCCAGAAGAGTTCTTCGATGTATTCGCTTCCATCATGTTGAATAGACGATCGAAGCCGATTGCGTTGCGGTAAAGTGGAGTGAAATCTACAGTTCTCATAATGCTATCCTTTTAGTAAGCAATAGTCTTAGCTGCGAATTTTACTTGGATCTAACCTGTGTGTGACCCAGTAAACAGCTAAGAGATTCAATTCGCATTCCTCGGGTTTCACCTCTATTGGCGACAACGCTGGGACATGGCAATGAATCAATTTTTAAGTTGTGTGCTGCCAAAGTTATCCTCTATTGAGCGATACTTCGTTAGCGGTAATGAAGGTTCTGTTTCTTCTCTTGTAGAGCAAGACAGTCATCCTCTTCACAAATAGATATATGGATTGAGCAAAATAGTTTCAAGGGGTTATTTTCAATTATTTTTGCAACTCAATATTTTCAATATCTTACAAACATAAAAAAGCACCATCCAAAGGATAGTGCTTTAAAATGATTTTAGTTTTTTGAGACGAAGCTATTTGGCTTTAGTTCAAGGAAGAGGCGCGGAGCATACGAATGTATGTGAGCACCTCTGACACAGAAATTAAGCCAAAGAGCGAAGTATCAAAGAGACTAAACGTCTAGGTTTGCTACTTTCAGTGCATTCTCTTCGATGAAGTTACGACGAGGTTCAACTTGGTCACCCATTAGCGTCGTAAACAACAAATCAGCACCAACAGCGTCTTCAATTGTTACTTGCATCATACGGCGAGTTTCAGGATCCATTGTGGTTTCCCAAAGTTGATCCGGGTTCATCTCGCCTAGACCTTTGTATCGCTGTAGGCTTAGACCACGACGAGACTCTTTCACTAACCAGTTCAGAGCATCAACGAAGCTAGAAACTTCTTGAGTACGCTCACCACGCTTAATGTAAGCGCCTTCTTCAATCAAGCCATCAAGAGCTTCAGAAAGATCCGCTAGCTTACCAAACTCTTTAGAGTTAATAAGATCGATGCTTAGTAGGTGTTCATGAGTCACACCATGAGTACGAACCACAATCTTAGGAACGCTTAAGCCTAGCTCTTCGTGTTTTTCAACTTCAAGGCTGTATTGGCTTGCACCTACTTCTTTCGCGTTTAGCTGTTCAACAAGCTGCTTACCCCAAGCTTCAACTGCCGCGTCATCATGACACTGCTCGGCCGTTAGACGAGGAACGTAAATCAGTTCGTGAACCAATGCGCGTGGGTAACGGCGGCTCATACGATCAACAAGCTTGATGCCTGCATTGTATTGCTGAACAAGCTTCTCTAAACCTTCACCTGCAAATGCTGGCGCTTCAGGGTTTACGTGCAGTTCTGCGTTGTCTAAAGCCAAAGATACTTGATACTGGTTCATCGCATCTTCATCTTTAATGTACTGCTCTTGCTTACCTTTCTTCACTTTGTAAAGTGGCGGTTGAGCAATGTAGATGTAGCCACGTTCAATCAGCTCTGGCATTTGACGGTAGAAGAACGTCAGTAGCAGGGTACGGATGTGAGAACCATCGACATCGGCATCGGTCATGATGATGATGTTGTGGTAACGCAGTTTATCTGGGTTGTATTCGTCACGACCAATACCACAACCAAGAGCGGTGATTAGCGTTGCTACTTCTTGAGAAGACAGCATTTTATCGAAACGTGCTTTCTCTACGTTAAGGATTTTACCTTTCAGCGGTAGGATTGCTTGGTTCTTACGGTTACGCCCCTGCTTAGCTGAACCGCCAGCAGAGTCTCCTTCCACAATATATAGTTCAGACAGTGCAGGATCTTTTTCCTGACAGTCAGCAAGCTTACCAGGAAGACCCGCTAAATCTAATGCGCCTTTACGACGAGTCATTTCACGAGCTTTACGCGCTGCATCACGAGCACGTGCTGCATCAATAATTTTAGAACAAACTGTTTTCGCTTCACCTGGGTTCTCAATAAGGAACTCAGACAACTTCTCACCCATTGTAGATTCAACGGCAGACTTCACTTCTGAAGAAACCAGCTTATCTTTAGTTTGGCTTGAGAACTTAGGATCAGGCACTTTAACAGAAACAATCGCCGTCAGACCTTCACGAGCATCATCACCAGAGGTCGCAGTCTTCGCTTTCTTAGAGAAGCCTTCCTTGTCCATGAAGCTGTTCAGAGTACGCGTTAGCGCCGCACGGAAACCTGCTAAGTGAGCACCACCATCGCGTTGAGGGATGTTGTTGGTGAAACAGTAGATGTTTTCTTGGTAGCCGTCATTCCACTGCATCGCAACTTCAACGGTAATACCGTCTTCGCGCTCAGAGTTAAAGTGGAAGATTTTTTGGATGATTGGCGTTTTGTTAGTATTAAGGTGTTCAACAAACGCTTGGATACCGCCTTCGTATTCGAAGTGATCCATTTTGTCTTCTTCGCGCTCGTCAATTAGCTTAATTGATACACCTGAGTTCAAGAATGATAGCTCACGTAGACGCTTAGCTAAAATGTCGTAATGGAACTCGATGTTAGTGAAGGTTTCTTCACTCGGCCAGAAACGAATCTCTGTACCTGTTTTATCCGTGTCACCGATAACCGCTAGTGGCGCTTGAGGCTCACCGTGGCTGTAGGTTTGAGTGTGGATTTTGCCACCGCGGTGGATAGTAAGAGTAACTTGCTTAGAAAGTGCGTTCACTACTGAAACACCAACACCGTGCAGACCACCAGATACCTTGTACGAGTTATCATCGAACTTACCACCAGCGTGAAGAACCGTCATGATTACTTCGGCTGCAGATACGTTTTCTTCTGGGTGCAATTCTGTTGGAATACCACGGCCGTCATCGCTCACAGACACAGAACTATCTTCATGGATAGTTACAATGATGTCATTACAGTGACCAGCTAGCGCTTCATCAATAGAGTTATCTACCACCTCAAAAACCATGTGGTGCAGACCGGTACCATCATCCGTGTCGCCAATGTACATTCCAGGACGCTTACGTACCGCATCCAGACCCTTCAGTACTTTAATACTCGATGAATCGTAATTATCTGACATAGTTACTCTCTGACTAATTATCCTTGCTCTATTTTGCCATGTTCCACATGAAACATCCTGCTATTTTCGTCATGCATATCTGCAATCTGATCAGCGGTAATAGAGCTTACAAAAACTTGAGCCTGGGTCGCCTTTAAACACTCAGCAAGACGTGCTCGGCGTTGGCTATCTAATTCGGAAGCGAAGTCATCTATCAAATAGATGCACTGCTTACCTGTCATTTGAGTGAGGTGTTGCCCTTGTGCTACTCGTAGCGCGCACACCATCAACTTCAATTGACCTCGTGACAAGACATCTTCCACTGGAGTGCCGTTCACTTTTATCTTCAGATCCGCTTTGTTTGGCCCACTAAAGGTGTAACCAAGCTGCTGATCCCTTTCAAAATTCTTTTCTAATATATCGGCGTACGGGGTGTCTTTGTCCCAGCCACGATAGTAGTTAATCTTTATCTCAAACTCAGGAAGGAAGGTCGCACAGATTTCTTCGGCGACTTCTTTGAGCTGATCAACGTAGGTGGCACGCCACTGACTGATGCTTTCTGCTAAACGGGCCAATTCTTGGTCCCAATAGCTCAGCTCTCGATAGTGCGTTGCCGTTTTCAATAAGGCGTTTCGCTGCTTATTGAGGCGCTTTACCCTGCCCCACGCATCATAAAAGCCCGACTCACTGTGGAAGACTCCCCAATCAATGAATGCTCGGCGATGCTTAGGTCCATCGGTTAGTAAATCAAACCCTTCAGGGTGAATCAACTGCAAAGGTAAGACTTGAGCTAACTGAGCCAACTTTTGCCCAGTTTGACCGCTTATTTTAACCTCTGTCGTGCCATCGCGCTGCTTATTAATGCCAATTGGCAGCTCAAATTGATCCGAGGTCATAAAACGGCCATGTACAAACAGCTCACTACACTCGTTTTGTATGATACGACCGGTAAGTGAACTCTTGAATGAGCGACCATGTCCGAGCAGATACACAGCTTCAAGGACACTGGTTTTGCCGCTTCCGTTAGCCCCTATAAGAAAGTTAAAGCCTGATGACGGTTGAATGTCACAGGCTTCAATATTTCTAAACTGCTTAACGATTAAGCGCGATAAAGGCATAACGTCTTCATATTAATCTTCAATCACGACTCGGTAGGTCAACATAGGGCTGCTTATAAGCGAATTGGCATAACAACGTACATCGCGCTGTCATCTTGTGCGTTCTCGATAAGAGCACTCGCATTGGCGTCTGACATTGAGATGCGAACCTGTTCACAACGCAGTGTGTTCAGAACATCCAATACGTAGCTTACGTTGAAGCCAATCTCTAGCGCGTCACCGTCGAAGTTAACATCGAGTACTTCTTCTGCTTCTTCTTGCTCTGGGTTGTTCGCGGTAATGCGCATCTCGCTATCCGCAAGGTTAACGCGAACACCACGGAATTTTTCATTCGATAGAATCGCAGCACGAGAAAATGCTGAACGTAATTCATCACAGCCAGCTTCAAGTGTCTTGGTGGTATTTTGCGGCATTACGCGGCGATAATCAGGGAAACGACCATCAACCAGCTTAGAAGTGAAGACATAGTTGTTCACTTCAGCTCGCACGTTAGAGTTACCAATTTGCAGTGTTACTGGCTGTTCAGGTGCATCCAATAGCTTCACTAACTCTTGAACACCTTTACGAGGAACAATGATCTGCTTCTGAGCAAAATCCGCACCCAGTTGTGCTTGAGATACTGCCATACGGTGACCATCGGTCGCTACGCTGCGCAGGATAGAGCCTTCAATCTCAAACAACATACCGTTGAGGTAGTAACGAACATCTTGGTTCGCCATTGAGAATTGTGTTTTCTCGATAAGACCGCGAAGTTCAGCTTGTGTCACTGACACTTCAACTTCACTGCTCCAGTCTTCAATATTTGGAAAATCTGCCGCAGGTAATGTTGCTAAAGAGAAGCGGCTACGACCAGAGCGAACCTGAATACGGTCACCATCCAATACCACAGTGATCACTGAGTTATCTGGCAATCCACGGCAGATATCTAGGAATTTACGTGAAGGTACGGTAATGCTACCCGCTTCGAAATCACCTTCAAGCGTTACACGGCTGATCAGTTCAACTTCTAGATCCGTCGCTGTCATCGACAACACGTTATCTTCTACTTTAATCAGTAGGTTTCCTAGAATTGGAAGCGTTGGCCTGCCACCGAGTGCGCCAGATACTTGTTGTAATGGCTTAATCAGGTGACTACGTTCAATGGTAAATTTCATATCTTGCTCTTACGGTCTAAATGGCACTGCGTAATAGTACGTGGCCAAGATTCTGCTTATTAAGGTTAAGAATACTGTGTATTAAGAAGAAAGGGTACGAATCAAGTTCGAATAATCTTCTTTAATGTCGTGGCTCTCTTCACGCAGCTGAGCAATCTTACGACAAGCATGCAGTACCGTCGTGTGGTCACGACCACCGAATGCATCGCCAATCTCAGGCAAGCTATGGTTTGTTAGCTCTTTCGCCAGTGCCATCGCCAATTGACGTGGACGAGCAACAGAACGAGAACGACGCTTAGACAATAGATCAGCGACTTTGATTTTGTAGTACTCGGCTACTGTCTTTTGAATGTTATCAATAGTGACCAGTTTTTCTTGCAGTGCAAGTAGGTCACGCAGTGCTTCACGCACGAAGTCGATCGTGATCGGGCGGCCAGTGAAGTTTGCATTCGCAATAACACGGTTCAATGCGCCTTCCAGTTCACGAACGTTAGAGCGTAGACGCTTGGCAATAAAGAACGCCACTTCATCCGCAAGGTGAATTTGGTGGTCTTCGGCTTTCTTCATCAAGATCGCAACACGTGTCTCAAGCTCTGGTGGCTCAATCGCTACCGTCAAACCCCAGCCGAAACGAGATTTAAGACGATCTTCTACCCCGTTGATCTCTTTTGGATAACGGTCAGACGTTAGGATGATCTGTTGATTGCCTTCAAGCAGCGCGTTAAAGGTATGGAAGAACTCTTCTTGAGAACGCTCTTTATTAGCAAAGAATTGGATGTCATCGATAAGCAATGCATCAACACTACGGTAGTAGCGCTTAAATTCTTCGATCGCGTTGTTTTGCAGAGCCTTTACCATATCCTGAACAAAACGCTCTGAGTGCATGTAAACCACTTTCGCATTCGGCTTATTATCAACAATGGCGTTACCCACCGCATGCAACAAGTGCGTTTTACCTAAACCAGTGCCGCCGTATAGGAACAACGGGTTGTAGGCTGTACCTGGGTTATCAGAAACCTGACGTGCCGCAGCCAAACCGAGTTGGTTCGACTTACCTTCAACAAAGTTATTGAACTTATGTTTTGGGTTCACGTTTGAGCGGTGATTCAAGTCAACCGCGACAGGCTCTTCATCACGCCAGATATTATGGACAGGTTTGCGAGCTTGTAATTGCGCAGGTGCTGATGACTCAGCGGCCACATCAGCTGCAGTGCGAGTCTGAGTTGGTGTCGGTGTCGCAGGCTTTGGTGCAATCACACGCTTGCTTCCCACTTCAAAATGAAGATGTGGGATATCGTTACCGCAATATTCTTGCAGCAGACGGTTAATGCTATTTAGATACTTATCACGAACCCAATCGAGTACGAAACGGTTCGGTGCAAATAGAGTTAGAGTATTGTCATTGAGTTCCGCTTGTAACGGACGAACCCACATACTGAATTCTGTAGCTGGTAACTCTTCTTGAAGCTGTTGCAAACACTGCAACCAAAGCGAAGATGACACGGTGCCCTCACTCTATTTAAAGTAATATGAAATGACCGCTAATTTTACCTGTTGATAAGTCAGATCACCAGCAATTGATCACAGATCCAGTGAATAAGATCCAAGTTATTCACAATAAATTTGTAATTTATCGGTGGATCCACACATCTTGCCCCTAATTTACTCACACAATGATCCACTTATGCCCGGATCCTTGCTAGTTATCCCCAAATCGGGAATTCAATCTGGTTATGGTTAATAACATCTGGTTATTTATTCTAGTGAGCATTTTCCCAGTAACATCCAAACCCATAAATATAAGGAGTTACCAAATGAATAACTGGATTAAGGCTGCAATTGCGGCTATCGCACTCTCTGCTGCTACTGTTCAAGCTGCGACTGAAGTTAAAGTCGGCATGTCTGGTCGCTATTTCCCGTTTACGTTCGTTAAACAAGACCAGCTACAGGGTTTTGAAGTGGATTTATGGGATGAGATCGGTAAGCGTAACGATTACAAGGTTGAATACGTAACGGCAAACTTCTCTGGTCTGTTTGGTCTTCTTGAAACGGGTCGCATCGATACCATTTCAAACCAAATTACAATGACGGATGCACGTAAAGCGAAATACCTATTCGCAGACCCATACGTAGTAGACGGCGCACAAATTACCGTTCGTAAAGGTAATGACAGCATTAAAGGCATCGAAGACCTTGATGGCAAGACGGTTGCGGTAAACCTAGGCTCAAACTTTGAACAACTGCTTCGCAGCTACGACAAAGATGGCAAGATCAATGTAAAAACCTACGATACAGGTATTGAACATGACGTGGCACTGGGTCGTGCCGATGCATTCGTAATGGATCGCCTATCAGCACTAGAGCTTATCAAGAAGACTGGTCTACCATTACAACTAGCAGGTCAGCCATTCGAAACAATTGAAAACGCTTGGCCTTTCGTCGACAACGATAACGGCAAAAAACTGCAAGCAGAAGTAAATGAAGCATTAGCAGCAATGCGCGCAGATGGTACGCTAGAAAGTATCTCTCAGAAATGGTTTGGTGCGGACATTACTCAGAAGTAATTAATCACTTTCTCCATTCAAGGCCCACTGCTTTATACAGCGGTGGGCTTTTTGCTTTTGTGCACTGATTAAAAAACCTGATACAACAGTACTTACATATAGAACAACACTGCCAATAAAAATACGAGATAGATTATGGGATTTGACTTTAATTACATGCTAGAGCTGTTGCCAATACTACTGAAGTATTTAGGCACCACGATGGAGATGGCGACCTGGGGCTTGTTCTTTGCTCTGATCCTGTCTCTGATACTGGCGAATATTCGTGTATTCAAAATCCCAGTGCTCGACCAACTGAGCCAGCTGTACATTAGCTTCTTCCGAGGCACACCACTGTTGGTGCAGCTGTTCCTCCTTTATTACGGCTTACCACAAGTCTTCCCGTGGATGGTTGGGTTGGATGCCTTCAGCGCCGCTGTGATTGGCTTAACCCTGCACTTTGCCGCGTATATGGCAGAAAGTATTCGTGCCGCGATTATCGGTATTGATCGCAGCCAGATGGAAGCCAGCCTTTCGGTCGGTATGACAACCAGCCAAGCGATGCGCCGAGTGATCTTACCGCAAGCAACTCGCGTGGCACTGCCGTCGTTGATGAACTACTTCATCGATATGATCAAGTCGACTTCACTTGCCTTCACCCTAGGTGTCGCCGAAATCATGGCTAAAGCTCAGATGGAGGCTTCTTCAAGTTTCCGCTTCTTCGAGGCTTTCTTAGCAGTCGCACTGATTTACTGGGGCGTGGTGGTTATCCTCACTCGTATTCAAATTTGGGCCGAAGTGAAACTGAATAAGGCGTATGTACGATGATCAAATTACAAAATATCCACAAGCAGTTTGGTGACACCGAAGTTTTGAAAGGGATCGACCTAGAAATCAAACAAGGTGAGATAATTGTCATCATAGGTTCAAGTGGTACGGGTAAATCTACCCTACTGCGTTGTGTGAATTTTCTAGAGCAAGCCGATCAAGGCACGATTTCGATTGATGATATCAAGGTTGATACTCAGAAACACACTAAGGCAGAGGTGCTTGCACTGCGTCGTAAGACCGGTTTTGTGTTCCAAAACTATGCACTGTTCGCTCACCAAACCGCGAGACAGAATATTGCTGAAGGTTTAATTACCGTTCGTGGTTGGAAAAAACAGCAAGCCCATGAAAAAGCACAACAAATACTTGATGATATTGGCTTAGGTGACAAAGGTGATAGCTACCCAGCCGCGCTCTCTGGTGGCCAGCAACAACGGGTGGGTATTGGCCGTGCAATGGCACTACAACCCGAGCTTTTACTGTTTGATGAGCCGACTTCAGCGCTCGATCCTGAGTGGGTTGGCGAAGTGCTTAACCTAATGAAAAAACTGGCAAATCAGCATCAAACCATGCTGGTGGTTACCCATGAAATGCAGTTCGCGAGAGAGGTCGCAGACCGAGTGATCTTCATGGCTGACGGTCATATTATCGAGCAGGGATCTCCACAGGATATTTTTGGTAATCCACAGGATCCTAAATTAAAAAAATTCTTAAATAAGGTTGGGATCGACTAAGGATCCTTGTGATTTTAGTTATTCTACGTATAATCCCCCGACCGGAATTTTAGTTAACCCAATCATTGACACTTTTTGTGACAGTGATTACAATTCCGCCTCTTTGTTGAGAGGCGTCGGTTTTCCTTTCTTATATAAAGAAGAGAAAAAATGCCCACGCCGGGTTTAACAAAAACCTAAAACTACTGATCAGTAAGGTAATTACAATGAAACGCACTTTTCAACCTACAGTTCTAAAGCGTAAGCGTACTCACGGTTTCCGTGCTCGCATGGCTACTAAGAACGGTCGCGCAACAATCAATGCACGTCGTGCAAAAGGCCGTAAGCGTCTTTCTAAGTAATCTTTGATTATTTTGAATAAGCTAGCCTTCGGTCGGGAGTTACGCTTGTTAACTCCCGAACATTATCAAAATGTCTTCAAGCAAGCTCATCGAGCTGGCTCCCCTCATTTCACCATCATTGCCCGAAATAACTCTCTTTCAAATCCTCGTCTTGGATTAGCCGTTCCGAAAAAGCAGATTAAAACCGCCGTGGGTCGTAACCGATTCAAGCGTCTTACTCGTGAAAGCTTTCGTAACACTCAACACAAACTTCCTAACAAAGATTTTGTTGTAATCGCTAAGAAGAGCGCGCAAGATTTAAGCAATGAAGAAATGTTCAAGCTACTCGACAAATTATGGCTTCGCCTGTCTCGCCCTTCGCGTGGATAGCGCTAATACCCATCTATTTTTATAGATGGTTTATTAGTCCACTCATCGGCCCACGCTGCCGATTTACTCCAACCTGCTCTTTATATGCGATAGAAGCGTTGAAAGCTCACGGTTTTGTAAAAGGGTGTTGGTTATCAGGCAAACGTCTATTAAAATGCCATCCTTTGAACGAAGGGGGCTTTGACCCCGTTCCACCAGTCCAAAAACAAGACAGAGATAAATAACGATGGATTCTCAACGTAATATCCTGTTAATCGCATTGGCTTTGGTTTCTTTCCTACTGTTCCAACAATGGAACGTAGCTCAGAATCCAGCACCACAAGCGGTTGAGCAGGCACAATCTGGCAGCACCCTACCAGCGCCATCTTATGCAGATGATCTAGACCCGGCTCCTGGTCAAGTTGCTTCTTCTGCTAAAACTATCACAGTAACAACTGATGTACTGACTCTGTCAATTGATACGGTTGGTGGTGATGTCGTTAAAGCAAACCTAAACGATTACTCTGCTGAGTTCGATTCTGAAGATACGTTTGTTCTTCTTAAAAACGAACCCGGTCACCAATTTATCGCACAAAGCGGTCTAGTGGGTCCTCAAGGTATCGATTTAAGCAGCACAAACCGCCCAAGCTACACAGTTTCAGCAGACAGCTTCACGCTTGCTGATGGTCAGGATGAACTACGCATCCCGATGACTTACCAAGCGAACGGCCTTGATTACACGAAAACATTCATCCTTAAGCGTGGCAGCTACGCAATGGATGTTGAATACGATGTAGTCAACAACTCTGGTAACAACGCGACATTCGGCATGTACGCTCACCTGCGTCAGAACGTAATGGATGACGGCGGTAGCCTAACAATGCCAACTTACCGTGGTGGTGCTTACTCTACGGAAGATACGCGTTACAAAAAATACAGCTTCGACGACATGCAAGATCGCAACCTGTCTCTTAACCTAGCAAACGGTCAAGGTTGGGCAGCGATGATTCAGCACTACTTTGCAAGTGCATGGATCCCACGCGACGAAGCAGGCAGCAACCTTTACACTCGTGTAATTGGTAACCTTGGCGACATCGGTGTTCGCATGCCGAACAAAACCATCGCTACTGGCGACGAAGCAAACTTCAAAGCAACGCTTTGGGTTGGTCCTAAACTTCAAGACCAAATGGCTGCTGTTGCACCTAACCTAGACCTAGTAGTTGACTACGGTTGGTTATGGTTCATTGCTAAACCACTTCATACTCTGCTTTCGTTCATTCAAGGCATCGTTGTGAACTGGGGTCTGGCAATCATCTGTCTAACTTTCATCGTTCGTGGTGCTATGTACCCACTAACGAAAGCTCAATACACGTCTATGGCGAAAATGCGTATGCTTCAGCCTAAGCTGACTGCAATGCGTGAGCGTATCGGCGACGACCGTCAACGCATGAGCCAAGAAATGATGGAGCTTTACAAGAAAGAGAAAGTAAACCCACTAGGTGGCTGTTTACCTATCCTTCTGCAAATGCCTATCTTCATTTCGCTATACTGGGCACTAATGGAGTCTGTTGAACTGCGTCACTCACCGTTCTTCGGTTGGATTACTGACCTTTCAGCACAAGACCCATACTACATCTTGCCACTTCTGATGGGTGCTTCAATGTTCCTAATCCAGAAGATGAGCCCGACAACTGTAACGGATCCAATGCAGCAGAAGATCATGACCTTTATGCCGGTTATGTTCACATTCTTCTTCCTGTTCTTCCCTTCAGGTCTGGTTCTATACTGGCTAGTATCGAACATCGTAACTCTGATTCAGCAAACGCTTATCTACCGCGCGCTGGAAAAGAAAGGCTTACATTCTAAGTAAGTTCGATAATAGAAAGAGACAAAGAAAGGCGACCAAAAGGTCGCCTTTTTGTTTTTAGCTGATTACAATTCAGCTAATTGATTAATCGTGAGCGCCCCTTTTTGGCTTTCACATGCTAGCAGGCACAACTATGACTACAGATACGATTGTTGCTCAAGCGACTGCACCCGGCCGTGGCGGCGTCGGTATTATTCGCGTTTCAGGCCCACAAGCAGCCCAAGTTGCGCTTGAAGTTACCGGCAAAGTACTGAAACCACGTTACGCTGAGTACACCCCTTTTAAATCTCACGATGGTTTAGAGCTAGACCAAGGCATCGCGCTTTACTTTCCTAACCCGCACTCGTTTACCGGTGAAGACGTATTAGAGCTACAAGGCCACGGTGGCCCTGTGGTAATGGATATGCTCATCAAGCGCATCCTCGCGATTCCAGGGCTACGCGCAGCACGCCCTGGTGAGTTCTCGGAGCGTGCCTTCTTGAACGACAAGATGGATTTAACCCAAGCAGAAGCGATTGCTGACCTCATTGATGCCAGTTCAGAAGAAGCGGCGAAATCAGCTCTGCAATCGTTGCAAGGTGAGTTCTCGAAACGCATTAATACGCTGGTGGACTCTCTGATTCACTTACGCATCTATGTTGAAGCCGCTATCGACTTCCCAGAAGAAGAGATTGATTTCCTTGCTGACGGTAAAGTAAGTGCTGACTTACAAGCTATCATCGACAACCTCGAAGCGGTTCGCCAAGAAGCCAATCAAGGTGCCATCATGCGTGAAGGTATGAAGGTGGTGATTGCAGGTCGTCCTAATGCCGGTAAGTCGAGCTTACTGAATGCATTATCGGGTAAAGACTCCGCGATTGTGACTGATATTGCAGGTACAACCCGTGATGTACTTCGTGAACATATCCATATTGATGGTATGCCACTGCACATTATTGATACCGCAGGCCTGCGTGAAGCCTCGGATGAAGTCGAAAAAATCGGTATTGAACGCGCTTGGGAAGAAATTGCTCAAGCCGATCGCGTTTTATTTATGGTCGATGGCACCACTACCGATGCAACCGACCCGAAAGATATCTGGCCAGATTTCGTTGATCGTCTGCCGAATAACATCGGAATGACCGTGATTCGTAACAAAGCCGATCAAACCGGTGAAGATCTCGGGATTTGCCATGTTAATGATCCAACTCTGATTCGACTATCAGCAAAGACGGGACAAGGCGTTGATGCACTACGTAATCACTTAAAAGATTGCATGGGCTTTGCTGGTGGCAATGAAGGTGGCTTCATGGCACGTCGTCGCCACTTAGATGCCCTAGAACGCGCATCTGAGCATCTAGATATTGGCCAGCAACAGCTCGAAGGCTATATGGCAGGGGAAATCTTGGCAGAAGAACTGCGTATAACGCAGCAACACCTTAACGAGATTACTGGTGAATTCAGTTCCGATGACCTACTCGGCCGTATCTTCACCTCTTTCTGTATTGGTAAATAACCTTTAAAGGCCGGCTCATGCTGGCCTTTTTCTTTAGTAAGGACAGCTTAATGATCCACATTATTACAGGCAGCACCTTAGGTGGTGCAGAGTACGTTGGCGATCACCTTAATGATCTTCTTGAAGAGCAAGGCCACGAGATCACCCTTCATAATCAGCCTGAATTCGATGATATTCCCCAACAAGGCTTTTGGTTGCTGGTGACTTCAACTCATGGTGCGGGTGAATTTCCAGATAATATTAAGCCGTTTATCGACGCATTGACCCAGCAATCTCCAGATTTAAGCCCGGTTCGCTTTGCTGTCGTGGCGCTTGGTGATTCGAGTTACGATACCTTCTGTTTGGCGGGAAAATCAGTCCACAGCCAGATGAAAGAGCTCGGTGCTCAGCCTATTTCTGACTGTTTTACCATCGATGTATTGGAAACTCCGGTACCAGAAGACGCAGCAGAAGCTTGGTTCAACGATCATAGCGACCAGTTTTAACCTCTCTCCTCTCTCAAAAAGCGGCTTATGCCGCTTTTTTTGTCTCTGAACATCGTGATTGTGAATAACTTTTTTTCAAAAACATCGAAAATTAGCGATCTATTTTCAATTTCTGCTGTGGATAAGATCATACATATACGGTGATTAACCTATAGTTATCCAAATAACAAGTTTTAGGCTAATTTCCTCCTGTGAATAAGTAGCCATTTTGATCCCAGCTAATCCTCATCCTGATCAAAGTTAGATCACATCATTTGATCCAAAAAAGATCCATGATCTCGTTGATCATTTCCGACTTATCCACAGATACCCTCGATCCTAATAATAGATCTAATAAAAGATCTCCTTAAAGATCTTATCTATATTAATTAAAAACAGCTTTTTCGAAAAATCCCAAAAACGTTTTCTCAGGCTATGAAAACAGGTAGAATATCGCTCCTTTTTATCAATCTAGAAAACGTTTGAATACCTGAGGTCGGTTCATGCTTTATCACGAAAAATTTGACGTCATCGTTGTTGGTGGTGGCCATGCAGGAACGGAAGCCGCACTCGCATCTGCACGTACTGGTCAAAGTACGTTATTACTTACTCATAATATCGATACACTAGGACAAATGTCTTGTAACCCAGCCATTGGCGGGATCGGTAAGGGCCACTTGGTAAAAGAGGTCGATGCAATGGGTGGATTAATGGCGCAAGCTATTGATCATGCAGGTATTCAGTTCAGAACATTGAACGCATCAAAAGGCCCTGCGGTTCGTGCTACTCGTGCACAAGCTGACCGCGCACTGTACAAAGCCTTTGTTCGTAACGTTCTTGAAAACACGCCAAACCTGACTTTGTTCCAACAGTCGGTTGATGACTTGATCGTTGAACAGGATCAAGTGGTAGGTGTGGTAACGCAGATGGGCCTTAAGTTCCGCGCAAGCGCTGTGGTTCTGACTGTGGGCACATTCCTAGGCGGCAAGATCCATATTGGTATGGAAAGTTCTTCAGGTGGCCGTGCTGGTGATCCACCATCGATCGCACTGGCTGACCGTCTTCGTGATCTTCCATTCCGAGTTGATCGCCTGAAAACAGGTACTCCTCCTCGTATCGATGCGCGTAGCGTTGATTTTTCTGAGCTTGAGGTTCAGCACGGTGATAACCCGACGCCTGTTTTCTCGTTCATGGGCAGCCGAGCTCAACAACCTCGTCAAATTCCATGTTACATCACGCATACCAATGAAAATACGCATGACGTAATTCGTGCCAACCTTGATCGCAGCCCTATGTACGCGGGTGTGATTGAAGGCATTGGCCCTCGTTACTGCCCTTCGATTGAAGACAAAGTAATGCGTTTTGCTGACAAGAACAGTCACCAAATTTTTATTGAGCCAGAAGGTCTAACGACTCACGAGCTATACCCGAATGGTATCTCTACCAGTCTGCCGTTTGATGTACAGGTTCAAATTGTTCGTTCGATGAAGGGCTTTGAAAATGCTCATATCGTTCGCCCTGGCTATGCGATTGAGTACGATTTCTTTGATCCTCGCGACCTTAAGCTGACTTACGAAACTAAGTTTATCAAAGGTCTATTCTTTGCGGGTCAAATCAACGGTACCACTGGCTATGAAGAAGCGGCTGCACAAGGCTTGATGGCCGGTCTGAATGCAAGTTTGTTTACTCAAGGCAAAGAAGGCTGGAGTCCACGTCGTGACCAAGCTTACATGGGCGTGCTTATCGACGACCTATCTACCATGGGTACCAAAGAACCTTACCGCATGTTTACGTCTCGCGCGGAATACCGTCTGCTGCTTCGTGAAGACAACGCCGATATCCGCTT
This sequence comes from Vibrio sp. 10N.247.310.23, assembly GCF_041467155.1. Taxonomy (NCBI): domain Bacteria; kingdom Pseudomonadati; phylum Pseudomonadota; class Gammaproteobacteria; order Vibrionales; family Vibrionaceae; genus Vibrio; species Vibrio sp. 10N.247.310.23. The sequence goes on along the minus strand of NZ_JBFSTZ010000028.1, from coordinate 44,606 downwards.
GACTGAAAAGTCGCGTGAACTTGGCCTTGTTGATGACGCTCGTTGGGCTCGTTTCAACGAGAAGATGGAAAACATGGAGAAGGAGCGTCAACGTCTGAAAGAGACTTGGATTAATCCAAAATCTGAAGATATTGATCAACTGAACCAAATTCTGAAAACACCAATGTCTCGTGAAGCGAGCGGTGAAGATCTTCTTCGTCGCCCTGAAATGACTTATTCACAGTTAACCGCATTGGATCGTTTTGGTCCTGCACTGGAAGATCAACAAGCGTCTGAGCAAGTTGAGATCCAAGTGAAGTACGATGGTTACATTCAGCGTCAACAAGACGAAATTGAAAAATCACTGCGTCATGAAAACACCAAACTGCCTGCTGATATCGATTACAGCAAGGTAAAAGGACTTTCTAACGAAGTGGTTCTTAAACTAACGACAGCTAAGCCTGACTCAATTGGTATTGCTTCGCGAATTTCAGGTATCACACCTGCAGCAATCTCAATTCTGTTGGTTTACTTGAAAAAACACGGCCTGTTGAAAAAAGGTGAGGAAGCATAATGAGCGCATTACGCGAAAAACTGGATCACCTTATTGGCCAGACTGAACTTGAAGTATCTGAAAAACAACGTGGCCAGTTGGTTGGCTACGTTGAGTTACTGAACAAGTGGAACAAAGCTTATAACCTAACATCAGTTCGTGACCCACAAGAAATGATGGTGAAACATATCTTAGATAGCATCATTGTTAGCACTCACTTACAAGGTAAGCGCTTTATCGATGTGGGTACGGGACCTGGTCTTCCTGGGATTCCGCTCTCAATCATGAATCCAGACTGCGAGTTTTACTTGCTAGACAGCCTAGGTAAGCGTATTCGTTTTATCAAACAGGTGATTCATGAGCTGGGTATCGACAACGTGGTACCGGTTCAAAGTCGCGTTGAAGAATTTCAACCAGAAGAAAAGTTTGATGCAGTGCTCAGTCGTGCATTTGCGTCAATGACAGACATGGTAGAGTGGTGTCACCATTTACCTAAAGAGCAATCCGGTGTATTTTTGGCTCTTAAGGGACAACATCCTAGAGACGAAATCGACCTGTTACCTGAATGGTGTTCAGTGACAGACATTAAAGCTTTGCAAGTGCCAGAGCTTGATGGAGAGCGTCATCTAGTTACTTTATCGCGTCAGGGATAATCAGCGAGGCCATAGTGGGTAGAATCGTAGCAATTGCCAACCAGAAGGGTGGCGTAGGAAAAACAACAACTTGCATTAATTTAGCAGCATCAATGGCGGCAACAAAACGCAAGATATTGGTTGTTGACCTCGATCCTCAAGGTAATGCCACTATGGCGAGCGGTGTCGACAAGTATCAAGTTGAAGCAACAGCTTACGATTTGTTGGTTGAAGACACCCCATTTGATGAGGTGGTTTGCCGGAGTACATCTGGCAATTATGACCTCATCGCCGCGAACGGTGATGTTACTGCGGCAGAAATCAAGCTGATGGAAGTGTTTGCTCGTGAAGTTCGTTTAAAAAATGCACTCGAACCCATTCGCAATAACTATGATTTTATCTTTATTGATTGCCCTCCCTCATTAAACCTTCTTACAATCAACGCGATGGCTGCGGCCGACTCCGTATTGGTTCCTATGCAATGTGAATACTTTGCTTTGGAAGGTTTGACTGCATTGATGGATACCATCAGTAAGCTAGCGGCTGTTGTAAACGAGAACCTGAAGATCGAAGGTCTTCTGCGTACTATGTACGATCCTCGCAACCGCTTATCGAACGAAGTATCTGATCAACTCAAAAAACACTTTGGTAGCAAAGTCTACCGAACTGTGATCCCTAGAAATGTGCGTCTGGCAGAAGCCCCGAGTCACGGCAAGCCAGCAATGTACTACGACAAATATTCCGCAGGAGCTAAGGCTTACCTTGCTCTTGCAGGCGAAATGTTGCGTCGTGAAGAAGTCCCAGTATAGGTCTAACCAAAGGAATTCGCTCAATGTCTAAGCGTGGTTTAGGAAAAGGGTTAGATGCATTGCTTGCAACTAGCTCATTGGCTCGTGAAAAACAACAAGTTGCTTCTCATAGTCAGGCTTTGTCTGCAGAAGGCGAGTTCACAGAGATTGCTATTGGTAGCTTGAAGCCAGGTGTATATCAACCGCGTAAGGATATGGCGCCAGAAGCGCTAGAAGAGCTGGCCGCATCTATTCAATCTCAAGGTATTATTCAACCTATCGTCGTGCGTCCTTTAGCGTATGGTCAATATGAGATTATCGCTGGTGAGCGCCGTTGGAGAGCTGCGCGTCAAGCTGGCTTAAAACAGGTGCCGTGTTTGGTCAAGAGAGTCGAAGACAAAGCCGCTATCGCGATGGCGTTGATTGAGAATATTCAGCGTGAAGATCTGAATGTTATCGAAGAAGCACAAGCGCTAGAGCGACTACAGAACGAATTTGAGCTGACACACCAACAAGTCGCTGATGTAATCGGTAAATCGAGAGCTACGGTGAGTAACTTATTACGTCTAAATCAGCTCGAAAATGAAGTAAAAGGTTTAGTTTCCAATAAACAACTGGAAATGGGGCATGCTCGAGCACTGCTTGCGCTTGAAGGTGTTACCCAGGTTGAGGCAGCGAATACTGCAGCAACCAAAAAAATGACCGTGCGTCAAACTGAGCAACTTGTCAAAAAGTGCTTAAAACCAGACGTTGAAGCGGAATCGAAGCCCGAAGACACTGAGGCCATCGAACTTTCACGAAGACTCACGGAAAAATTGCAAGCAAACGTTTCAGTTACTCGTTCTGTTAGCGGTAAGTCAAAAGTGACAATTACTCTTGATGAGCCTCACAAATTAGAGCAACTTATTGCTAAACTAGAGTACTAAATGAGATAATTGATTTAGGTCAATTATGTAATAAACAAGTAATTTCTTACAAAAGTTGTCGGTTTGTATACAGAAATGTAAATGATTGCTGCATTCTTATTGCAATCAATTTGGCTGAACGTATAATTTTCGCCAATTTCTCAGCACGCTTTTAAGCGAGTGGTAAAGTGGGCTTAAAGAGGAACGAATACATGGTAGCGGCGTTAGCAAGACCAGGACGAGTGCTTGCAAAGCAAATGTTATTGATCGAGCTTAGCGCGGTTATATTAGTGGCGATAGGGTTAGGTTTAGCTGTTAATCCTGATTGGGGTTTTGCTGCATTGGTTGGTGGCGGTATTTTTGTCATCGCGAATGTGGTTTTTTGTGTGTGTGCTTTCCTATTTTGTGGAGCTCGCGCAACTAAGTTAGTTGCGGCGTCGTTCTATGCAGGTGAAGCACTAAAGATCCTTATCACAGTTCTACTATTCTCTATTGTCTACATGTATATGCAGGTGGAATTAATTCCCCTCAAACTGACCTATTTACTGGTTCTAGGTATTAATATCTTTGCGCCAGTGCTTTTCATTAACAATAAAAAATAGGATGAGTTATGGCTGCGCCAACAGCATCCGGATACATTGAACACCATTTACAAAACCTTTCTTTAGCTAAGTTTGGTCTTGTAGAGGAGACAAGTTTCTGGAACGTACATATAGACAGTCTGTTTTTTTCGGTGTTGACAGGGATGTTATTCCTTTGGGTTTTTCGCTCAGTCGCTAAGAAAGCAACAGTAGGTGTACCTGGTAAGCTTCAGTGTTTTGTTGAAATGGTAGTGGAATTCGTTGGCGACAACGTTAAAGAAACTTTCCATGGTCGCAACCCTCTGATTGCCCCACTAGCACTGACTATATTCTGCTGGATTATCATTATGAACTTGATGGACTTAGTGCCTATCGATTTCTTACCATATCCTGCAGAGCATTGGCTAGGTATCCCTTACTTGAAAGTGGTTCCTACAGCTGATGTAAATATAACCATGGCAATGGCTTTGGGTGTTTTTGCTCTGATGATCTACTACAGCATCAAAGTGAAAGGCCTAGGCGGATTTGCTAAAGAATTGGCACTGCATCCATTTAATCACCCAATCATGATCCCATTTAACTTGGTACTTGAGGTAATTTCGTTATTAGCGAAGCCACTATCTCTAGGTATGCGTTTATTTGGTAATATGTTTGCGGGTGAGGTGGTGTTTATTCTTATCGCGGCAATGCTACCGTGGTACTTACAATGGGTAGGTGCACTACCTTGGGCTATCTTCCATATCTTAGTTATATTGATTCAAGCGTTTGTTTTCATGATGTTGACAATCGTTTACTTATCAATGGCTCATGAAGATAGTGATCACTAAAAAATTTTTAAGCTTTATTCTAACTATTAATGTTAATCGGAGAACGTAAATGGAAACTGTACTAAGTTTTTCAGCAATCGCTGTTGCTATTATTGTTGGTCTTTGTGCCGTAGGTACTGCAATTGGTTTTGCTATTCTTGGTGGTAAATTCCTAGAAGGCGCTGCGCGTCAACCTGAAATGGCTCCAATGCTACAAGTTAAGATGTTCATCATCGCTGGTCTACTGGATGCTGTTCCAATGATCGGTATCGTAATCGCACTACTATTCACGTTTGCTAACCCATTTGTTGGTCAACTAGCAGGCTAATTAACTCTTTAATAGTTAATTAAATTTTTGTAGTTGATTCTTAACGAGGGGTAGCTGTTGTGAATATGAACGCAACTCTGCTAGGTCAAGCAATTGCTTTTTCACTGTTTGTTTGGTTCTGCATGAAATATGTATGGCCACCAATCATGCAAGCAATTGAAGAACGTCAGAAAAAAATTGCTGACGGTCTTGTAGCCGCTGAACGCGCTGCTAAAGACTTGAACCTGGCACAAGCCAACGCTTCTGAGCAAATGAAAGAAGCAAAGCGCACTGCAACTGAGGTTATTGATCAGGCAAACAAACGTAAAGCTCAAATTATTGATGAAGCACGCGAAGAAGCTCAGGCAGAACGCCAGAAAATCTTAGCGCAAGCAGAAGCAGAAATTGAAGCAGAGCGTACACGTGCCCGTGATGACCTGCGCAAACAAGTCGCAACTCTGGCTATAGCTGGTGCTGAGAAAATCCTTGAGCGTACAATCGATAAAGATGTACACGATGATCTTCTTAACAACATTACTGCAAAACTTTAAAGCAAGGGGCTGTATATGTCTGATTTGACTACAATCGCACGCCCCTATGCTAAAGCAGCGTTTGACTTTGCGGTAGATAAAGGTGAGCTAGACCAATGGGGTCAAATGCTTACTTTTGCTGCCGAAGTGGCACAAAATGATGATGTTCACAATTTATTAAGCGGTTCTATGACTGCTGAAAAATTAGCTGAAGTATTCATTGTAATTTGTGGCGAACAATTTGATGAATTCGGCCAGAACTTAATTAAAGTGATGGCAGAGAATGGCCGCTTAATGGCTTTTCCTGATGTTTGTAAAGAGTTCTTTATACTCAAAAAAGAGTATGAGAAAGAGATCGACGTTGAAGTTACTTCAGCTGTTGAACTTTCTGAAGAACAACGCACAAGCATTATCAGCAAATTGGAACTGCGCCTTGCGCGCAAAGTTCAGCTGAATTGCAGTATAGATGAGACTCTACTTAGTGGAGTTATTATTCGAGCCGGAGACCTAGTCATCGATAACTCAGCGCGCAGTCGTTTAGACCGCCTGAGCGATGCATTGCAGTCTTAATGGGGATTGGAGCATGCAACTTAATTCCACTGAAATTAGCGATCTAATTAAACAACGTATTGAATCTTTCGACGTTGTTAGTGAAGCTCGCAATGAAGGTACTATCGTTTCTGTAAGCGATGGCATCCTTAGCATCCACGGCCTAGCGGACGTGATGCAAGGTGAAATGATCGAACTACCGGGTGGCCGTTACGCTCTAGCACTGAACTTGAACCGTGATTCGGTTGGTGCTGTTGTAATGGGCCCGTATGCTGACCTACAGGAAGGCATGAAAGTTACAGGTACTGGTCGTATTCTAGAAGTACCAGTAGGTCCTGAAATGCTTGGTCGTGTTGTAAACACGCTAGGTGAGCCAATTGATGGTAAAGGTCCAATCGAAGCTAAATTGACTTCGCCTGTAGAAATTATCGCACCAGGTGTAATCGACCGTAAATCGGTAGATCAACCTGTTCAAACTGGTTACAAGTCTGTTGACTCAATGATCCCTATCGGTCGTGGTCAACGTGAACTAGTAATCGGTGACCGTCAGACTGGTAAAACAGCAATGGCGATCGATGCGATTATTAACCAAAAAAATTCTGGTATTTTCTCTATCTACGTAGCTATCGGCCAAAAAGCGTCGACTATTGCTAACGTAGTTCGCAAACTAGAAGAGCACGGCGCACTAGCAAACACTGTTGTTGTTGTTGCATCGGCTTCTGAATCTGCAGCGCTGCAATACCTTGCACCGTATGCTGGTTGTGCGATGGGCGAATACTTCCGTGATCGCGGTGAAGATGCACTGATTGTTTATGATGATCTATCTAAGCAAGCTGTCGCTTACCGTCAGATCTCACTACTGCTTAAGCGTCCACCAGGTCGTGAAGCGTTCCCTGGTGATGTTTTCTACCTTCACTCTCGTCTACTAGAGCGTGCTGCTCGTGTAAGCGAACACTACGTAGAAGAATTCACTAAAGGCGAAGTGAAAGGCAAGACGGGTTCTTTAACTGCTCTTCCTATCATCGAAACGCAAGCTGGTGACGTATCTGCATTCGTACCGACGAACGTAATCTCGATTACCGATGGTCAGATCTTCCTACAAACTGAGCTATTCAACGCGGGCGTACGTCCAGCTGTTGACCCTGGTATCTCAGTTTCTCGTGTAGGTGGTTCGGCGCAGACTAAAATCATCAAGAAGCTATCTGGCGGTATCCGTACTGCTCTAGCTCAATACCGTGAACTTGCAGCATTTGCTCAGTTCTCTTCGGATCTTGATGAAGCGACTAAGAAGCAGCTAGACCATGGTCAAAAAGTTACAGAACTGATGAAGCAGAAGCAATACGCTCCTATGTCTGTATTTGACCAAGCTCTAGTAATCTTCGCTGCAGAGCGTGGATACCTTCAAGACGTTGAACTTTCTAAAGTTCTAGACTTTGAAGCTGCTTTACTGTCGTTTGCTCGTGGTCAATATGCCGATCTAGCAACACAGATCGACACAACGGGTGCTTTCAATAAAGAAATCGAAGCTGAGCTGAAGAAGCTTGTTGACGATTTCAAGGCAACCCAGACCTGGTAATTGGTAGGTGGTCTTAGGGCCACCTCATACCATTAACGGAGAGTAACGATGGCCGGCGCAAAAGAGATACGTAATAAAATCGGTAGTGTTAAAAGCACACAGAAGATTACGAAAGCAATGGAAATGGTAGCAGCTTCAAAAATGCGTCGTTCTCAAGACGCAATGGAAGCTACTCGTCCATATGCAGAAACAATGCGTAAAGTGATCGGTCATTTGGCTAATGGTAGCCTCGAGTATAAGCATCCTTATCTTGAGGAACGTGAAGCCAAACGTGTTGGTTACATCATCGTTTCTACAGACCGTGGTCTTTGTGGTGGTTTGAACATTAACTTGTTCAAAAAAGCCATGAACGACATGAAAGATTGGTCTGAGAAAGGTGCTGACGTTGAACTTGCAATTGTAGGTTCAAAAGCGACAGCATTTTTCAACAACAGCGGCGCGAAAGTAGCAGCTCAAGTTTCTGGTCTGGGCGATCGCCCAAGCCTTGAAGACTTGATTGGCTCAGTAAGCGTTATGCTGAAGAAATATGATGAAGGCGAATTGGATCGCCTGTTCGTAGTGTTCAACAAGTTTGAAAACACTATGGTACAAGAACCAACGATCGATCAATTACTTCCTTTGCCTAAATCAGACAGCGAAGACATGAAACGCGATCATGCTTGGGACTACATTTATGAGCCTGAGCCAAAACCACTACTAGATGCACTACTGGTTCGCTACGTCGAATCTCAAGTATATCAAGGTGTGGTCGAGAACCTTGCTTGTGAGCAAGCGGCTCGAATGATTGCTATGAAATCAGCAACAGATAACGCTGGTGACATTATTGATGACTTAGAACTTGTGTACAACAAAGCGCGTCAAGCGGCAATTACACAAGAACTTTCTGAGATCGTTTCAGGCGCAGCTGCGGTTTAAGCTTAGGTAAAACTAAATAGTTAGAGGATTAACGATGGCTACAGGTAAGATCGTACAGATCATCGGTGCGGTAGTCGACGTAGAGTTCCCACAGGGTGAAGTACCTCGTGTATACGACGCTCTGAATGTTAATGAAGTACAAGAACGTCTAGTTCTTGAAGTTCAGCAACAACTTGGCGGTGGCGTAGTTCGCGCAATCGTAATGGGTAGCTCTGATGGTTTACGTCGTGGTTTGACAGTTGAAAATACTGGCGCTCCAATCTCAGTACCAGTAGGTACTAAGACATTGGGTCGTATCATGAATGTCCTAGGTGACGCGATTGATGAGTGTGGCGAGATTGGTGCTGAAGAGCATTACGCCATTCACCGTGAAGCTCCAAGCTATGAAGAGCAGTCTAACGAGACAGCTCTTCTAGAAACTGGTGTTAAAGTAATCGACTTGATTTGTCCATTCGCTAAGGGTGGTAAAATCGGTCTATTCGGTGGTGCTGGTGTAGGTAAGACCGTTAACATGATGGAACTTATCAACAACATCGCACTTCAACACTCAGGCCTATCTGTATTTGCAGGTGTAGGTGAGCGTACTCGTGAAGGTAACGATTTCTACTTTGAGATGCAGGAAGCAGGTGTTGTAAACATCGAAAAACCTGAAGAATCAAAAGTAGCGATGGTTTACGGTCAGATGAACGAGCCACCAGGTAACCGTCTACGTGTTGCCCTGACTGGCCTAACAATGGCAGAGCGCTTCCGTGACGAAGGTCGTGACGTTCTACTGTTCGTTGATAACATCTACCGTTACACACTAGCAGGTACTGAAGTATCAGCACTTCTAGGTCGTATGCCTTCTGCGGTAGGTTACCAACCTACACTGGCTGAAGAAATGGGTGTTCTACAAGAGCGTATCACGTCAACTAAAGCTGGTTCTATCACGTCTGTACAGGCGGTATACGTACCTGCGGATGACTTGACTGACCCGTCTCCAGCAACAACGTTCGCTCACTTGGATGCAACGGTTGTACTTAACCGTAACATCGCATCTATGGGTCTATACCCTGCGATCGACCCGCTAGATTCTACTTCACGTCAACTGGATCCATTGGTAGTTGGACAAGAGCACTACGACATCGCTCGTGGCGTTCAGTCTACTCTTCAGCGCTATAAAGAGCTGAAAGATATCATTGCTATCCTAGGTATGGACGAGCTATCTGAAGAAGATAAGCAAGTTGTATCTCGTGCTCGTAAGATTGAGAAGTTCCTAACTCAGCCTTACCACGTAGCGGAAGTATTTACAGGTGACCCAGGCATTTACGTACCTCTTAAAGAGACTCTACGTGGCTTCCAAGGTCTTCTATCTGGTGAATACGATGACATTCCAGAGCAAGCGTTCATGTACTGTGGTGCAATTGACGAAGCTATCGAGAATGCTAAGAAGCTATAAGGCTAACTAGGAGGCGATATGGCAGCAATAACCTTTCACCTAGACGTTGTAAGTGCCGAGAAACAAATTTTCTCTGGTCTTGTTGAGACGTTTCAGGTGACCGGTAGTGAGGGTGAGCTTGGTATTTTCCATGGTCACACTCCACTGCTGACCGCTATCAAGCCTGGTATGGTGCGTATTGTTAAGCAGCACGGCCACGAAGAAATTATTTATGTTTCTGGTGGTATGGTAGAAGTTCAGCCTGGTACAGCGACTGTACTGGCTGATACAGCTATCCGTGGTGAAGAGCTAGACGCAGCAAAGGCGGAAGAAGCTAAGCGCAAGGCTGTGGAGAATATCCAAAATCAGCATGGCGACATAGACTTCGCACAAGCGGCCGGTGAACTGGCTAAAGCCATTGCTCAGTTACGAGTTATCGAACTGACAAAACAGCGTCGTTAATCTTTTTAAGATTACAGACTCTGAGATAAAGGCGACCTAAGGGTCGCCTTTTTGCATTTTTAGATTCTCAAAAATGCTTCTTTTACGTATCACTACCGGTTAAATGGTTATTGCGATTTAATTTTTTGCCCAAAAACGGTTACAATATCGGCTTAATAAAAATAACGTTGGATAGGTTTACAATGAAGTTTAGCGCGGTAATTCTCGCGGCGGGCAAAGGCACTCGCATGTATTCAAACACACCAAAGGTTCTGCACACACTTGCGGGTAAGCCAATGGTGAAACATGTTATCGATACATGTAATGGTCTAGGCGCTCAAAACATCAACCTGGTTTACGGCCACGGTGGTGATCAGATGAAGGCTACCTTAGCTGAAGAATCTGTAAACTGGGCACTGCAAGCTGAACAGCTCGGCACAGGTCACGCTGTGGATCAAGCATCTGCACATTTCGCTGATGATGAAAAAGTATTGGTGCTCTACGGTGATGTTCCACTAATCTCACCTGAAACCATTGAAAACCTATTAGACGCTCAGCCAAACGGTGGCATCGCGCTACTTACTGTCGTGTTAGACAACCCGATGGGCTACGGACGTATTATTCGTCGTAATGGCCCTGTTGTGGCTATCGTTGAACAGAAAGATGCAACGGATGAGCAGAAGCTTATCAAAGAGATCAATACCGGCGTTATGGTGGCGACTGGTGGCGATCTGAAGCGCTGGTTGTCAGGTCTAAGCAACGACAACGCACAGGGTGAATATTACCTGACTGACGTTATCGCTGCGGCTCACGACGAAGGTCGTGCAGTTGAAGCGGTACACCCAGTAAGCCCGATTGAAGTGGAAGGCGTAAACGACCGCTCTCAACTGGCTCGTCTAGAGCGCGCTTACCAAGCTGAGCAAGCCGATAAGCTATTGAAGCAAGGCGTAATGCTACGCGACCCAAGCCGCTTTGATCTGCGTGGTGAACTGCAGTGCGGTATGGACGTTGAGATTGATACTAACGTTATCATCGAAGGCAGCGTAAGCATTGGCGATAACGTGGTTATCGGCACTGGCTGCGTGCTGAAAGACTGTGAGATCGATGACAACACAGTTATTCGTCCATACAGCGTAATCGAAGGAGCGACTGTTGGTGAAGACTGTACGGTTGGTCCATTTACTCGCCTACGCCCTGGTGCAGACATGCGTAACGATTCGCACGTTGGTAACTTTGTTGAAGTGAAGAACACTCGCCTTGGTGAAGGTTCTAAAGCGAATCACCTAACGTACTTGGGCGATGCTGAAATTGGTCAGCGTGTAAACGTAGGGGCGGGTGCAATTACTTGTAACTACGATGGGGCGAATAAGTTTAAGACCATTATTGGTGATGACGTGTTTGTTGGTTCAGATAGTCAATTAATAGCGCCTGTTACGATTGGTAATGGTGCGACGGTTGGTGCTGGCTCTACAGTGACGCGTGATGTGTTGGAAAATGAGCTGGTTATCAGCCGTGCGAAAGAACGTAAGATTGCTGACTGGCAGCGTCCGACTAAGAAAAAGTAGTCTCTTAATAAATAAGATGATTTAAATGAAAGTCAGTAGTACCGCTACTGGCTTTTTCTTATTTATCTAGATATAAAAAAAGAGCGAGTAATCTCGCTCTTTTTTGTTTTCGTTAACTTAGAAACTAGTCTTGTTTCTCGTCAGCGACTACTCGAGAGTTGTCAGGTGTCGCGAAGTGTTCAGAAAGCTCTTTGTTCGAAACAATATAGCCAACCCACAACGCACCCAAACAGATCACAACGGCAATACCCGTCGCGCTTAGTGCTTGGCTAGCCATTGCCGCGACCAATGCACTTGATAGGCCACTGATACTGATTTGCAGGCTGTTTTGTAGACCAGCAGCTGTTGCTGGGCTTTGTTTAGCGCTTGATAGAGCACGGTTTACTACGATTGGGTAAAGTGCGCCGTTTGCGACAGCAATCAAACAGAAAGGCGCAAGTAGAGGCCAGATTGACGTCAGTTCCCACTGTGATGCGATAAAGATAAGCATCGCCGCTACACTGAACAAACCGATAAGGTTTCTTAGTACAACGCCATCGCCATATTTCTTCACTGCTTGCTTACCGAAGTAACCACCCGCCATGAACGCGATTGTTTGTGGGATAAAGCTCAAACCGATGTCTTTTGCTTCATAACCTAGTTGGGCCATGATCTCTGGCATACCCGTTAGGTAAGCGAAGAACGCTGCAGATGCTGAAGCAAACATTAAGACATTACCCATGTAAGGCTTTGATTTAAGCAACATCTTGATGTCTGTCTTAATCGATGTCTGTTTTACTTCAGGCGCTTCTTTTGGTTGAGCCATTGTTGTCGCCACTAGCAGTGCACCCATCAAGGTTAATGTGATGAAGATGCTGTGCCAGCCAAAGCTATCCGCCAGTAACACACCTAGCTGAGGTGCTAATGCAGGAGATAGCGCAACCAAAGGCATGATGGTTGCAAAAATTTGTTGGCTACTGCTTTGTGAGTAACGCTTGATAACCATTGCTTGCCAGATTACCGCAGGAGCACATACGCCGATCGCTTGAATGAAGCGCAGTGTCAGTAGATGCCATACCTCGGTGCTGAATGCTAAGCCGAATGAAGCCGCAGTAAAGATAACAAGACCAACCGCCAACGTATTACGGTGACCATACTTGTCACTCGCTAGGCCCCAAAGAAGCTGACCCATTGCCATACCGCCAAGGAATACCGTTAGAGACAGAGCAATTTGCTCTGGGCCGGTTGCGAAATCAACTTCCATTGCCTTAAATGCAGGAAGGTACATATCGGTCGCAATAAAGCCAAGCATTGAAAGAACTGCAAGGTAGACCAATTGAAATTTAGAAATATTCATAAGATGCCATTAAGCTAAAGGTAATGATGTTTTTATCATCAAAAAAATTGTTTGATATACAGAAGTGAAAGCCCCTGTTTATTTATGCTGACATTCTATTTTTCAGACCTGATAAAATAAAACGCTAAAATATGTGGTTATCAATCAAAAAAATTGAAGGCTTATGTTCTCTAAATCCTCTTTAGAAATGCTCGATACGGTAGCGCGCTTGGGCAGTTTTACCGCGGCGGCTGAGCAGTTGCACAAAGTGCCCTCGGCGATCAGTTATGGTGTCAGACAGGTCGAACAAGAACTGGATGTGCTGCTTTTCAGGCGTTTACCGAGAAAGGTTGAGCTCACTCCGGCAGGTGAATTGTTCATTGAAGAGGCACGTGCGTTACTGAGACAGATGGAAGAGGTCAGTGCCCAGACTCGCCGAGCAGCGCGTGGCTGGAAGAAAACCTTGCGCCTAACGCTCGATAACGTGGTTAAGCTCGACAAAATGAAGCCGATGATTGAAGAGTTCTACCAAACCTTTGAGTTTGCAGAGCTTCAGATCAACATGGAGGTGTTTAATGGCTCTTGGGAGGCGATTGCACAGGGCAGAGCGGATATTGTGATTGGTGCGACCTCGGCGATTCCGGTCGGCGGCGACTTTGAGGTTAAAGATATGGGACGCCTAGATTGGGCGTTTGTAATGTCGCCAAGTCACCCGTGTGTGCGAGAGCAAAACCTCAACGAAGAATTTGTTAGCCAGTATCCCGCGATATGTTTGGACGATACCTCTAGTGTGCTCCCCAAGCGACACACAGGTCACTACTCAAGTCAAAGACGCCTGTTGTTACCCAACTGGTATAGCGCCATAGAGTGTCTTAAAAATGGAGTAGGAGTGGGTTATATGCCAAGGCACATTGCCGCGCCAATTATCGAACAAGGCCTGCTGGTGGAGAAAATACTGCCTGAACCGAGTCCGCAGAGTCATTGTTGTTTGGTATGGCGAAAAGACGATAACCATAAACTGATCGAATGGATGGTGAAGTACCTAGGATCGAGTGAGCAACTTCACCAAGATTGGTTGGATCATCGCAAGGCGATCTAATGATCTGTTTACAAGAAGATCCTTTTCAAGCTTGAGCTGAATCAGCACCAATAAAAAGAGCGAGTAAATACTCGCTCTTTTTTGATTCGGTCGTTAACTCTTAAGACAAGAAGAACTTGTAGGAAGGGTTATCAGTTTCATCTTTACACTGGTAGCCAAGTTCTTCTAAGTGTGTTGAGAACTGAGCCAAGTCATCGTCATCAAGTTCAAAGCCACACAATACGCGGCCGTAGTCGGCACCATGGTTACGGTAATTGAATAGGCTGATGTTCCAGTGGGTACCTAAGGTATCAAGGAATTTAATCAATGCACCTGGGTATTCTGGGAACTCAAAGCTGTATAGGCGTTCTTTCAGTGGCTTCGATGGTTTACCGCCAATCATGTAGCGAATGTGCAGTTTTGCCATCTCATCATCAGACAGATCGACAACTGGGTAGCCGCCCTCACGTAGGTCATTGATGATGTGTTCGAGTTCTTCTTGGCCACCTTGCAGGCGTACACCAACGAAGATATTCGCTAGGCTTTCGTCGTTGTGGCGGTAGTTAAACTCAGTCACCGCTCGACCACCAATGATATTACAGAACTCTAGGAATGCCCCTTGTCGCTCTGGAATCGTCACCGCAAGTAGGCCTTCTCGCTTCTCACCCAGCTCACAACGTTCAGAGACATAACGTAGACCGTGGAAGTTGGTGTTAGCACCAGACAGTACCGTTGCCAATTGCTTGTCTTGCAGTTGGTTCTGCTCAGCAAACTTCTTCAAGCCAGCCAGAGCAAGCGCTCCTGAAGGTTCAGCTATCGCTCGAGTGTCTTCAAAGATGTCTTTCACCGCCGAGCATATCTCATCGCTAGAGACTGCAATGTGACCGTCAATGTACTGTTGGCAAAGACGGAAGGTTTCTTCGCCAATGCGTTTAACTGCAACACCATCAGCAAACATGCTGACCTGATCCAGTACCACAGGTTCACCGGCATCGAGGGCCGCTTTTAAGCAAGACGAATCTTCTGGTTCTACTGCAATGACTTTAATCTCTGGCATCAGCTGTTTTACTAGCACAGCAACACCCGCAGCTAAGCCACCACCACCAACCGGCACAAAGATATAATCCATGTGACCGTTTTGCTGCAGCATTTCCATACCCATCGTGCCTTGTCCTGCAATCACCAGTGGGTGATCGAAAGGAGGCACAAAGGTAAAGCCATGTTCAGCAGAAAGACGCTCGGCTTCTGCCTTGGCTTCATCAAAGTTGCTGCCGTGCAGAACCACGTTACCGCCAAAGCCTCGTACCGCATCAACCTTGATGTCTGGTGTGGTTTTTGGCATCACAATCGTGGTTTGAATACCAAGCTTAGAACCGGACAGCGCCATACCTTGAGCATGGTTACCTGCCGATGCTGCAATCACACCTGCGGCTTTCTGTTGCTCTGAAAGGCTTGATACCATGTTGTAGGCACCACGTAGCTTGAACGAGTGGACCGGCTGACGGTCTTCACGCTTTAGCTGAACCTGATTACCAATGCGAGCACTTAAGCGAGGCATCTCTTGCAGAGGTGTCACGATTGCGGCTTCGTAAACTGGCGCTCTCAGGATCTGACGCAGATAATCTGCGCCAGTTTGTTTTTGGGGACTGACCGTGTCATCACTCATAGACTAGCCCTCTAGCTTAGACTTATCACGCACGGCGCCTTTGTCGGCACTGGTCGCCATGCTTGCGTAAGCTTTCAGTGCGAAAGACACTTCACGCTGACGGTTTTCTGGTTTCCAGCCTAGTGCGTCTTGCTTAACACGACGCGCTTCTAGTTCAGCTTCAGGCACATCAAGTGTGATCGAACGGCTAGGGATGTCGATAGTGATGATATCGCCAGTGTTTACTAGACCAATCACACCGCCACTTGCTGCTTCTGGAGAAGCGTGACCGATAGACAGACCCGATGTACCACCCGAGAAACGACCATCTGTTAATAGAGCACAAGACTTGCCTAGACCCATAGATTTTAGGTAAGTGGTTGGGTAAAGCATTTCTTGCATGCCCGGACCACCTTTAGGACCTTCGTAACGAATAACAACCACTTCGCCCGCTTTCACTTTGCCACCTAAGATGCCATCAACAGCACTATCTTGGCTTTCAAATACGATAGCAGGACCTTGGAATTTCAGGTTCTCTTCATCAACACCTGCTGTCTTAACGATACAACCGTCAACGGCGATGTTGCCTGAAAGTACGGCTAGGCCACCTTCTTGGCTGAATGCATTCTCTTTAGTACGGATACAACCTTCTTTACGGTCGTCATCAAGACGATCCCAACGGCAATCTTGTGAGAAGGCTTTGGTGGTACGAATACCTGCTGGGCCCGCGCGGAAGAACTTAAGTACCGCTTCGTCTTCTGTCTGCATGATGTCGTATTGAGCTAGCTGCTCTTGCATGCTTAGGCCAAGTACAGTGCGAGTTTGGTTGTTCAGTAGGCCTGCGCGGTCTAGTTCACCTAGGATAGCCATAACACCACCAGCGCGGTGAACGTCTTCCATGTGGTATTTAGGTGTTGAAGGCGCAACCTTACATAGGTGTGGAACGCGGCGAGACATCTCGTCGATATCACCCATATCAAAGTCGACTTCACCTTCTTGAGCTGCTGCCAATAGGTGAAGAACGGTGTTACTCGAGCCACCCATTGCGATATCTAGAGCCATTGCATTTTCAAAGGCTGCGCGGTTCGCGATGTTACGAGGCAGTGCTGATGCGTCATCTTGCTCGTAGTAACGCTTAGTTAGGTCAACGATACGCTTACCAGCATTGATGAACAGCTCTTCACGGTCAGCGTGCGTTGCTAGCATAGAACCGTTACCAGGCTGAGATAGGCCTAGCGCTTCAGTTAGACAGTTCATTGAGTTAGCCGTGAACATACCTGAACAAGAACCACATGTCGGACACGCAGAACGTTCTACTTGCTCACTTTGCTCATCAGAAATCGTTGGATCGGCACCTTGAATCATTGCATCAACAAGGTCTAACTTGATGATTTGATCGGAAAGCTTGGTTTTACCTGCTTCCATTGGGCCGCCTGATACAAAGATCACTGGGATGTTAAGGCGCATTGCAGCCATCATCATTCCCGGAGTGATTTTGTCACAGTTAGAGATACATACCATCGCATCCGCACAGTGAGCATTCACCATGTACTCTACTGAGTCTGCGATAAGCTCACGTGATGGCAGTGAGTACAGCATGCCACCGTGACCCATTGCGATACCATCATCAACTGCGATGGTGTTGAATTCTTTAGCGATACCGCCCGCTTTCTCGATTTCACCTGCTACCAATTGACCCATATCTTTAAGGTGAACGTGGCCTGGTACGAATTGAGTGAAAGAGTTTACAACTGCGATGATTGGCTTACCGAAGTCATCATCTTTAACGCCAGTTGCACGCCATAAAGCGCGCGCACCAGCCATGTTGCGTCCGTGGGTAGTCGTTGCTGAACGATAGATTGGCATTGTTTAAATCCTTATAAAATATTTGGCTGTTGCTTACTTAGTTGTTTGCGTTTGGTTTTCTGAAGTTTGGTCTGCTGGATAAACGTAGTCTAACCAGCCCCACTTATCTTCAGTGGTGCCATTGAATAGACCAAAGTAAGCCGCTTGAACTTTTTCAGTGATAGGACCGCGTTTGCCTTCACCTACTGTAATTTTGTCTACGCTACGAACCGGAACGATTTCCGCCGCTGTGCCTGTCATGAATACTTCATCAGCAAGGTATAGCGCTTCACGAGCAATGTTCTCTTCACGGATCTCATAACCCATGTCTTTTGCTAGTGTCATGATCGAATCACGCGTGATACCCGGCAGAATCGCACTGGTCGCTGGTGGTGTGGATAGCACGCCGTTACGTACCACAAAGATGTTCTCACCAGCCCCTTCAGAAAGGTAACCATCAACACTCAGTGCGATGCCTTCATCGTAACCATGACGTCGAGCTTCGCCACCAACTAATAGTGAAGATAGGTAGTTACCACCGGCTTTTGCTGCGGTTGGGATCGTGTTTGGAGCGGCACGGTTCCAGCTAGAAATCATTGCATCAACGCCGTTTTCTAGTGCTTCTTCGCCTAGGTAAGACCCCCAAGGGAAAGCAGCGATGATCAGTTCCATCTCAGTATTTTCTGGCGGGCAGACACCCAAGCCAACGTTACCTACGAAACCTAGAGGGCGGATGTACGCTGACTCTAGCTTATTTTGGCGTAGCGTTTCGCGAGTCGCTTCCATAATTTCTTCCTCAGTGTAAGGAATAGGGAAGCGATAGATTTTTGCTGAGTCTTTTAGGCGCTTAGCATGTTCAGGGTGACGGAAGATAACCGGCCCTTTTGGTGTGTTGTAACAACGAACACCTTCAAACACAGAAGTACCGTAGTGCATTGCGTGAGTCAGGACGTGAACGTTCGCCTCTGCCCAAGGAACCATCTCACCGTTAAACCAAATATAGTCTGCCGTTTTAGCTGTCATGTTTGTGGTTCCTTATGCGTTTATCTTTTGTTGTAAGTTGTTGTTTGGCAGTTCATTACGGCTGATCGAGATAACGTCAACGGTACGTACATCCCACAGCTTTTCGATTTGGTTTACCAAGAACGAGATCGGACGGTCACTGTCTACGATGATCTCAACACTCGCCACTTTGCTTTCGTGGTTTTGAGTGCCCGCAACTTGCTTAACAATGAAGCCACGGTGGCGGATAACACGAAGAACACGCTCTAGTAGTACAGGCTTATCATCGGCTTTGATGTCTAATAGGTATCTTTTCATGTTATGTGTTCTCCAACATCTCACTGTTTGAAGCACCTGGCGGTACTAGTGGCCATACGTTTTCTTCTTCATCGATAAGAACATGAAGTAGGTAAGCGGTTTTGCTTTCTAGCATCTCTTTCAGTGCTGGCTCTACTTCTTCTTTGCGCGTGATGGTTTTACCCGGGATATCGAAGGCTTTCGCTAGCATCACGAAGTCTGGGTTGTCATCTAGGATGGTTTCACTGTGGCGGCCATCGAAGAACAACGATTGCCATTGGCGAACCATACCCAAGCGAGAGTTGTTTAGAAGCACCATCTTCACTGGGATTTGGCGGCGTTTCAGTGTGCCAAGCTCTTGCACGTTCATCATGAACGAGCCATCACCAGAGATTAGAATAGATTGGTCATCAGGACGCCCAACCGAAGCACCCATTGCAGCTGGCAAGCCAAAGCCCATGGTGCCTAAACCGGCAGAGGTAATGAAGTTCTGTGGATCGCGAGGCTGAATGTGCTGAGCTGCCCACATTTGGTGTTGGCCCACATCAGTCGATACGATAGAGCTTGCTGGCATCATGTCTGACAGTTGCTTCAACAGCAGTGGAGCAAAAATCAGATCACCAGGGTGGTCGTAACGCCATTTGAATGAGCTACGAAGACCTTCAGAGTGATGAACCCAAGAGGAGATGTCTTGGCTTAGCTCTAGTTGAGGCATGATCTTGTTGATGTCACCGCGAATTGGCGCATTGGCAAGACGCAGTTTGCTGAACTCAGCGGCATCGATATCGATATGGATAACCTTAGCATGCGGCGCAAAGGTATCGAGTTTGCCAGTTACTCGGTCATCAAAACGAGCACCGACAACAATCAACAGGTCACTCTCTTGAACCACAAGGTTAGCGGCTTTAGTGCCGTGCATACCCAGCATGCCAAGGTAGTGTGGGTCGTCACGTTCGATAGTGCCCAAGCCTTTCAGTGTGCTTACTGCTGGCATTGGGTTTAGGCGTAAAAACTCACGAACCGCATCGGTTGCTTTAGCAAGTTGAACACCACCACCTACGTATAAAACAGGACGGGTCGCTTGAGACAAAAAGTACTGTGCCTGTTCAATGGCATCAGTTGTCGCAACAGGAATTGCGGGTGGAGTAAATTCAGGAAGAGCGTTAACAGGTGCTTCTGCTAGTTGAACGTCTTTAGCGATATCGACGATAACCGGGCCAGGGCGGCCAGACTTTGCTACCACAAACGCTTCAGCGAGGGTTGGAGCTAGCTCTTCAATATCAGTTACTAGGTAGCTGTGTTTAGTACATGACAGAGACATACCAATCACATCCATTTCTTGGAATGCATCGGTACCAATGTGGGAACTTGCAACTTGACCAGTGATGGCAACCATTGGGATAGAGTCCATAAAGGCATCAGCAAGGCCAGTAACTAGGTTGGTAGCACCTGGGCCAGACGTTGCCATACAAACAGCGACATCTTGTGTTGCTCGAGCCATGCCGATCGCGGCCATAGCGGCGCCTTGCTCATGGCGACATAGGATATGTTCAACCCCGCCGTCATAGAGTGCATCGTAGATTGGCATAATGGCACCACCGGGGTAACCAAATACGGTCTCAATTCCTTGTTGCTTGAGTGCGGATACGACTAGTTCTGCGCCTTTCATCGGAATTCTCCCGTATTACCTTTATTTTGGTAACTGTTTCCTTTGTCTCTGCACATCTTGTGCTCCCATTCTTCCTGTAAATCGGCAAAGCCGAAAATGCTCAAAAATATAAAAATCGAATGTTTAAATTAGAAAAAACCCCCGGACTTGTCAGTGCGGGGGTTTTTTCTAATTCGTGGTTACTTTCTTCCCACTCGCCCCCGCGCAGTCTTAATAATGACTACGATAATCAGGTTAATCAGTGCGTAAATGCGAGCGTTAAAAATCATAATATTCGAGTTTTCTCGTTTATTGTCTTCAGTAAATGTCTACATCTCTAGTGTTATCACACAAATCTGCCGCATGACAAGGGAAATGTCATTCTTTTTTCACATTAAAATACCATTCCACCAAGCTATATAACAACCTTATCGCTTTGGTGAGCAACGAATATCCAGAGCGAATACTTTTAAATCAAAGACAAAGGAAAGTTATGGGACTCGCGATAATTCATAGCCGAGCTAGTGTGGGTGTAGAGGCGCCAGAAGTGACCGTTGAGGTGCATATAAGCAACGGAATGCCTGGCTTCACGCTGGTGGGTCTACCTGAAACAACGGTCAAGGAATCTAAAGACCGAGTGAGAAGCGCGATCATCAATTCTCGCTTTGAGTTTCCATCGAAAAGAATCACGGTCAATCTCGCCCCAGCCGATTTGCCCAAAGAAGGTGGCCGTTTTGACCTGCCCATCGCGCTTGGGATTTTGGTGGCGTCAGATCAGCTTCCGACATCAAAAATAGCTCAACATGAATTTATCGGTGAGTTGGCATTGTCAGGAGAACTTCGCTCGGTAAAGGGCGTTTTGCCTGCGACGTTAGCCGCCGACAGTGTAGAGCGATGCTTAGTTGTCCCACATCATAACGGTGATCAGGCTGCGCTGGTGGGCAAGGGAGCGCATAAATCTGCACAAACCTTGTTGGAGGTTTGTGCTGACATGTGTGGACAGGCTCAGCTTGGGCTATATAGAACGGAACATCATCAGGCTGATGTTTCAGTGCTTCGCGACCTACAAGATATTATCGGCCAACAACAAGGCAAGCGAGCTCTAGAGATAGCCGCTGCTGGGAATCATAACTTATTGTTTCTTGGCCCACCCGGAACCGGAAAAACTATGCTCGCTTCTCGACTGCGTGACCTATTACCTGAAATGAGTGATGACGAAGCGATGGAAACCGCGTCGGTGGCCTCGTTAACGCAACAAGAAATCAATCAATACAACTGGAAGCAACGACCTTTTCGCTCTCCTCACCATTCCAGTTCAATGGCGGCATTAGTGGGTGGTGGTTCGGTGCCTCGCCCCGGAGAGATCTCTTTAGCGCATAACGGCTTATTGTTCTTAGATGAGATGCCGGAGTTTGAGCGCAAGGTGCTTGATTCATTACGAGAGCCACTAGAGTCGGGCGAGATCATTATCTCCCGTGCTGCGGGCAAGACTCGTTTTCCTGCGCGTTTTCAATTGGTCGGTGCACTTAACCCAAGTCCAACGGGTTATTACGAAGGTAACCAGGCGCGCGCCAACCCACAGATCATCCTGCGTTACCTCAATCGCTTATCTGGGCCCTTGCTGGATAGGTTCGATATGTCATTGGAGATACCTCTGTTGCCAAAAGGAATGTTGGCCGAAGGCGGTGATCGCGGTGAAACCACTCAAGTAGTTAAGCAAAGGGTTAGGCAGGCGCGAGAGTTAATGCTATCTCGCAACCATAAATCGAATGCACTGTTAGGTAGCCGAGAAATTGAGAAGTATTGCCCACTGCGACGCGAAGATGCAGAGTTTCTTGAGACAGCACTACATCGCTTGGGTTTATCGATTCGTGCTTATCATCGAATTATTAAGGTGGCACGAACCATTGCCGACCTTGACGGTAACGAGCAGATCGAAAAGAAACATCTATCAGAAGCGCTAGGCTATCGCGCGATGGATCGCTTGCTGAAACAACTCACGGCTCAAGCTGTCTAGCAAGCAGAAAAAGCCTGCTTAGATGCAGGCTTTCGTTGGA
The DNA here is from genome assembly GCF_041467155.1 of Vibrio sp. 10N.247.310.23. NCBI lineage: Bacteria > Pseudomonadati > Pseudomonadota > Gammaproteobacteria > Vibrionales > Vibrionaceae > Vibrio > Vibrio sp. 10N.247.310.23. The sequence goes on along the minus strand of NZ_JBFSTZ010000028.1, from coordinate 22,175 downwards.
TTGCAGTTCATACTCGCTAAGGTTAGAAGTTGTAGTTCAAGCCAACTGAAACGATATATTGAGACTCGTCGTAGAAGGTAATGTTCGAGTCGCTGGTGCCGTAGCCTGCCAGTGAAATAAACGACCAGTTTTCCCAATCCATGAATTGATCATACTCATAGGCGGCGAATAGGTTGATATTGTCGTCGCTGCGTTTCTTGTCGTAGATCGGGTTGCTCGCATCGTAAGAGCGTTGGTTGTAACCCGCTGTTAGTGCGTACTTGTGACGCCCCATGCCACCAAACAAGCTTACCTCACCACCGAATTGGTCGTAAGATTCAGCTTTACCATCAGCATCACGTGTTTGATAGATGACGGATGGAATAAGCATCATGGTACGACTAAGTGGCAGGCGATATTGACCTTTCAAGTAGAGAGTATTGGCATCTCGTTTGAGCTCTTGATCTTGAATATCATCCTTGTCGACATCTTTGGTCGCATAGGCCATGTCTAGCGAGAAAGCTGAGCCCGCAATGTTGCTTAGCTTCAAACGAAACGCATTGCCAGTTTCATCGGTCTTGGTGCGAGCTGATGTGGTGTTGTATGGATCAGCCCAAGTTTCACCAGACATAATGGTTGGCAGCAGTGAAGCGTCGATCACCATGCCTGACTCAAGTTGGTATTTGTAACCGACTTCGAGAACTACAGTACCTGTTGCTACATCATCTCGCGCGGTACCTGTGTATACCTGATGGTTTAGCTTTTCACCAAAGGTATAAGCAACACTACCTAAAGGAGCAACCAGAAAAGAGCTTTCCGAAGAAGCCTTCTGATCTGTGGATGAAAGATTGCTATCAGCATCGGTATTAAAGTTCGAGGTGGAAGAGGTAACCCCGGTATTGAGAGAGATTTCACCACTGAAACCTTGTTGGTCTGCAAGCTTGGCAAAAGCGGGAGAAGCCGCAACGCTCAATGCCAAGAGAGTTATTTTTATTTTCATTCAAGGGCTCCTTGCCCACCGGTTCTTAGGACGGGTTATTAATAGCAGTAAAGCTTTAAACTTCCAGGTTAATTATTTATCAATAATGATTTTTGAACTAGCAAAAAAAAAGGAAGCCGAAGCTTCCTTTCATCAATGGCTTACTTCTTTAATAAGAAGTTCACGAGCTCGAAGTACTCATCAAGAGAGTTGATACCTTGAGCTTCTACTAGGTAGCGGTTGTTAACCACAACAGCGGGTACACCTGAAAGGCCGCTGTCTTTGAATGCTTTGTCGAAGCGACGAACCATAGAATCTACAGCAAAGCCGTTATACGCAGCATCGAATTTCTTCGCATCAACGCCTTCGTCTAGGAAGATTTGACGCAGTTCTTCTTCATCACGTGGTGGCTTGTTCATTGTGTGGATGCGGTTAAACATCACTGGCACCATTTTATCTTCAACTTTCAGTGCAATCATTGTCGCGTAAGCTTTGCTCATTGGCAGACCCATGTTGCCACCCATGAATGAAACATGGTTCTTCTGTAGCTTAGCGTCTTTAGGTAGCTGTTGTTTTAGCTGCTGGATGATTGGCTCAAAGCTATTACAGTGTGGGCAGTAAAAAGAGAAGAACTCTGTCACCATTGGTTTTTTTGATGCTTCTAGGTCGAGAACTTTGTAGTGTTCACCTTCGTTAAATTTCGCAGCGTGAGCGGTAAGGCTCAACATGATCAATGAGAAAAATGCGAATAGCTTTTTCATTTATCCAATCTCCATTATGTTTGAATTTTTATCTAGTTGTATGTTGCGATTGCTGTTACCACTGAGGCATTAACGAAAGTGGTGGCTCTTGCAGGGTAGCAATTTGCTCTTTACAAGCAAGTACTTGTTGCTCCCAATATTTCGGATCATTAAACCACGGGAAGGCCAGAGGAAACGCAGGATCGTGCCATCGTTTCGCCAACCATGCCATGTAATGCACCATACGTAGACCGCGTAGTGGTTCGATTAGTTTCAGTTGTGCGGTATTAAAATCGCAAAACTCTTGGTAACTCTCTAGCAAAATATCCAGTTGCATCAGCTTATCTTGGCGCTCGCCATTGAGCAGCATCCACAGATCTTGTATCGCAGGGCCGTTACGTGCGTCATCAAGATCGACGAACATTGGCCCATCGCGCCACAAAATATTGCCAGGGTGGCAGTCACCGTGCAGGCGGATATTCTCAATGTTGCTCGGCCACTGGCTCTCTAGCTCTTTGATCAGAAGGTCAACGTCATTGAAGAAGGCATTTTCTAGGTGCGTCGGGATAAACTGAGAGTTCTCTAGAATCTTACGTGGCTGATAAAGGTATTCATCTAAGCTGATGGTCGGGCGATGCTGGAATGTTCTTCCCGCGCTGGCTTTATGAATACGACCAAGAAAGCGTCCTACGCCTTCCAATTGATCTAGATTGTCAACTTCATACTGTCTGCCGCCAACACTTTCAAATAGTGCAAATAGGTAGCCTTGGTATTCATGTAAGGTTGCACCGTTGATTCGCATTGGAGGCGCAACCGGCATCTCTTGCTCGATAAGCTCGAGTGCGAAGTCATGCTCTTCTTGGATCTGTGCCTTGTTCCAGCGTTGCGGACGATAAAACTTAACGACGTAGCGCTTACGGTCTTCATCGGTGAATTGATACACCCGGTTTTCGTAGCTGTTGAGAGCGAGAAGCCCGGATTCAGCACGAACTCCAATGCTCTCCAGTGCGTACCACATGAAGTCAGGAGTCAGGTTATCAAAGTTAAAGGCTTGCATCGTCATAGAATAAAAAAGGCTCATTACTGAGCCTTTTTCCATTTATTGGGTTGTTATACCAAGCACTAAGGTGCGGGTATCAGAGCTTCTTGATAAAGCGGCTTTCGACTTCCATCGTAAACTCTTCATTATCCGAGAGTATAAACTGAATTGTCGAAACTGGTGAGCTCAGTTTTTCTGGGTCGGCGCCTAAACTGATAGGTAGGTTCAAAACCTCGCCTGGATCGACAGTAATCGTCTGTTTACCATACCAGATAGAATCGGGCAGTCCGCTAACACCGAGTTTGTACTCTTGTTCTTGTTGAGTCTTGTTGATCACTTTCAAGGTGTAGGTGTTTTCAACCAACCCTTGGTTATTGACTCTAAACAGTTGGTTTCGGTCACGCAGAACACTTAGGCCGGCAGGATCAACGCTCGCGATTTGGGCGAAGAACAAGCCCAGCATCACGATCAAGATAGCGCCATAGCCCAACAGCTTGGGACGCATTACCTTGGTCGAGTGACCTTCAAGTCTGTGCTCGGTGGTGTAATTGATCAGGCCTTTCTCATAGCCCATACGCTCCATCGTGTTGTCACAGGCATCAATACACGCGCCGCAGTTAATACACTCGTATTGCAGGCCGTCACGGATATCGATACCCGTAGGGCACACTTGTACACACAGATTACAGTCAATACAGTCGCCTAGACCAAGCTCTTTTGGATCGGCTTTACGAGAGCGAGGGCCACGGCTTTCACCACGTTCTGTGTTGTAACCAACGATGAAGGTGTCTTTATCGAACATTGCCGACTGGAAACGCGCGTAAGGACACATGTGCAGACAAACAATTGAACGCATCCAACCCGCATTGGCATAAGTACATCCAGCAAAGAACAGTACCCAAAACACCGGCCAGAAAGACGAGTTAAAGGTAAAGAAGCCAACCACTAACTCTTTGATTGGGATGAAGTAACCAACAAAGGTTAAGCCCGTCGCAATGGCAATCGCCCACCACGCAATGTGTTTGAGGGTTTTTCTGAGGATTAAATTGCTCGTCAGTTTGCCCGAGTCTTGTTTTCTTCGCTTATTGGCAGCGCCTTCTAGCTTCTCTTCGAACCAGATATACATGAAGGTCCAGACGGTTTGCGGGCATAAATAGCCACACCAGACGCGGCCTAAGAAGGTGGTTATGAAAAACAGGCCAAACGCGGCAATCATAAATAGGATCGCGAGTAGGGTCAGATCTTGCGGGTATAAGGTGGTGCCAAAGAAGTTGAACTGTTGGCTGCCGATATCGAGCAAGATCGCTTGACGTTCACCAAAGGGAATCCATGGGATAAGCGCAAAAAGTAAAAGTAAGAACCAACCGCCATAGCGACGCAGTTGTTGGAATTTACCTTTGCTTTCTCGAACATAGATTCGGTTACTTGGGTTAAATCGATCTCCATTACCTTTATGTGTTTTCGGGTTAAAGGTTTTAGGAGTCACATCTTTGATATCGATTTTATCCTGACTCATGGACTATCCTTTTTGTGGCTTGTTTGCCCGGTTAAGTCGGGCATGACGACATTACTTGAAAGTATGGTTTAGAGAACCTGTTGAAATTGAGCTTGGTGCATTTGTTGTTATCGCACTCACTCTTATTATTTTAGAAGATTCTTATGGATGGCGATTATAGCGACAATCTTGTTCTCATTTCTTTAACGCTATCAACCTTTAACAACAAAAGTCATAACAGTTGTGACGAAAAAATAGCGAACAGAAACAAAAAAGCGACCTGGTGGTCGCTTTTTAAAATTGAGTGTTTTATCTATACGGCAATTGAGCTCTAAACTAACGGGCGACTAAAGAAGGCCACGTGCTTTTAGAATTGCGGTTTTGAAATCATCTTCTTGGTCTTTTTTCAGGCCCGGGATCATCTCATCTTTTTCGCTGTTGCGCATTTTTAGGTGATAGATAAGAACATCGTCAGTCAGTTCTTCAAGCTTGCCTTGATAGCCCGCTTCTTTTGATAGCTTAATGATGAACTCTAATAGGTTAAGCTCTTGATCTTTCTGCCACTCAGGCTCCATCAGTTCAAGCAGTTCTTCAATGCGGTGACACTTCATACTTTATTTCTCCACAAATTTTATAATGATTTGTGGCTAAGGTATCAAATCGGGTAGGGAATACCAATGTGTAAACACATTTCAAGATGGGAGCGGGCAAGAAAAAAGCGCAGTAAAAACTGCGCTTTTTGTTAAGCGGCTTTAATCACTTTCGTTGTAGTCGGTGCTAATAAAGCAGTCTTCTCAACTAGAGTCATTGTAGGAGCCAATTTCTTAGCCGTTGGAGCAGCAACAAAGCCACTACGACGACGCATCGCACTACGGTTGGTGTGCGAGAACCTGACAGCTGTTGGGCGCATTAATTTACCTAACGGTCAGGCATATCCATTGCCAATCTAATGGCCTGATTTACCATGAGCTCCACCTCAATTGCTTGAAGCGTCACTCGTCTGGCTTTCGCCAATCCGAAGAATAAATCAGGATAATGATATGCATGCATATCAAGGCTTAGATTATCACTATCTAAGTTATCGATCGACGCCTGAGTGATAAATAGACGATATTAGAGCTAAAATAGTGTGAGCAGTATATTTGAGTTTGAACCTCTTTCAGGCTTAAGATGATGCTTTAAAGGAGGTGCATATGTCGTTCTTAAAGAAAACGTTAGCAAGTTTTGGAATTGGATCTGCCAAGGTGGATTCTGTATTGCAACAGGAAGTGCTTTATCCAGGCAAGAAGGCGAGCATTATTGTGCATGTCTATGGTGGCGCTCAGCCACAAGAGATCGACAATATCGATCTCAACTTGTGCTGTCGTTACGTCAAAGAAATTACTATGAATTCGCAAAGGCAAGAGGGCGGTCAAACACGTCGAATGCACCAGACATACTCTTTGGCCAAATGGAGCCTGCCGTATGCCTTTGTTATTCAGCCGGGTGAAACCCGTGATTTTGAATGTGAGTTTGATGTCCCGCTGAACACACCTGTCACGATTGGTGATTCAAAGGTGTGGCTAGAAACCGGGCTCGATATTGCGATGGCGATTGATCCATCGGATAAAGACATCTTAACGGTGCGCCCTGACGCACTCCTCGATGGTATTTTTAACGAGCTTGAAGCTCAAGGGCTGCGTATTCGCCAAGTTGAGTGCGAAGCAGTAGAGGGCTTTGAACTGCCATTTGTTCAAGAGTTCGAGTTTGTTCCTACCACTGGTCCATATCATGGCCGTTGGCGTGAGCTTGAGGTTGTAGCTCATCGTGATGAAACTGAGCTTAAGTTGTGGTTTGAGATAGACCGTAATCGCGATGGTGCAAAAGGCATGTTGGCGAGCTTGTTAGGCATTGGCCAACTGCAGCGTCAATTGAGTGTGCCATTGGATACGTCACCACAAGATGCGGGCAAGATGGTACTTGAGTATCTAGACAACGCATCTTAGTTAGCTCTTTGGTTCTGTAGCTTTAGAGACCTTAGCTTCATCACACCGTTTAGGCGTTATTAATGTCATAAAAGATGTCATAAAAATTTAAGCTTACACGTGTAAGCTTAATGTGCAATACTAGGCAAATCGAACATTTACTCTAGTAGGATAATCATGTCTGCATCATCGGCGAGCGAATACAGTGACATCGAAGAACGCGCCAATGCGATAACCCATGGCTTGGGTGTTGTGCTTGGCGTGGTTGGTTTAGTCCTGTTACTGATTCGTGCGTTTGATTACCAAGCCGACATGCTTACTGTTGCCAGTATGGCGGTGTATGGCAGCAGTATTATTCTGCTCTTTCTTGCTTCCACGTTGTACCACTCGATCACCACTGAGAAAACCAAGCGCTTACTCAAAACACTCGATCACTGTGCGATTTATTTGCTGATCGCGGGCAGTTACACGCCGTTTCTCTTGGTGGGCTTAAGAACCCCATTAGCGATGGGCTTGATGGCGGTGATCTGGGGAATTGCGCTGGTGGGCATCATCATGAAGATTGCCTTCGTCTACCGATTTAAGCGTCTATCGCTGTTCATTTACTTAGCGATGGGTTGGTTGTCGTTGATTGTAGTCTATCAACTGGCGATGAATATCGAGATGGGTGGTTTGGTGCTACTAGCACTCGGTGGCGTGATTTACTCGTTGGGTGTGATTTTCTATGTGGCAAAACGCATCCCTTACAATCATGCTATCTGGCATTTGTTTGTGTTGGCGGGCTGCGCTTGCCATTTCTTCGCTATCTATCTGTACGTGACTCCGGTTTAACGAGTCAGCACTTCAACGATTTCAGCTTTGATTTGGTACTCAGGGTGCTGTTCAACCGCTAGTTTGATGGAAGTACCTTCGGCATCTGTTTTTGGTCGAAGGTAGGTATCAGCCATACGCTTAATTGATTTCCAAACGGCTACCGTTTTCTCTTCTAATAATTCACTGCTTGCTGAATACAGATCGAGTTTTACCGATACTAAGATCACGGCTTGTGTGCTTTGGTTAGTAATCGCGGTTGGGATAATCAGCTCACCGTCTTCATAGTGACTTGCGCCTAGCACTACATCTACCCCTGACTGAGATAGCTGTAAGCTTGGCTTTTTGCTATCAACGACAATCGTCGTACCACGCACGTTAGTCGCAACTGGAACTGCCACAACAGGCGCTGCAGTCTCTGATGTTGTCGTTGCTGCTTCCGTTTGCTTTGGTGCCACGTATTGCCAAGTAAAATCATCTTTGAGTAACACTTGCTTGCCATCAGGCAAGGTGACCATTTGATCAGCAAAGGCAGAACTTACGAATACTGAGTTTGCGAGCAATGCGCTAGCGAGAAGTACGTATGATTTCATCTGTGTTTCCTTGATTTTGTGCTTGGTTAACGTCGCCAAAAGGCTGGGAAAAATAGAACAATGAGCGTCAATATCTCGAGTCGCCCCATCAGCATTCCTAAGCTTAGCAACCATTTAGCGGCGTCGGGCAGTGGAGCAAAGTTCCCGGTTGGACCGATAACGCTGCCCATACCAGGACCAACGTTGGCAACGGCTGTGATAGCGCCAGATATACTGGTTACAGGATCAAGTCCCATCGCGCTCAAGCCGCCTGCAATTAAGATAATCGTGATAAAGAACATCAAACCAAATGCCACGAGTGAACGCACAATATCGTCATTCACAGGTCGCTGATTGTAGCGTTGAACAAACACGCCTGATGGGTGAATCAGCTTCATCATTTGTTTGTGGAGCATGGTCATCGCAATCTGGAAACGGAAGATTTTAATACCGCCAGAGGTTGAACCCGAGCAAGCTCCCGCCATCATTAGGAATGCAAACAAGGTGGTTGGCAGTGCACCCCAGGCGGTGAAGTCTTCTAGGCCAAAACCGGTTGTGGTGACGACTGATACGATGTTGAACATCGAAACACGCATCGCATCCATAACAGTGTAGCCATCTCTAACCACCAACCATGTTGATATTACGGCGCTGGTGACCAAGAACAGGTACGTGAAACCTCTCACTTGCGCGTCTTTGTAGAGGATTGAGAGTTTTCTGCCACGCAGTGCGCTAACAAACAGTAAGAACGGCAGGCCGCCAAGGAACATGAACAGGGTTCCCACCCAGTGAGCACTGTTGGAGAAGTGGTTCATCGATCCATCTGAGGTTGAGTAACCCCCCGTCGACAGTGTTGTGAACGCGTGATTGATCGCGTCAAAGATGCCCATGCCTGCAAACAAATAGCTAATGATGCATAAACCAGTCAGAACCAGATAAACCGCCACGATGTTCTTCGCGACGGTTTTTGCTCGTGGGCTGCTTTTATCTGACCAGTCGGATGATTCGGTTTGGAACAGGCGCATACCACCAACGTTGAGCATTGGTAGAACCGCTACCGCCATGACGATGAAGCCGATACCACCTAACCATTGCAGTATAGAACGCCACAACAGAATGCTTGGTGCCATGCTGTCTAAGCCGCTTAATACGGTTGAGCCTGTCGTGGTGATACCTGACATGGTTTCGAAGTAGGCGTCCGTAAAGCTGATGTGGTTAATGAAGACAAATGGCAGGGCGGCAAAGGCGCTGGCAATGGTCCAAACCAAAGAGGTGATCAGGAACATGTCCCGCACCCCAAGTCGGAACTTAGCGGAGCGGCCTAAACTCAAGCAGATGAACGCCACAATGTGCGTGATCACTACTGATTGACCAAACTCGAGGAAGCCACCGGTGCCAGTAAAAAAGGCGACCAATGTGGGGATGTACATGAAAAGGGCGAGTTTTGATAACACTAACCCTATCACTAATAATATCGGACGAAAGTTGACCATAGCTTAATAGACCATAGCTTTAATTGATTACAGCTTTGTGCCGGAGCGTCGTTCTCACAAAAAGAAAGTTGCGAGAACAAGCTTACGAGAACAAGGCTATAAGAAGAACGGGCTCGGTTGGAATAGAGACTCAACATCAGGTACGTATTTCTTGTCCACTAGGAACATCACTACGTGGTCATCCTGTTCGATTACGGTTCTATCGTGCGCGATAAGCACCTCTTCTCCGCGAACAATCGCACCAATAGTGGTGCCCGGTGGCAGTTTAATGTCGCCAATCGCTCGGCCAACGACTTTAGATGTGGTCTCGTCACCGTGAGCAATGGCTTCAATCGCCTCAGCAGCACCGCGACGTAGAGAGGATACGTTAACAATATCAGCACGACGAACGTGAGTAAGCAGCGCAGAAATCGTCGCTTGCTGTGGCGAGATAGCAATATCAATCACGCCACCCTGAACAAGGTCGACATAAGCGCCACGCTGAATCAGCACCATTACTTTCTTGGCACCCATTCGCTTCGCCAGCATCGCTGACATGATGTTGGTTTCATCTTCATTGGTTAGAGCGATGAACACATCAACTTGATCGATGTTCTCTTCGGTCAGCAGTTCTTGGTCGGCTGCATCACCACAGAATACGATGGTGTTTTCTAATTCTTCAGATAGTTTCTCGGCGCGAGTATAGCTGCGCTCGATAAGTTTGATGCTGTAGCTCTGTTCAAGGCGTTTTGCCAAGCTTGCACCAATGTTACCACCGCCAACAATCATGATGCGACGATACGGTTTCTCTAGACGCTGAAGCTCACTCATTACTGAGCGGATATGGTTACTCGCTGCCACAAAGAAAACCTCATCATCGGCTTCAATGATGGTAGTACCTTGTGGGCGAATAGGGCGACCTTGACGGAAGATAGCGGCAACACGAGTATCAATGTGCGGCATGTGCTCACGCAAAGCAGAAAGTGCATTACCAACCAATGGTCCACCGTAATAAGCTTTTACTGCTACTAGGCTAACCTTCTGTTCAGCAAAGCTCACAACCTGCAATGCACCTGGATATTGAATCAGACGCTCGATGTAGCTAGTGACGAGTTCTTCTGGGGCAATTAAATGATCGACCGGAATCGCACCTGATTTGAAGAGTGCTTCTTTCTCTTCTAGGTATTGAGGAGAACGAATACGAGCAATACGGTTTGGCGTGTTAAACAGAGAGAAAGCAACCTGACACGCAGCCATATTGGTTTCATCCATATTGGTTACGGCAACCAACATGTCGGCATCTTGCGCACCTGCTTCACGTAGTGTGTTTGGGTGGCTGGCATAACCGTTTACAACCCTAAGGTCGTACTTATCCTGAAGTTCACGAAGTCGGTCAGCATTACGGTCGACAATGGTGATGTCGTTGTTTTCACCAACTAGGTTTTCAGCAAGGGTACCGCCAACTTGTCCAGCACCTAGGATAATGATCTTCATAGCCTTTCTCTTATTTTTGCCGTTGTAATTCTAGTGCGTGCATTTTGCTTCGATAATGCACTAGAAAGAAACAGCGGCTAAGAAATAAATTCTTAGCCGCTGTTAGTTGTTATGCCTGTTTTACTAGAACAGCGTAGTAGAAGCCATCCATATCTTCTTCCCCAGGCAGTATTTGACGACCCGGATTTTCGATATCAGACCCAACCAGCGTTGCGTTCTCTGTACGTGCTAGGAATGCTTTCACTTGCAGCACGTTTTCTTGCGGCGTGATAGAACATGTCGCATAAACCATGGTGCCGCCTTCTTTCAGCTGACGCCACATAGCATCCATAATCTCGCTTTGCAGTTCAGCCAGCGCGTCAATGTCAGATGCACGACGTAGCCACTTGATGTCAGGGTGACGGCGAATTACGCCAGTCGCTGAACAAGGTGCATCAAGCAGAATACGGTCGAACTTATCACCCATCCACCACTCTTCAGGGTAGCGAGCATCGCCACAAATTACGTCGGCACGTAGTTGTAGGCGCTCAAGGTTATCGTAAACACGGTCTAGACGTTTGATGTCGCAGTCAATCGCAACCACTTCAGTATCGTTGGTATGCTCAAGAATGTGTGCCGTTTTACCACCTGGCGCAGCACAGCAATCTAGGATCAGCTCACCATCTTTTGGTGTTAGGTAATCAACCGAAAGCTGAGCAGCAGCGTCTTGCACAGATACCCAACCTCTGTCGAAGCCAGGAAGCAAAGTAACATCACAAGGTGCAGCTAATTTTATGGCATCGGCTGCTTCAGGGTGCAATGTGTATTCAATGTTTTCGTTTTTAAGCAGCTCAACATACTCGTCACGAGTGTGGTGTTGGCGGTTAACGCGCAGCCACATTGGTGCCTTGCTGTTGTTTGCTTCAACCAGTTGCTCCCATTGATCTGGGTAGCTCTCTTGAAGCATTTTTAGAATCCAGCTTGGGTGGCCGTATTTGCCTGCATTGTGGCTAACGGCTTTCTCGTCTAGTTCTTCTTGGTCACGTAGGTAGCTACGTAGTACAGCGTTGATCAAACCACTCAGGCTTGGACCGCGCAGTGTTTTAGTACCCTCAACCGTTTCAGCAACCGCAGCATGCGAAGGGATACGCATAAAGCTTAGTTGGTAAATGCCCACCAAGATTAGGTGGTGGAATACACGCTTTTTACCTTTAAGCGGGTTTTCCATCAGTTCGTTAGCGATTGACTCTAAACGAGGCAGATAACGAAGTGCGCCGTAGCAAATCTCTTGCAGTAGAGCATGGTCTCGCGGACGGATCGTTTTTTGAGCCGCAGGGAGAGCGTGTGAAAGAGAGTGGCCTTTATCGACAACTTGGAATAGGACATTTGCAGCAGCAGCGCGAACATTCATGAGGGGTACCGAATATTTATTTGAATACATGAGGACATCTCTGCCCTCGTAAAGGTTTTCTAAGCTGTGTAATTAACAGCTTTAAAAGCGGATTAAGAAAGTTGAGTACCAACTTCAAACCAGCTTGCACGTGAGTTCAAGATATCCTGAACTGACATGGCTTTCTTACCTGGAACTTGTAGCTGTTCAAGAACAAGTACGCCTTGTCCTGTCGCTACGTAGATACCAGTTTTATCCGCTTGCAGAATTGTACCTGAAGGCTTATCAGAAGTTTGCTCTGCCACACGGCTTTGCCATACTTTGATGCTGTTCTCAGCAGCTTCAAAGTGGCTCATTGGCCATGGGTTGAAGGCACGAACGCAGCGTTCAATATGCGCAGCTTCATCACTCCAGTTGATACGCGCTTCTTCTTTGCTTAGCTTCTTCGCGTAGTTCGCAAGCTCATCGTCTTGCTTTTCTGCAACTGCTTTGCCAGAAGCGATGTCCGCTAGACATTCAACAAGCGCGTCAGGGCCAAGGCCCGCTAACTTCTCGTACATTGATGCGCTGGTATCTGTCGCTTCGATAGGCAGCGTTGCGATGCTTAGCATGTCGCCAGTATCTAGGCCGATATCCATCTGCATGATCGTCACGCCTGTCTCTTTATCACCTGCCCAAATAGAGCGTTGAATCGGAGCAGCACCACGCCAGCGCGGTAGGATAGAGCCATGTACGTTGATACAACCTAAGCGAGGCGTATCTAATACAACCTGCGGAAGCAATAAGCCGTAAGCGACAACAACCATGATGTCAGCGTTCAATTCAGCTAGCTCTTGCTTAGCCTCATCTGACTTGAAGTTTTCTGGTTGGTAAACCGGAATATTGTTTTCAAGTGCGATGTTTTTTACTGGGCTCGCAGTGAGTTTTTTACCGCGGCCTGCTGGGCGATCTGGCTGTGTGTAAACAGCAACAACTTCATGCTCCGAAGACAACAACGCCGCCAAGTGACGGGCGGCGAAATCCGGAGTACCTGCAAAGACAATTCTTAAAGACTGACTCAAGGTAGGCTTCCTTCTAATTTAGTAATAGCAGCGGTTATTAACCTTGTTTCTCGTTGAAACGTTTAATCTTCGCTAGCTTATCTTGGATACGTTTACGCTTTAGTGGCGATAGGTAATCAACAAACAACTTGCCTTCTAGGTGGTCAAGTTCGTGCTGAACACAGATAGCCAGAAGGTCGTCAGCGTCGAATGTGAATTCGTTGCCGTCACGGTCTAGTGCTTTAACCGTTACTTCTGCAGCGCGAGGTACTAGAGCTCGAGCGCCTGGTACAGATAGGCAGCCTTCTTCGATTCCATCTTCGCCGCGCTTCTCAGTAATTTCAGGGTTGATAAGCACCATTGGCTCATCACGTGTTTCTGAAATATCGATAACAACGATGCGTTGGTGGAAATCTACTTGCGTTGCCGCAAGGCCGATACCTTCTTCGTCGTACATGGTTTCAATCATGTCATCAACGAACTTTTGAATCTCTGGGGTAACTTCTTTTACCGGTTTCGCCACGGTACGTAGACGATCATCTGGTAATGTTAATACTTGTAATACAGACATATACACTCGAAATATTGAACTGTGCCGAAACAGCTTAAACCTTGTTGGCTCAATTCTAGACATTTTAGAGGTCAAATGACAGCATCCTGAAGGTAATTCTCCAATCAGATGTCATATATTCAGACCAAGGAACCTAGGTCATGCGTCATTTATTGCCTGCTTTATCTCTTATTTGTGCCTCGATTTCGTTCGCCGCTACGGCTGAAAATAGTGAGCAACCTTTAACCATTAAACAGGGCGCACCTGAGGCGTATGTGGTGGTTAAGGGCGATACTTTGTGGGATATCTCTGCGATGTATCTCGATAGTCCATGGTTGTGGCCAAGGTTATGGCAGGTCAATCCAGAGATAGAAAACCCTCACCTTATTTATCCCGGAGATAAACTGTCTTTGGTTTGGATTAATGGCGAGCCTGTATTGAGCCTCAAGCCTGTTATCAAGCTTAGCCCTAAGATTCGTGTCTCTGAGAAGAAAGCAGTACCTACCGTCAACGAGGGACTGGTTCTACCTTATTTACAGTCTGATCGCTTGGTAGAGCAGCAAGATATCGAATCGGCACAACGAGTATTAGGAACCAGTGATGGCAAACGCTTCTTATCGGGTGAAGACCGGTTGTTTATCTCGGGCAACCAACAACATCAAAAGTGGGGTATTTACCGCGCCGTTGAAACCTACCAGCGACAGCAACCTCAAGCGAGTATGACCTCGTTGCGTTTGGTCGCCACGGCGCGCTTAAAAGAAGTGGATGCTGAGTTCAGCAGCTTGCAGATAGACACTCAGCTGCAAGAGGTATTGCTGAACGACCTTGTGCTACCAGAACTTGGTGTTGATCAGGTGAAGCTCTCTACCACGTTTTATCCTGCACCTAGTGCGGCGGGTCAATTTGCTAATATCTTGGGCTCATTAGATGGCAGCCAATACAGCGCGAAGAATCAGGTGGTAGTGATCAACAAAGGTTCACAGGATAACCTTCGCCAAGGTTCTATGTTTACCCTCAGCGAAAGCGGTGCGGTGGTGTTTGGTAAGCAAGGTGAATACAGTTATAAAGAGTCTGCGGCGAGCGATAAGGTGCAATTGCCAAGTACCTCGCTGGGTAGCTTGATGGTCATTCGTCCTTATGAGTATTTTAGCCTCGCGTTGATCACTCAGAGCTCTAAGCCTGTTAGCAAGGGCATTCTGGCAGTATCGCCTTTGGATCTTGCTTTGACAGAAGAGGTTAAGGGCACCGAGTGAATGAGCAACAACTGAGTGCTTGGCTAACTCTAAGTTTTGTTCCTCAATTGGGTGGCAAACGCCTTTCTCGCCTGCTGAGTATCGATTCCCCTTCGAACATTGTTGGCTACTCAAGCCAGCAGCTGCAAGTGATGGGTTTATCAGGCAAACAAATTTCTTATCTAAGAGAGCAAGCCCCAAGAGAAGTGGAGGCTTGCTTATCATGGCAAGCAAAACAGCCTAACCATCACATCATTACCCCTAATTGCCCACATTATCCCAAACTGCTTAATGAGATTGCCTCTGCGCCCAGTGTTCTTTTCGTTAAAGGTCACGTTGAAAAACTGATCGAGCCTCAAATCGCGATGGTCGGCAGCCGCAATGCCAGTATTGAAGGACTGCAGACCGCCAAGTCCTTCGCCAAAGAGTTTGTCCAAAACGGTTTAATTGTCACCAGTGGCTTAGCTTTAGGTATCGATGGCTATGCTCATGATGGTGCTCTAGATAAAAGAGGGGAAACTTTTGCAGTGTTGGGGTCTGGCTTGGACTCCATTTATCCTGCCCGCCACCGAAATCTAGCTGAGAGGATCTGTGAGAACGGAGCGCTGATTTCAGAGTTTCGACCGAGTGCTAAACCAAGACCTGAACATTTCCCCCGTCGTAACCGTATTATAAGTGGCTTGTCGTTAGGAACCTTGGTGGTGGAAGCGGCTGAGAAGAGTGGCTCTTTAATTACCGCTCGCTATGCCATGGAGCAAGGTCGAGAAGTGTTTGCGCTGCCCGGTTCTATTCATAGCCCAACCAGTCGCGGAGGTAACAGTCTCATCAAAGCTGGAGCATGTTTAGTGCAAAATGCTCAAGATGTTCTGATTGAAATAAAGAGTCTGTTAAACTGGTCTATAGATCAGCAGCCGAGCTTATTCGAACCTACGCCGAATGAGGGTGAAAATGAACAATTGCCATTTCCACAGCTGTTAGCTAACGTAGGATTAGAGGCGACACCCGTTGATATTTTGGCACAGAGAACCCATATACCTGTGCATGAAGTCATGATGCAGCTTTTAGAGCTTGAGCTCTCAGGGCATGTTGTTGCAGTTTCCGGTGGCTATATTCGAAAGGGGAGAGGCTAAGCTATGATGATGGACATACTGATGTACTTGTTTGAAACCTACATCCATAGCGATTCTGAATTGCAGGTGGATCAAGACGAACTTGAAGATGAACTTCTTCGAGCGGGGTTTCACCAAGATGATATTTATAAGGCTCTCCATTGGTTAGAAGACCTTGCTGCACTGCAAGATACCGATAACCAAGCGGCGATTACTATGTGCTCTAATACCTCGATGCGTGTTTACACAAGTAAAGAGATATCACGTATTAATATGGAGTGTCGTGGTTTCTTGTTGTTCCTTGAGCAGATCAACGTCCTCACGACAGAGATTCGTGAAATGGTGATTGATCGTGTCATGGGGTTAGAGACCAATGAATTTGAGTTGGATGATCTGAAGTGGATTATCTTAATGGTACTGTTCAATGTACCGGGTAATGAAAGTGCTTACACGCAAATGGAAGAGCTGTTGTACACCAAAGAGCAAGGTATCTTGCATTAATACAGGCTTATCATGAGTAGTAAGATTGATAATCAGCTTTTTTCAGCACATGAACATGCGTTTGAGCATGAACCATGTCCACAGTGTGGTGGGGAGCTTCAGCTTCGCCACGGTAAGCACGGCCCATTTTTAGGCTGTAAGCAGTATCCGAGCTGTGATTACATCAAGCCTCTTCATCAAAATGATGGTCATGTGGTGAAAGAGCTGGGCGTTCCGTGTCCTAAATGCCAAAACGAATTGGTATTAAGGCAAGGTCGCTTTGGGATGTTCATTGGCTGTAGCAGTTATCCAGAGTGTAATCACATCGAATCTTTGGACCAACCGAAAGAACAACCTGAAGAGCAGCCACTTGTTGCCTGCCCTGAGTGTGGTCGAGGCCACTTGGTTGAGCGTAAATCTCGCTATGGCAAAACCTTCTATGCGTGTGATAACTACCCTAAGTGTAAGTTCGCCGTTAATCAGCCACCTGTTATAGGTCGTTGTGAACAGTGCCAGTTCCCGTTGTTACTTGAGAAGAAAACAGCCAGTGGTACCAAGAAGCAATGCGCTGATCGCAAGTGTCACCACATTCAATCTCAATAACTCGATATTATAGACACAAAAAAACGGCGCTCACTGAGCGCCGTTTTTGTATCCAATAAACTTTTCATATCAATAAGCCAATGTAGGCTTACTTCATCTGCTCAGCAAACTCATGCACAGCAGGGTAGGCTTGCTTATCAAGAATCTCAGCCAATGAGCACAAAGCTCTTTGTAATTCTGCGTTGTAGTCAGCGCTCACGTTAATGTGACCCATCTTGCGACCTGCACGCTTTTCTTTGCCATACCAATGAACATGACAACCACCTTGAGCAAGAATAGCCTCAGGAAGAGTATCTTCGCCAAGAATGTTGATCATTGCGGTTGGACGAATCAGTTTAGTGCTACCTAGTGGCATGCCACACACTGCACGTAGGTGGTTTTCAAACTGACAAGTCTCTGCGCCTTGTTGCGTCCAGTGGCCCGAGTTATGAACACGTGGTGCAATCTCATTAACAAGCAGTGAACCTTGAACATCAAAGAACTCAAGTGCTAGCACGCCAACGTAATCTAAACGCTCAGCAATGGCAGTGAACATGGCTTTAGCTTGCTCTTGCAGTTCAATGTCATCAATCGCTGTCGATAAGCTCAACACGCCGTCGGTGTGAACATTCTCAGCCAGTGGATACACTTGAACCTCGCCATTGGTATCACGAGCACCAACCAGTGATACTTCGCGGTCAAACGGAACAAACTCTTCAGCCACAATCGCTTGGTTGTCGGTCGCGGTAATGCACTCAGCCATTTCTGCCCAAGTCGCGTCAACATTGTCTAATGTCTTTAAGCGCCATTGGCCCTTGCCGTCGTAGCCGCCAAGTGTGCTCTTCAACACCATTGGTAAGCCAACGTGAGCAATTGCAGCGTCAAAGTCTTCGCGAGAGTTAACCACGTAGTACTTAGCATTCTTCACGTTCGCTTCGTCTAACAGGGCTTTTTCAAGACGACGGTCACCGCCAGCTTTGATTGCTTCTGTTGTCGGTAAGAACTTACCGCTGCGCTCACACACCTCAAGTACATCGTGAGGAATATGTTCGAATTCAGCAGTAATGACGTCCGCACGCTCAATCGCATTTTCTAAGCCGTTACCTAGAATCGCTTGCGTTAATGGGTGAACAATATTTTTGCTGCCAACATCAAAAGCAGAAATTTCAATATTCAGCGGTGCCCCAGCTAGGGACATCATGCGAGCAAGTTGGCCCGCGCCTAACACAAGAACATGCATGGAAATTAGTCCTCTGCAGGGTTTGGATTAGCCAAAACCGTTTCTGTTTGCTCAGAACGGAATGCTTCTACTTTTGCCATTACTTCTTCATTGTGTGTACCAATGATTTGAGCCGCTAGGATGCCTGCATTGGCAGCGCCAGCTTCACCGATAGCCAAAGTACCTACCGCGATACCTTTTGGCATCTGCACGATAGAAAGCAGAGAGTCCATGCCTTTCAGTGCTTTAGACTGAACTGGAACACCCAGAACTGGTACGCTTGTGAAAGCAGCAGCCATGCCCGGAAGGTGCGCTGCACCGCCAGCACCAGCAATAATTACTTTAATACCGCGCTCTTTCGCACTGGTTGCGTAGTCTGCAAGCAACTGAGGTGTGCGGTGAGCAGAAACCACTTTTGTTTCGTACGCCACGCCAAACTGATCCAACATTTCTGCAGCTAGCTTCATTGTTGGCCAATCAGATTTAGAACCCATGATAATACCGACAGTCATCTCAAACTCCTTCAGGTACGATTTAATTAGTGATTAGATATTTTGCGCGCATTATACGGGTAAAATTACTTAAGGAAAACGTTTGCGTCAGTCTAAGTTGTTAATTGATACATTTTATAAACAAATAGCTTTAGTCACAGTGAATGATAATTTGTACACTTAGCGAGTTTGATAACTGACTTAATGAGGCAACCCGTGGATAACTTTCAACATACTTTGCAGGCATTACAACAAGGTGAAGTCATTGCTTACCCGACTGAAGGCGTTTTTGGGGTCGGTTGTGATCCCGATAATCCACAAGCCATCAAGAAATTACTCGACTTAAAACAACGACCGATCGAGAAAGGGTTGATCTTAATTGCTGCAAGTTACGAGCAACTGTTACCTTACATTGATGAAAGCCAGTTGACGGAAGAACAGTTGGTAACAGTGAAAGCGACATGGCCAGGTCCGGTCACTTGGATTATGCCAACCAGCAGCAAAGTTACTGACTGGGTAAGTGGTCAATTTGATTCCATCGCGGTACGAGTGACTGATCACCCTTTGGTTCAAAGAATGTGTAATGAGTTTGGTAAGCCGTTAACCTCTACCAGTGCTAACCTGACCGGCGAGCCGCCTTGTATGACGACTGAAGAAGTTAAGCAGCAACTTGGCCAACATTTGGTGGCTATTTTAGAAGGTCAAACGGGTGGTCGTGAGAAGCCAAGCGAAATTAGAGATGCAAAAACGTCGAAAATATTAAGACAGGGCTAAACCCTGCAAAGGAAGTAAGATGTCAGCAATTGATAAAGAAGCAGTAAAGCAGTTTTTACTGAGCCTACAAGATTCGATTTGCCAGCAGCTTGAGCAAGCTGATGGTGTAGCGTTGTTTGAAGAAGATGCATGGGAGCGAGAACCTGGCGATCGTCTAGGTGGCGGTGGTCGTACTCGCGTGATGACCAATGGTGCTTTATTTGAACAGGGTGGAGTTAACTTCTCTCACGTCGCTGGTAAAGCAATGCCTGCCTCTGCAACCGCTCACCGTCCTGAGTTAGCCGGACGTAAGTTTGAGGCGATGGGGGTTTCATTAGTTATCCACCCTAAAAACCCATATATCCCAACCTCACACGCGAACGTTCGATTCTTCATTGCGGAAAAAGAAGGGGAAGACCCGATTTGGTGGTTTGGTGGTGGTTTTGACTTAACGCCATTTTATCCTGTCGATGAAGATTGCCAATCTTGGCATCAAACTGCTAAAGATCTTTGTGCGCCGTTTGGTGATGATGTTTATCAAGAACACAAAGAGTGGTGTGATAAGTACTTCTATCTTCCTCACCGAGACGAAACACGTGGTGTTGGTGGTCTGTTCTTTGATGACTTAAATGAGTGGGGTTTCGATAAGAGCTTTGCTTATATGCAGGCTGTCGGTGAAGGTTTTGCTGCGGCGTACTTACCTATTGTCGAGCGTCGCAAAGATACACCTTATGGCGAACGTGAGCGTGACTTCCAACTATACCGTCGTGGCCGCTATGTTGAATTCAACCTAGTTTACGACCGTGGTACCTTATTTGGCCTGCAAAGCGGTGGGCGCACAGAGTCTATATTGATGTCGATGCCGCCGTTGGCTCGTTGGGAATATCGCTATGAACCGCAAGCGGGCTCACCAGAAGCTCTGCTTTATAGTGACTACCTCAAACCTCGAGTTTGGTAGTTCTTCCTTCCTTATAGGGATAGTGATAGGGTCATCTATATAGATGACCCTTTTTATTATTTCTGTTAGGTAAGGATATGACACAGCAAGTAGATCGTTATGCCGTTTTCGGTAATCCTATTGGGCAAAGCAAATCGCCATTCATTCACACATTATTTGCTCGCCAAACCAGCCAACAACTTACCTATACAGCATTACAGCCAGAGCACGGTCAATTTATCACTGCTGCCAAAACCTTTTTCAGCGAAGGTGGTCGAGGGTGCAATGTCACAGCGCCTTTTAAAGAAGATGCCTATCAGTTAGCCAATCGCCTAACTGAGAGAGCTGAACTAGCTGGTGCCGTAAATACCCTTAAGAAGTTAGATGATGGAGAGATCATTGGTGATAACACCGATGGTGAGGGCTTAGTTCAAGACCTGCTTCAACATCAAGTCACGCTAAAAGGAGCACGTGTTCTTCTTCTTGGCGCTGGTGGTGCTGCGAGAGGAGTGATTCAACCTCTTCTCGACCAAAAGCCACAACAGCTGGTGGTCGCTAATCGAACCAGCTCCAAGGCTGAACTTCTGGCTGAGATGTTTTCGTCGCATGGCAACATCAAGGGGATGGGGCTAAGTGATGTTAATGAAGGCTTTGATGTCATTATTAACTCTACCTCATCTGGTCTAAGCGGGCAGCTTCCTGAAGTGTCTGAGGTGATTTTCAATTCTACTAGCGCCGTTTATGACATGGTTTATGGATCTGGAACGACGGTATTCAATCAATGGGCATTAGATAATGGTGTTCATGCTGCTTATGATGGTTTGGGTATGCTAGTGGGGCAGGCAGCAGAAAGCTTTATGCTTTGGCGTGGTCTTCGTCCGGGAACAAAACAGATTTTAAGAGAATTACGTAAAAATCTAGAGATGTAATGGGGTGTTTATAAAAAATGAATCAATCAATTCTATTTCCTGATATCCAAGATTGGGATGAAGAGGGCCGAACAATCACGTTCCCAGCACAACAGTCGGGCGCATTGATCGAATGTGTCATGTCTATTGAGGAATTATCACGATTGGCAGGTAAAGATATAGAAGAAGGCGATCAAGCTTTAGTTATCTTTTCAGAGTTACGTTTCGATATTGAAGAGCTAGCGGAAGAGTTAATAGAAGAAGAGGAGTATGACTCCTCTAATCGGATTCAGATCAAAGCGCTTTAGACTGAAATTACAGAGTCTAGATAGTCATTTTTATTCTGAACGTAGTTGTCTGCAGACTTCTGTAGAAAGGCACGCTCTTTATCATTTAATGGGCGAGCTTGTTTTACTGGGCTTCCTACATAGAGGTAACCGCTTTCAAGTACCTTGTTTGGTGGCACTAAGCTACCAGCACCAATCATCACTTCTTTTTGGATAATCACGCCATCCAACACGATCGCTCCCATACCAACAAGTACACGATCCTCAATAGTGCAGCCATGCAGCATTACTTTATGCCCGATAGTGACATCATTACCTATTAAGAGAGGATAACCGTCAGGGTTTTCAGCATTCTTATGGGTGACGTGCAAGACACTACCATCTTGGATATTCGTTCTCTCTCCAATATGAATGTGGTTCACATCCCCTCGAGCTGCAACCAAAGGCCACACGCTAGAGTCGTTACCGATTTTGATATCACCAACCAGTACTGAACTGGTATCTATATAGACACCTTGCCCAATCTGAGGGGATATTCCTTTATAACTGCGTATTGAACTCATAAATCCTCCTTTATATAGGCACCTTAAGCCCTTAATTAAGAGGAATACTAGTGAAAATGGGGTGTTTTGAACAAAAAACGCTCGAACAATCAAAAAAGTAAGAAAAACTTC
>NZ_JBFSTZ010000027.1:0-81281 GCF_041467155.1 Vibrio sp. 10N.247.310.23 | reverse complement strand
GGCTCAGAACTGCTTACTGTCGACTGAGCTGCGCTGATACTCGATTCAGCACCTGAGGTTTCTAAAGGTGGGATCACCACCAAACCTTCAAGGGTCGCTTCTTGTTCTTTATTGCGCTTATTTACATGGCCAATAATGCTTTGGTAATAACGGCGAATGTTTTCAACGTAGTTTCTCGCTTCATCACCACGCGCATACCCATATCGAGTTTGGCTGTAGTACTTCTTCTGTCTTAACAGAGGTAATCTGTCTTTCACATCGCCCCAAGCATCAGGATCTCCTCCTTGTGCCTTCGTGAGGCGACGCGCGTCCATCATGTGCCCGTAACCGACATTGTATGAAGCAAGTGCAAACCAGATCTTTTCGTGTTGAGTGATTGAATCTGGTACTCGGTTCACGATACGACGCAGGTACTCAACACCGCCTTGTACCGACTGGTTCGGGTCGAGACGGTTGGTTACCCCAACACTCTTCGCGGTGGGCAGTGTCAACATCATCATGCCACGAACACCCGTTGGTGAGCGCGCAACAGGGTTCCAGTGTGATTCTTGGTAGGCCAAAGCGGCAATCAAGCGCCAATCAAATTCTTGAGAGTACCTTTGAAATAGCGGCGACCATTTTGGCAACTTGCTGTCCAGTGCGCGGATAAAGGCACGAGTATCAACGTAGTCAAAAGTGCCGATGTGGCCGATGTATTTCTCTTCTAGTGAAGCCAGTTCACCAGACTGTTTTAGGTTACCGAAGAACTCAATCAACAGAGCATAAAGGCTTTCATCTTCAGACTTCTGCAAATACCAAGAGATAGGTTGGTCTTCTGTCAGTTCAAAAGCCAAAGCTACGTCTGGGTATAAACGTTGTGCCAGTGACAGCTCAATTGAGTCCGCAACCGTAAATAAGCGCTCGCCAGTCGATACTTCTTTGAGCAGGTCGTTGATATCAGCATTGCCGACCGCATCATAGATAAAGTCATCGTGTGTTTTCTGCAGCTGCTTTAGTGTTGGCTCGAAGTGTGAGTCTTTCACCACAACCAAAGATGGCGTTAATGTGTCAGTAGACGCCGCCTCTTCTGATTCAGTTTGTGCTTTAACAAAGTCAACCTGACGCTCATTCTCGAAATTGATCAGTTGTTCAAGGTTTCTCGGTCGCCACTGGCCTTTTTTGTATACGACCTGTTGGCTTACGTAGTAATAAGCAGGTGCGGCGCGATAAGCTCGTGTCAGTTTGTTGTTTTGCGTTAAGCCGGTCGCGATAAGATCGATTTCGCCTTTCTGCAGTGCAGGGAACAAGCCAGACAAACGGTAAGCGGGTTTAACCTCAAGCTTTACACCAAGCTCCTGCGCAAATTCACGAGCTAATTCGTAATCCAAGCCAGCAGGACCATCAGGACCGATGTAATAAGAGAGTTGGTTATTTAGGGTGCCGACACGAAGAACGCCACGATCTCGTATCTGCTCAAGGACACTTTTAGGTTCAGATTCAATCTGGCATCCAGCCAACCCAAATAGGGCGATGGCGAGCAGAAGGAACTTAGACGAAAAGATGAGCGTAAATTTAGGCATCAAAATGAAATCTCGAAAAGTGGAAGCTCCTTTATACCAAACCCCGCAAGGCTGGCAAAGCAGGTTTAATTAAACAGTTGTAAAAGTGGTGATAAATGCAGCAAAAGTACCATTTACGCAGAAAGATAAAAAAAATCACGCAAACGGTTGCTTTTGGTGTTACGTCACAAAAAGAAATGCTTTATAATGCGCTCGCATTGAAGAGGTGGGATCGGCATAGGTTTTTAAACCTTCGGGAATAGCTTCGAAGAAAACAGTTAGGTTTTTCCTTTAACCCACTGAATTTATTCCAATACTACCTTAATCAACTGCATAAGAGACGTAAGCACATGAGAATTTTGCGTGGCTCCCCAGCTCTATCTGAGTTTCGTGTTAACAAGCTTTTAGAGCTTTGTCGTGAATTAAGCTTACCTGTAACAGGTATTTACGCTGAGTTTGCCCACTTTGCTGATCTAACGGCAGACCTAGATGAGTCTGAAGTTGAGAAGCTAGAAAAGCTACTGACTTACGGTCCAACGATTGAAGAGCATGAACCTGAAGGTTTACTGCTGCTTGCAACGCCACGCCCAGGCACTATCTCGCCTTGGTCTTCAAAATCAACAGATATCGCACACAACTGCGGACTGGCTAAAGTGTCACGTCTAGAGCGCGGTACTGCTTTCTACATTGAAACCTCTGCTGAACTTTCTGAACTTCAACTTGTTGAGCTGAAAGCAATCCTGCACGACCGTATGATGGAAGTGGTTTTCACTGACTTCGAATCAGCGGCGGCACTATTTACCGTTGCTGAACCTGCTCCTTATGCGGAAGTTGACCTACTAACTGGTGGACGTAAAGCGCTTGAAAAAGCAAACGTTACCCTAGGTCTTGCACTTGCAGAAGATGAGATTGATTACCTTCTTGAAAGCTTCACTGAGAAGCTAGGTCGTAACCCGACGGACATCGAGCTAATGATGTTTGCACAAGCGAACTCAGAGCACTGTCGTCATAAGATCTTTAACGCTGATTGGACTATCGATGGCGTTAAGCAAGAAAAATCATTGTTCAAGATGATTAAGAACACCTTTGAAACGACACCAGAACATGTTCTGTCTGCTTATAAAGATAACTCAGCGGTAATGACAGGTTCTGAAGTTGGTCGTTTCTTCCCAGATCCAGAAACTCGCCAGTACAGCTACCACCAAGAAAAAACACACATCTTGATGAAAGTTGAAACGCACAACCACCCAACGGCAATCTCACCGTGGCCAGGCGCATCGACAGGTTCAGGCGGTGAAATCCGTGATGAAGGCGCAACCGGTATTGGTGGTAAGCCAAAAGCGGGTCTTGTTGCTTTCTCTGTATCTAACCTTAAGATCCCGAACTTCGTTCAACCTTGGGAAACTGACTTTGGTAAGCCAAGCCGTATCGTTACTGCTCTGGATATCATGCTTGAAGGTCCTCTTGGTGGCGCGGCATTCAACAACGAATTTGGTCGTCCAAACCTACTTGGCTACTTCCGTACTTACGAAGAGAAAGTAAACTCTCACGCAGGTGAAGAAGTGCGTGGTTACCACAAACCAATCATGCTAGCTGGTGGTCTTGGCAACATCCGTGATGAGCACGTTCAGAAGAAAGAGATCCCGGTAGGTGCAAGCCTAATCGTTCTAGGTGGTCCTGCGATGAACATCGGCCTTGGCGGCGGTGCGGCATCTTCAATGGATTCTGGTTCTTCTTCTGAAGATCTTGATTTCGCTTCTGTACAACGTGAAAACCCAGAGATGGAGCGTCGTTGTCAGGAAGTTATCGACCGTTGTTGGCAGCTTGGTGATGCGAACCCAATCGCATTTATCCACGATGTGGGCGCGGGCGGTATCTCGAATGCTCTTCCTGAGCTAGTCGACGATGGCGAGCGTGGCGGTATCTTTAATCTACGTGACGTGCCAAACGATGAGCCGGGCATGAGCCCACTTGAGATCTGGTGTAACGAATCTCAAGAGCGTTATGTAATGGCGGTTGCTGATAAAGACATGGCAACGTTCGACGCGATTTGTAAGCGTGAACGTGCACCGTACGCAGTGGTTGGTAAAGCAACTGAAGAACGTGATCTGAAATTAGAAGATTCACACTTCGACAACACGCCAATCGACATGCCAATGGACATCCTATTAGGTAAAACACCTAAGATGCACCGTGACGCGAAAACGCTAAAAGCTAACAACCCTGCGATTGACCGTTCTGGCATCGAGATGAACGAAGCGGTTGACCGTGTTCTTCGCTTGCCAACAGTCGCTGAGAAAACATTCCTTATCACCATCGGTGACCGCTCGGTAACAGGCCTTGTAGTTCGTGACCAAATGGTTGGTCCATGGCAGGTTCCTGTTGCTAACTGCGCAGTAACAGCGGCAAGCTACGACTCTTACCACGGTGAGGCTATGTCTCTTGGTGAGCGTACGCCAGTGGCACTTCTAGACTTCGGCGCATCGGCTCGTCTAGCGGTTGGTGAAGCAATTACTAACATCGCAGCGACCAACATCGGCGATATCAAACACATTAAACTGTCGGCTAACTGGATGTCTCCAGCAGGTCACCCAGGTGAAGATGCAGGTCTTTACGAAGCGGTTAAAGCGGTTGGTGAAGAACTATGTCCAGCTCTGGGTCTAACTATCCCAGTGGGTAAAGACTCAATGTCGATGAAGACTAAGTGGGAAGAGAATGGCGAGCAGAAAGAAGTAACGTCTCCGCTATCTCTTGTTATCACTGCGTTTGCACGTGTTGAAGATGTTCGTAAGACGATTACTCCTCAGCTTCGCACTGACAAAGGTAATACAAGCCTAGTTCTTATCGACCTAGGTAACGGCAAAAACCGTATGGGTGCAACAGCACTTGCACAGGTTTACAAGCAGCTTGGTGACAAGCCAGCAGACGTAGACAACGCAGCGCAACTAAAAGGTTTCTACGAAGGCGTTCAAGCACTTGTAGCGAACGACCAAGTTGTCGCTTACCACGATAAAGGCGATGGTGGTCTATTCGTAACGCTAGCAGAAATGGCATTCGCAGGTCACTGTGGTGTTAATGCAAACATTGAAGCGTTAGGTGAAGACACGCTAGCAGCACTGTTCAACGAAGAGCTAGGTGCAGTAATCCAAGTCCGTAACGACGACCTAGACGCAGTACTTTCTACTCTTGCAGCTAACGGTCTAGAAGCATGTTCTCATGTGATTGGCAGCGTTGTTGGTGAAGGGGAAGCATCAGATGAACTAGTGATTAAGTCTGGCGAGTCTGTAGTGATTGAACGTAACCGTACTGAACTACGTACTATCTGGGCTGAGACAACGCACAAGATGCAAGGTCTGCGTGATAACCCAGTATGTGCTGACCAAGAACATGAAGCGAAGAAAGACAACTCGGACCCAGGTCTGAACGTGAAACTGAGCTTTGACGTAAACGAAGACATCGCAGCACCGTTCATCAAAACAGGTGCTAAGCCTAAGATGGCGATTCTACGTGAGCAGGGTGTTAACTCTCACGTTGAAATGGCAGCAGCATTCGACCGTGCAGGCTTCGAAGCAACTGATATTCACATGAGCGACATCCTAACAGGTCAAGCGGTACTAGAAGAATACAACGGCCTTGTGGCATGTGGTGGCTTCTCTTACGGTGATGTACTAGGTGCTGGTGAAGGTTGGGCGAAGTCGGTTTTGTTTAATGACTCTACTCGTGACCAGTTTGAAAACTTCTTCAAGCGTGAAGATACCTTCTCTCTAGGTGTGTGTAACGGTTGTCAGATGCTGTCGAATCTACGTGAACTTATCCCTGGTGCAGAGTACTGGCCACGTTTCGTTCGCAACGAATCTGAGCGCTTTGAAGCACGTTTCAGCCTAGTAGAAGTTCAGAAGTCAGATTCTGTATTCTTCAACGGCATGGAAGGTTCTCGTATGCCAATCGCTGTTTCTCACGGTGAAGGCCGCGTAGAAGTACGTGATAACGACCACCTAAACGCGATTGAAAACTCAGGTACGGTTGCTCTACGTTACGTTGATAACAACGGTAACCAAACGCAGCAATACCCGAATAACCCGAATGGTTCGCCAAACGCTATCACAGGTTTAACAACGACTGACGGCCGCGTGACAATTATGATGCCTCACCCAGAGCGTGTATTCCGTACGGTTGCAAACTCTTGGTCTCCGGAAGGTTGGGGCGAGAATGGCGCTTGGATGCGTATGTTCCAAAACGCACGTAAGAACGTGGGTTAATTGAAAACGATTTAAACAGTGTTATCGGGACAATAACCACAAGCGCAGATCGAAAGGTCTGCGCTTTTTTTGGTGGTGAGTGTGGTGTAGGGATCACCGTATAGTGGATGTGTGTATAACAAACTTTTGGACAGAAATGAGTTTTGGAAAATCAAACATTAGCAAATGACTAATAACTTCAGGTATGACAAATAACTAAACCTGATAGAAAAACTGCCACCAAAGAGCAAAAGACAAGACCTGACCCTATTGTTTTTTGTACGCAAAAAAACAGCAGTCAGTGATAGGGTTTAATCGCCAAATAAATTCTACGCAAACTACCATTTTCATGCCGGGCTAAATGACATGGTTCAGCATGCACTCCCAAGGGCCTCAAAGGGAAGATTGAGCACCTTCTGCCCATTTGGTCAGCTTTAAATCGTCCAAAATAAGCAGCACGCAAGGCACAACAATTGACGCTAGTAACGTAGCCGAGACTAAGCCAAACGCAATACTGGCAATTAACGGGATCAGAAATTGCGCTTGCGTACTGGTTTCGGTTAACAGTGGAAGCAATCCTGCAAATGTGGTTAACGAGGTGATAAATATCGCTCTAAATCGGTCACGTACCGCCTCTCGACAAGCGTCTATCAAGCGCTCGCCTTGGGCGATATTCTTCTTAATAAAATTGACCAACAGAATGTTATCGTTAACGACGATACCCGCTAAGGTAGCAAAGCCAACCAAGCTTGGAATAGTCAAATCGAACCCCATGCCCAAGTGCCCCCATACCACACCAATCCAGCCCATAGGGATTGCCAGCAGCACAGCAATCGGTTGAGTGTAGCTTTGTAACAGGAACACTAAAATAAGATAAATCCCCACCACGCCAAGAGCAAAGAAGGTCGCCAGCGAGGAGCCCGTATCTGAGCTTTCTTTATCCTGACCTTGCGAGGTGAAGGTGATGTCTGGGAATTTGTGTTGAGTTTGCGAGACAAATTCGCTATTGAACTGCAGCATGATTTCACGCGCATTGGCAACCCGCGTATCGATATTGCCTTGCACAACCACAGTGTTCATCCCATTAATGCGGTGAATTCGCGAGAAGGCTTGTTTTCTGTCAAACGTCGCAACACTTGATAATGGAACTAGGGTTCCATTGCCTGCCGTCACCATCAAGTTATTCAACTCATACAGGCTAGCTTGGTGCGTAAACTCATCCAGTCTCACACTAATATCCACCAGCTCGCCTTGTTGGAAAACCGTCAGATCAGTACTGCCTTTTACCGCGCTGCGCAGCGTTTGAGCAATGTTGGAAGCATTAACTCCCATCACGCCAGCTTCATCTTTAAGGTTAACGTGAAATTCGGTTCTGCCCTCACGCAGATCGGTGGAGAGGTTATAGACACCGTCAAATCCCTTCAACCATTTCACCAGCGAGCGGCTGACTTGATTGAGCTCTTGTAACGACTCACCCTGAACCCGAATATCAATGCCATTGCCAGCAATGCCCCGTTCTTTATCGGTAAACTTGAGTGAAACCACATCCGCCGTAGGGCCTACTTTTTGTTTCCAATCTTGGATCAGATCTTTAATGCTCTGCTGCCTAAATTGCGCTGGCAATAGATCGGCACTGACGGTTGCCATATGCGGCCCCGACTCATTAGCATCAGCATTTGAGTTGAACATGATCGTGGTGCTCGCGACCAAAGGTTTTGAGCTTGGGTATTTCTCTGCGTATTCTTGGTTGAGTTCATCAAGCGCGTTTGAAACCTTCTCCACCACCGCCTCTGTCTGGCTCAGTAAACTGCCTTGAGGGAGCAAGATACGCGCCTGCAGCACATCACTTTCCAAGGCAGGTATGGCTTTGAATTTCAGCCAACCTGACGAAATGGAAGCGGTTGAAATCATCACCACCATCACCAATATCCCTACTGAAAGATAAGGTGCATTCATCGCCTTGACACTCACTGGCACAAAGAATCTGTCTCTGATGTTTTCAAAACCGGCAATGAACTTGTCCCGTATAGGATTAGAGCGAGATTCAGTATGGCTATGTGCCAAATGAGACGGCAAGATCAAGAAAGCTTCTATCAGACTAACAAGCAAGGTAATCAATAACACGATGGGAATATAGCGTAGTACTTCGCCCATCTTGCCTGTGAGAAACATCAGCGGCCCTATCACCATGATGGTGGTAGCAAACGATGCAATCACACCTGGGAAGACTTGTTTGGTACCTTCAACTGCAGCGTCAAACGCGGGTAGCCCTTGTTGCCTCTTGGCAGCGATGTTTTCTGCAATGATCAACGAGTCGTCCATTAGCAGACCAATCGCGACAATCAGCCCGACCAGCGTCATCATATTCAGGGTATAACCGAGAAGTTGTATCGCAAAAATGGCGCCAAGGAATGAAACCGGCAGCCCCATGGTGACCCAAAAGCTAAAGCGAATATTAAAAAACGCCCACAACATCAAAAATGCCAGTGCTAATCCCTGTGCGCCATTGCTGGTGAGGATTCTCAGACGCTCAATAATATTGGTGCTGGAATCTTGGGTGATGGTTAAAGCGACGCCTTCAGGGGCTCTCGCCTGTTCTTTTTCAACGATGCTGACGATCGCATCTTTGACCGTTAAGGTATCTTGAAATTGCGTTTTGGACACCTGAAGCAAAGCGGCACGCTGACCATTGAACAGGATTTGATTTTCATCGCTAGTGAACTTCTGCTGAATAACGGCAACATCACCGAGGCGAACCTGAGTCCCCGTCTCACTGGATTTAATCACGATATTTTCGAAGTCTCTGACGTTGCTGCCTAAGTGGTCGAAGCGGACGCTGATCTCTTCCAAGTCATTACTAAATACGCCAGCAGGAGTGCTGATACTTTGCTGTTGTACTAGATTGGACAAGTCGGACACACTCAGGCCGTACTGCTGCAACTTCCACTGCGATACGCGAATTTCTATTTCTTGATCCGCAAAACCGCTCACGGTCACCTGAGCGATCAATGGGCTCTCTTTTAACTTGTGCTTAATTTGTTGGGCATAGAGATATAAGTCCCTATCTGACATATTGCCGGTAATCGCGACACTGGCCACCGTTGCCACTCGGTCCAGTTTCGACACCGTGATCTGCTCAACTCGATCCGGAAAATCACTGATGGCGTTAACCTGCTGTTGAATATCGCTGGTTAAAGTGTCAATGTCTTCATCATCGCCGATTTCCACATTGGCGATGACCAAACTCTCTCGGGCATCACAGCTTAACTCTTTAATTCCACTCAGCTTATCGAGAGAATCTTCCAACGGGTAACACACTTCTTCCATCATCTCAAAAGGTGACGCGCCCGGATAAACGATCCGAACCTCAATATTTTTGGTCGGCGTCAACGGAAAAGTGTCTTTCTGCAGTTTGGGCAAGGCAAAAGCCCCTAACAGCAGTACCGCCATCATCAGGACATTGGCGCCAGTGGTGTGCCGAGCAAAAAAAGCGATCATAATTTGCCCTCTTTCTGAATCGCGTTTAGGGCTTTAAATCCGCTCTGCGTATCCAACCAAAGGCCGATTTTCTCATCCGGTTGCGGTTGTAAAGCCATCCCCTCAACGGCGGGTGAAAGTTTACTTAGCACAACCACATCACCGAATTCCACGCCAGATTTGATCACCGCAACCTGCCCTTGGACGAAATCTATCCTGACAGGTTTGCTTTTCAGTTTACCTTCAGAGACAGTGTAAACTTTACCATCATGGATGGCGTTTATCGGTAGCAAGACTTGTTGCTCCATCATTGGTGCTTTAATCGTGACTTTAACGAAAGTCCCACGAATAAGTGGTGGCTTCTCCCCGGGAATGGCTTGCTGATAGGGCTGATTTACTTGTGCAACCAGGCTTTGGCTTTGAGTCTGAGCATCGATTTCACCGCCGGAGCGGCTGATCTCGGCAGGCCAAGTAATTACTTTATCGCCTGCTTGGAGCTCGACTGTCGCGCTCAAGTTGCTATGAACATCTTCGTCAAGCGAGTCAAAGCGATTGGAATTTCTTAGCGGACGCATTTTACCAAGCGGAAACTGCGCGCGAACCTCAACGGCATCGATGTCATCCGCTTTGAGCAGCAATTCCCCCTTGTTGACATACTCGGCGAGTCCAACCAAGGTTTCGACAATGCGAATATCAAATGGGGCTTTAATTACGGTTTGTTCGAGATCTCGGTTTGCAAGTGCTAGTTCCGTTTGCAAAACCTTTTGCTGCGCTTGATTAATTGCCAGTTGGTTTTTCTGTGTCTGGAGCTGTTGCTGGCTGCTGAGCAAGTCTTTGGTCGCGCGGTCTTTCTCTGTTTTGGAGATATGCCCGGTTTCACTCAATTTGATTGAGCGGGCATATTCTGACTGTTGTACCTCAAACTCTTTCTCTGCAATCTTGAGCGAATCGATAATGGTCTGATTCGTTAGCATTAGCACTTCAAGCTCAGCTTGCAAACGGGCAATAGTAAGTTGATAAGCGGTGGGGTCAATTCTAAGGAGTTCGCTGTCTTTGCGGATAATAGCGCCCGTTTTGTATTGCTCAGAAACCCACACAACCGCGCCGTCAAGTTCAGACTGTGCCTGCCAGTCTTGAACAGACTCGGTATGTCCATATCCGATGGCAGAAGGTTGGATATTTCGCGGCTCGACTTTCAACACCCGAACCACCTTTTTAGCAGCCGTATTACTCGCATTAGGCGGTTCAGCCTTCATCCCTGGTGCGATCACCAATAACGCGATGCCCAACAAAACAGGAGGAACAAACAGAGTCCTTTGTAACCAGCTATACCTAGTCATAGCGATTCCCTTACTATATATTAGCTTTTCCTTAAGCAAAAGGTAGCACACCAACATAAGCGGATTTGCTTCCTTGATCTCAAAATAAGTCAGGCCTCACAAATGGAGGCCTGATTGAATTGAGCTACTGATTGTTTTTGCCTTTGCCCATGGTATTTTTGGGGTTCACCATGCCTTGATGAGCATTAAACTCTTGTTGAGAGATAGCGCGATCCGCGTTGCTATCTAACGAAGCAAAACTGTGGCTTTGATTGATATTTTTCAACGTACGTCCCTCTTCTGCTCGCTGGGCAATACGTTCTGAGCGTGCTTGATTGAACTCGGCTTCGGTTATCTTGCCATCACCATCGAGATCAAACTGTGAAAATACTGGGCGTGACATATTGTTATTCATGCCTTTATTCATTCCACCAGCCATTGCTCCGAAGGCAATAACGATACCGAGTAACGCGATTATCGTGCTTTTGATTTTCATGACGTTTTCCTTCTCTTTGTTTCACTACTTAAGAATATACTAATGTAAGTAAGATAACGTCATGTGATGTAAAGGTATGTAAAGATGGCTAAGTAGATATCGATTTATGTTCTTATCGGTTTGTAAGCGCAGCGCAACAGAAATTATGAAACTTCTGCCGCTAGTACTCTGGTAAGAGTACAGGCATAGCTATGTCCAAATGGTTTTCAAATTATCCCAAACTTTCAGCCACCGAAACCGAAACCGAAACCGAAAAGCCAATGATATAAAATCCCTAGTTTCGAAAAATATGGCGATTTTTAGACATTCAGAGTGTTTTCGAACTTTTGCCCAGCAGTTTGCCTTGCAAATATACAACAGACAAGGGATTACTTTTAGTAGGGCAAATACATGTTAACATTCTGTTAACTCTGACTGGTAATGGGGCAATAATGATTCCCAGAACATACAAAAAAGCCGCTGGATTGAACCCCAGCGGCTTATTATTTTCTAGCATCTAGTGCTTAGATTAGTTGTTGCTGTGCAGCTCGCTGTTTAGCTCAACCGCAGACTTGTTCGCTAGGCACTCGATTTGGCCTGTGATTGAGTTGCGACGGAACAGAAGATCAGACACGCCAGCAAGATCGCGAGCTTTAATGATTTCTACTTCATTGCCTTCTTTATCTAGCATGCGAACCTTAGTACCCGCAGTCACGTAAAGACCAGACTCAACTGTACAACGGTCACCCATAGGGAAGCCAAGACCCGCGTTTGCGCCTAGTAGGCAGTTTTCGCCGATAGAGATAACCATCGTACCGCCACCAGACAGAGTACCCATGATAGAAGCGCCGCCGCCGATGTCTGAACCGTTACCTACAACAACACCCGCAGAGATACGACCTTCAACCATGCTCACGCCAGTTGTACCAGCATTGAAGTTGATGAAACCTTCGTGCATTACTGTTGTGCCTTCGCCTACGTGTGCGCCAAGACGAACACGAGAAGTGTCAGCAATACGAATACCTGTTGGTACTACGTAGTCCACCATTTTAGGGAACTTGTCTACGCAATCTACAGACAGAGCACGACCTGCAAGGCGAGCTTCGATTTGACGCTCAGCCAGCTCAGGTAGGTCGATAGGGCCTTCGTTTGTCCATGCGATGTTGTGCAGTAGACCGAAGATGCCGTCCAGTACCGTACCGTGTGGTTGTACTAGGCGGTTAGAGATAAGTTGTAGCTTTAGGAAGCCTTCAGCAACTGATGCTGGCTTCTCGTCAGTAGCAAGAACAACAAGAACAAGTGGCTGTTCAGACGCTGCAGTTTTTTCTGCGAAAGATGCGTTAGCTGCATCATCGTTTGCTGCGAATGCTTTCGCCAGTTCTGCGCTTTGTGCAGCAGAGATTTCGATAGCTTGGTTGCCTTCAGCGTAACCTGACACTTCAGCTACAGCTGCTACAAGAGCGTCGCTTGGGTTTAGAAGCGGGTTAGGGAAGAACGCTTCAATGATTTTATTGTCGCGATTTTTGGTTGCCGTACCGAAGGCTAGTGAAAAATAAGCCATGTTGAATCTCCATGTGTTGAGTCTTGATTTTGCTATTCCAAAACAACGGCTCGAATAACAAGCGCTGCCGTTAGCAAAGTTAATTTAATTGCGTTCATCATAAAGAGAGCGCCCTCGTTATGAAAGGGCGTATCGGGATAAAGTCTGTAAAATGATATTGCTTGTCTTTTGAGAGATAGTTTTCATTATCCGGATATTATACCTCGCTCTTAAATATGGGCGTTCTTACTTAAGTAGCGCGGTGCCATTTCATTTCCATGCCTGACACTTATCTTTAGTCCATCCTCTTGTTAGCCGTATCAATAGAGTGAGTCACACTTTCTTTATAAATTCATGTTTATTATCAGAATTATTCGACTTCTGTTGATTAATCGCTTGTGCCTACAGTTAGGGTAAATACTCAACTTTCCAGACATGTAATTAAGAGAACGATCACTAAAACCCTGCAAGATGTCAGTATATTGCCTGCCATAACGACATTAAAACGATTAATAAAGGATCTTCTATGAATTTTACTAAGTCTTTACTGGTGTTATCTATCGGCGTAGCGATGGTTGGTTGTGGCTCGGACAGTGACGATATCGCAGTGACATGTGACACTGCCGCTTCTTGTACCAAGTTTACTGTTTTACATACCAACGATAACCATGGTCGCTTCTGGGAAAATAGTAAGGGTGAGTATGGAATGGCGGCTCGTAAGACGTTGATTGATAGTATTCGTGCGGAAGTGACTCAAAACGGTGGTGAGACGATCCTACTGTCCGGTGGTGACATTAATACTGGTGTTCCAGAGTCTGATATGCAGGATGCGATACCAGATTTTGTTGGCATGAACCTTCTTGGTTACGATGCGATGGCATTAGGTAACCATGAATTCGACAACACCTTGGATGTGCTTGAGATGCAATCTGAGCTAGCTGACTTCCCGATGCTTGCGGCGAATATTTATATCAAAGATGGAGACACAGTTACTGATGAACGCCTTTTCTCTCCATATAAAGTATTCACCATTAATGGTTTAAAGATTGCTGTTATTGGCCTGACAACCAAAGATACGGCTAAATTAGTTAATCCTGACAACGTCGCGACAATTCACTTTGCCGACCCACAAGTTGAAATCAAAAAAGCCATAAAAGAAATAGAGGCCAATGAAACGGTTGACCTGATTTTTGCTACCACGCATATGGGGCATTACGCAGATGGTCAGCATGGTAGTGAAGCGCCTGGCGATGTATTGCTTGCTCGCTCTCTAGAAGAAGGTCAGCTAGATGCAATTATTGGTGGACACTCTCAAAACCCTGTTTGTATGGAAGGCAATGAATACGCCGACTTCAACCCAGGGGATGACTGCAAACCTGATCAGCAAAATGGTACCTACATCATGCAAGCTCACGAGTGGGGTAAGTATGTAGGCAGAGCTGACTTTGAGTTTTATGACGGCAAACTGCATTTAGCGAAGTACGATCTGGTTCCTGTGAACCTAAAAGAGAAGGATGAAAACGGTGATTATCAGTTTATTCAATCTGAAATAAAGCCTGATGCAGCTGTAAAAGCTACTCTCTACCCATACCAACAACAAGGGCAAGATCTCCTCGATGTCATCATCTCAAAGACAGATGCAAAACTGGAAGGTGATCGTGATGTTGTTCGTTCAGAACAAACTAATCTTGGTCACTTGTTAGGAGAAGCATACCGCACTTATGAATTGGTGAATGCTGACTTTGGTGTAATGAACTCTGGTGGTGTCCGTG
Organism: Vibrio sp. 10N.247.310.23; assembly: GCF_041467155.1. NCBI lineage: Bacteria > Pseudomonadati > Pseudomonadota > Gammaproteobacteria > Vibrionales > Vibrionaceae > Vibrio > Vibrio sp. 10N.247.310.23. The sequence goes on along the minus strand of NZ_JBFSTZ010000027.1, from coordinate 66,922 downwards.
ACTCAATTGCGGCAGGAGACATTGCTTATCGTGATGTACTGACGGTTCAACCTTTCGGGAACTTCGTGACTAAAGCAACGATGACAGGTGCTGAAGTAAAAGCGTATTTGGACGTTGTTGCGACGAAGACTGCAGGATCCGGCGCTTATGCCCAACTCGACAATATCAGCTTAACGGTTGACTGCGATTTGAGTGATGTGACCATTCGAGATATCAATGGCAAAGGTTTTGATTTAGCAGACACTTACACGTTCTCCGTGATCAGTTTCAGTGCGGCTGGTGGTGATGACTACCCAGTAATTGACGTTGAATCGACACAGTTAACGGATGCCTCGGTACTGCGCGAATTCTTTGTTAAGAACCCTGATGTCACTGCAGCGAATTACGCACCAGCGGATGGTGATCTAATCTACATGAGTAAAGGTTTAGAAGTAAAAGGCTGCCCTGCGAACTAATTTATAATTCGTAAACAAAAGCGCCAAAGAAAATAGCCAGCGAATCGCTGGCTATTTTTGTATCAGAAATTTGTTGTTCTGAGCTTAAACAAACAGCGCCTTATGAGCTTGTTCAATACCTTCAATCAGCATCTGCATACCAATAACGGCGAGTATCAAACCCATCATTCGGGTAATTACATTCAATGCACTTGGTCCAACGGCTTTAACGAAGCGCTCGCCAAATACAAACAATACGTAGGTTAAGGCGCATAGTAGGCCAAAGGCGACGATGGTGATGATGGTTTCGTAGATGCCTTCGGTGTTGGCAAAGTTCATCGCGGTGGCAATGGTGCCCGGTCCGGCTAATATTGGCATTGCCAGTGGCGAGACGGCGATACTGAGCGCCGCATCTTGTTGAGCGTCTGAGTTGACCTTCTCTTTTGCTTTAGAGTGTGTTGAGTCACCTTGCAGCATATGAAAGCCAATCAAGAACACGAGGATCCCGCCGGTGATACGAAGCGCGTAAAGCGTGATACCAAAGAGGTCGAAGATGAGTTTACCCGAGACAGCAAAGGTGCTGACGATGATGAAGGCGATGAACACTGAGCGGAAAGCGATAGACTTGACCGTTTCCCTATCATTATCACCTGTTAATCAAAGAAAGATCGGTGTGTTGGCGATAGGGTTCATGATGGCAAAAAAGCCCATGAACACGGTAATGGTATGAATGATGAGCTCTTTCATATTATTCCTTTGAAAATATGTAGTTAAATACGACAGCAGAATGTATTTAATCTTAGATACAAATAATTATTAGAAATAGATAGTAGAGCAAGTGTGAATAAAAAACAGCCAGCATAAGGCTGGCTGTTTGGTTTTAGTGATAGGTGTAGAGTTTTAGTCGTCCGTTATTGCTTGATTCTCAACTAACAGACTCTACATAACAGGCAGATTGTGGGACTCACTTTGTCGTTATGCGTGTTGAGATTCACTCACTGCCACAGCCAATGCAACCGTCGCTCCGACCATTGGGTTGTTGCCCATGCCGATGAAGCCCATCATCGCCACGTGAGCAGGAACTGAAGAGCTACCTGCGAACTGAGCATCAGCGTGCATTCTGCCCATGGTATCGGTCATGCCGTAAGACGCTGGGCCTGCTGCTACGTTATCTGGGTGCAATGTTCGACCTGTACCGCCACCTGAAGCAACTGAGAAGTATGGCAAACCTTGGCGAGTGCGTTCTGCTTTGTAGATACCAGCAACAGGGTGTTGGAAGCGTGTTGGGTTGGTTGAGTTACCCGTGATACTCACATCCACTTCTTCTCTGTGCATGATCGCTACACCTTCACGTACATCATCAGCGCCGTAACACAAGATCTCGCCACGAGGGCCTTGTGAGAAGCGGCGACGTTCTGTTTCAACTAGCTCACCCGTTTGGTAATCAAATTGAGTGCGAACATAAGTAAAGCCATTGATGCGAGAGATTAGGTAAGCGGCATCTTTACCTAGACCGTTCAAGATAACTTTCAATGGTGTTTTGCGTGATTTGTTCACGTTCAGTGCAATCTTGATCGCACCTTCTGCAGCAGCAAAAGATTCGTGACCCGCAAGGAAAGCAAAGCAGTGGCTCTCTTCATTGAGAAGGCGAGCAGCCAGTGCGCCATGGCCGATACCGACTTGGCGTTGCTCCGCAACACTGCCGGGTTTTGTGAATGCTTGAAGGCCTTCACCAATGATATTCGCTGCTTGTTCTGCGTTGTTCGCTTTACGGAACAGAGCCAATGCTGCACCAAGAGTGTAAGCGTCAGCTGCGCTTTCAAATGCGATAGGTTGAGTGTCCATCACTAATGCTTTTGGATCGACATTGTGTGATAAACAGTATTGGTTTGCTTGCTCTAAAGAGTCGAAGTTCATTTCTGCCAATACGCGAGTTACTGATTCATTAAATTGAGTGTTCATCATATCTTTCCTCTTTTATTGGCAAAAATTATTGTTGGCGTGGGTTAATGGTGGTCACGGCTTCGTCGAAGCGACCATAAGTCCCTGTCGCAAGGTCAGCAGCTTCATTCGCTGGTACACCTTGGTTAATCGCCTTCATCATTTTGCCGAGGTTGAGATATTCATAGCCAATCACTTCGCTGTGATCATCAAGTGCAAGCTTAGTTACGTAACCTTCTGCAAGTTCTAGGTAACGAACGCCTTTCGCTGAGGTTGAATAACTGGTGCCGACTTGGCTACGCTGTGTTTGACCTAAGTCTTCCAATGCTGCGCCGATTTCTAGGCCACCTTCAGAGAAAGCAGACTGAGTTCGACCGTAAACAAACTGCAGGAAGATTTCGCGCATCGCTACGTTAATCGCGTCACATACTAAGTCAGTATTCAGCGCTTCTAGAATGGTTTTTCCGGTGAGGATTTCCGCAGCCATCGCGGCAGATTGAGTCATACCTGAACAACCAATCGTTTCGATTAATGCTTCTTCGATGATGCCGTTTTTTACGTTAAGAGTCAGTTTTGCAGCACCTTGTTGTGGTGCACAAGTGCCAACACCGTGGCTTAAGCCAGAAATAGCGATGACATCTTTTGGGCTAACCATTGCGCCTTCAACTGGAATTGGAGCTGAATTGTGAAGATCACCCCTTTGAATAGGGCACATTGATTGAATTTCTGAAGAGTAGTGCATAATGTTTTCTCACTTATAGAGCCATTTAAGGCCTAGGGCGTTGAGAAAACAGGACGTGTTGGAAGAGGTGCGGCTAATTCACTACAGATCTTGAGTATCGATAATCCAAAGGTGTCATGGAACTTGGTCTTAATAGACTAAGTCCATTTCAAAATGGAGGAATAGCGATACGTCCAACAGTATTACCTGTTTTCGATTCTGTAGGAGTCATTAGCACTGTTCGGAAAGAACGGGCGGTTGAAGCAAAAGCTTAGGTGGAACCCCATCACCTGATGGCTATAGATTAGATCTTCCTCACACTTTCATGCAAGCGAATGTTTAGAGCGATTTCGACTATAAACAAGCTTCATTATATTTCGATAAGTATAAAAAAACGCCAATAACGAACTCTGATTAGAGGCGTCATTGACGTTTTTTAGAAAGGTATCAGCTAGTTAAGCTGCATCTTCTTCTGCGTCTTCAACAGCTTCAAGCTTCTTAGCTTTTTTCGGAGCTGGCTTACGCTTAGCACCTAATGCGTAAAGAACTTCTTCTTTGTTCTTCGCTAGGTACATTGCAAGTTCTTCTTGCTTGCCTTCATCTTCAACTAAATCGCTTTTGCCTAACAGTTCAAAAAGCTCATCAGCCATATCCAGCATTTTGTCGTATGCGTCAGCTTCGGCTTTAGAGGTAAAAGTCATTTTCTCTTCTCCGTTGCGTTCCACCACGTACTTGACGATAACAGCCATGGTTAATCCTCTAAGTTTGATAAATTTTACTGGCTTTTTATACAGTTTCTGATGTTAAAAGTCCAGTTGGAGCCCGTACTATGCGGCCTCAATCTTGATGTGCCGCCCAGTCTTCACAATAACTCATGAAAGATTTCAGCAGTGGGCTTTGATATTTGTCTTTATGGACCAGCATCCAGAATCGGCGTTTCATATCAAGTGGCACATTAAGCGCTTTTACTCGGCCTGAATCGATCGCTCGCTGAGCAGCTAAACGAGACAAACAGGCAAAGCCAAGACCGGCAGAAACAGAGTTGATGATTGCTTCTGTGGTGTTGAGTTCAAAAGATTCATACCAATGTTCGATGCGCGGTGCGACGGCACGAAGGAAAAACTCGCGAGTCCCTGAGCCTGATTCACGTAAAATCCAATGGCTGTCTTCTAAATCGCTTAAAATCACTTTTTCTTTGGCAACGAGAGGATGTTGATTACTAACAATAATGCACATTTCATCGCTGCTAAACTGACTCGAAATGAGTTCAGGGTGTAATGTTTTTCCTTCAATTAGCGCGATATCAAGTTCATAATCCACCAACTTTTGGCAGATCAGTGCACTGTTTGAAATGAACAAGCTTTGATCCTGATGTTGAGTTCGTTCGCGAAAGCCTGACAAAATAAACGGTGCGACCTGATTACCAATCGTGTCACTCGCGCCGACCTTTAGATTGCCACTTAAAGGCTGATCATCACGGAACAAAACATCAATACCAGCAGCACGATGTAATATTTCATCCGCCAATGGAAGTAACTTATGTCCCTCTTGGTTGAGAATTAATCGGTTGTTGACCCGGTCAAATAGAGAGTGGCCGAGTTGTTTCTCCATTTCGCCTAGTGCCATGCTGACCGCAGCTTTAGACAGAAACAGAGCCTCAGAGGCAGCAGTCAATGTCGAGTGCTGAGTAATAGTGACGAACACTTTGAGCTGTTTTATTGAAATATTAGCCATCAGATTCCTAGTTTTACTCTGCTGGTGAAAATGGATTCTGTTCAGTATTGATGAACACTTGTTATATATAATTGGATATTGTTTAACGAAGCGCAAGCGTATTATGGCTTCAACAAGCTGATGAGTTCACAAGTTTAGTGAATTAGGTTTAAGAGAGGCTGACATGATTCAACGTATTAAATATAGATTAACAGGAGCTCCAACACCCATGGCAGGGTTAGCACTCGCAATTGCAAGCTTAGGCTGGTGTTGGGATGGTGTTCTAGTCGCACAAGGTATCTTACACACACCGGGTTTGGTGCAGTGGATCAGTGCTGGCATTGCGGCGGTATTACTTCTTGTTTTAGCTGTGAAATTTTTGATTCATGGTCATCTATTGCGTGAAGATCTTGCTCACCCTGTTGTCGGCAGTGTGGTACCAACATTTGCAATGGGGTGCATTGTGGTGTCAGCGTCTTTGGCGCCAATCTCTCAATTCTTACAAGAAGCTATGTGGTTGGCTTCTGTGGCTTTGCATGTTGTGTTTCTAACGAGCTTTTTGTACCACAGAGCTAAAAACTTTGAGATTCACCACATGGTGCCAAGCTGGTTTGTGCCACCGATCGGTATTATCGTCGCTGACGTCTCTTTCTCAGGTAATCCAGTTTTAGAGCCAGTAGCTAACGCGACTTTGGTATTCGGCTTATTGGTTTACGCAGTAATGCTACCAATCATGGTTTACCGTTTGATCTTCTCTCACGAAGTGCCAGATGCTGCAAAACCAACGATTGCGATTATGGCAGCACCGGCAAGCCTATCTTTGGCGGGTTACTTAACCGTTACTGCTAACCCTTCACCTGTGATCATTGATTTACTATTTGGTATTGCAGTGTTGATGACGTTCATTATCTATATGGCGTTTTTCAAACTACTTCGTCTTCCATTTAGCCCTGGTTATGCAGCGTTTACCTTCCCAATCGTGATTGGTGCAACAGCGTTATTTAAATTGGCTGCGTGGATGCAAGCACAAGGTATTGAAGCGCATTACATTAACCAAGTGTTTAACCTAGCTTATTTAGAGCTGATTGTTGCGACGTTGGTGGTAGGTTATGTGGCGGTTCGTTACTACATGAACTACAAACCTCACCGTGTTTTAAGTGCGGTAGCGGGCAGATTGTAAAGGGCAATAGTTCAAAAGATAAACGGAGCTTAAGTTTTCAGTATTTCATAAGCTTATATTCCTAATCCAAACTCGGCACTTATGCTAATCTGGCTTTATATTGTGGCAAGATTAGCGTGAGTGCACTTTGTTTACTGTTTACCATTCCAATAAAGTCGATACTTTAAAAATCCTTCTCGTTCATTTAATCAAAAGTGATCCTTTAGCCAACCCTTTCGAAAAAGAGCAGATCTTGGTTCAGAGCCCAGGTATGTCTCAATGGCTTAAGATGGAACTCGCCAAAGAGTTTGGTGTAGCAGCAAATATAGACTTTCCTCTTCCAGCAACCTTCATTTGGGATATGTTTACCCAAGTGCTTCCTGATGTACCTAAACGCAGTGCTTTTAACAAGGAAGCGATGACGTGGAAGCTGATGAGTTTGCTACCCGCTAAGCTTGACCACCCTGATTTCTTACCCTTACAACGCTATCTTGAAAACGACGAAGATGATTCGAAGCTGTATCAATTGGCTGAGAAGATTGCCGATATCTTCGATGGATACTTGGTATATCGTCCTGAGTGGATGGCGATGTGGGAAGCGGGCGAGCCCGTTACAGAATTGATTGATGGTGAAGGGCAGCAAGAACACCCTTGGCAGCCAATTTTGTGGAAGGCACTCTACGAGCAAACCCTGTCTCAAGGCCAATCGAAATATCACCGTGGTAACCTGTACCACGACTTCATTGAAGCGCTAGCCAACCAACAAGGTCAGCTACAACGCTTGCCGAAACGTCTGTTTGTGTTTGGTATATCGTCGCTGCCTCCTCGTTACATGGATGCCTTGAAAGCGCTGGGTGAGCAGATTGATGTTCACCTGATGTTTACCAACCCTTGCCAACATTACTGGGGCGATATTCGTGACCGTAAATACTTGGCTAGAGTGGAAGCGCAACGTCGTAAGCAGTTTGCTCTGATTGATGGCTTGCCTCAGCTAGAAGGCGAAGTCTCACCATTGAAAGACGGTATTGAAGCCAACGTTGAAGACGAACTGCATACTAGCCAAGCGGTAGGCAATAGCTTACTCGCATCTATGGGTAAGTTAGGTAGAGATAACCTGTTCTTGCTATCTCAATCAGACAGCGAAGAGCATGAGTTCTTTATTGATGTAGAGAGAGATAACCTGCTGCATCAACTGCAAGCCGACATTCTCCAGTTAGAAGAACACCAAGATGATCACATCTTAGACTCCAGCAACCACAAACAAGTGGTTGAGCTGGGTGATCGCTCATTGACGGTACATGCTTGTCACAGCCCAATGCGTGAGGTTGAAGTTCTTCATGATCAGCTGTTAGCAATGTTTGACGCTGACCCGACATTAAAGCCACGCGACATTATCGTGATGGTGGCAGACATCAATGCTTACAGCCCTGCGATTCAGGCGGTATTTGGTAATGCTCCGGGTGAGCGTTATATCCCTTACTCGATCTCGGATCGAACGGCAGACCAAGAGAGCCCGATTCTGACCGCGTTCATGCAGTTGGTCGCGCTACCGAATACGCGTTGTTTAGCGTCTGAGTTGTTAGAGCTACTAGAAATCCCAGCGATGATGGCACGCTTTGGCATTGATGAATTTCAATTCGAGCAAGCTAAGCAGTGGGTTGAAGAAGCAGGCATCCGTTGGGGTGTCGATTCGTCTACCGCAACTGAGTTTGATTTGCCTGCCACCGAGCAAAATACCTGGCTATTTGGTATCCAGCGAATGTTATTGGGTTATGCGATGTCGGATTCTGCGGGTCTGTTTGAAACCGAACACTCTCCAATTGCAGCTTATAACGAAGTTCAGGGCATTAACGCTGAACTTGCAGGTAAGTTAGCGCACTTTATTGACCGTATTGCCCATTACCGTCAACGCCTTACTGAGACGCAATCCATCGATATGTGGCGTGAAACCTTGCTGCAAATGATTGATGATTTCTTTGCCGTTGAGCTAGAAGGCGAGGTGGTGCTTAAGTCGATTCGTGATGCACTTTCTCAACTGAATGAACAGCTTGATGATGCCTTGTACGAACAAGAGCTATCGCCAAGCATCATTTATCAGTACTTAAACAATAAACTGTCGGGCGCGCGTATCAGTCAGCGTTTCTTAGCGGGGCAAGTGAATTTCTGTACTCTGATGCCGATGCGTTCTATCCCGTTCAAAACCGTTTGTCTATTAGGCATGAATGACGGTGTTTACCCACGCTCAATGCCGCCGGAAGGTTTTGATTTGATGAACGGACGCACTCGTCCGGGAGATCGTTCTCGTCGAGATGATGACCGCTACCTATTCTTAGAGGCGATGTTGTCGGCGCAAGAGTGCTTGTACATCAGCTATGTCGGCCGCTCGATTCAAGATAATACTGAGCGAGTGCCGTCGGTATTGGTTTCAGAGTTGATTGAGTACTGCCAGCAAAACTACTGCCTAAGTGAAGACCAATCATTACCAAGTGATGATTCAGGCATCAAACTGACTCAAGCGATCAGCTTTGAACACACAATGACGCCGTTCAGCCCTGCAGCCTTTACGCAAGGTGATGCAGGTCATGTATTGAGTTACGCCAAAGAATGGCTTCCTGCGGCTAACCGTTCCGGTGAATGCAGTGGCGAATTCAATCGTGCGTTGGATGACTATTTGCTTGGTGCGACTTATCCGTTAGAACTCGATCTGGTTGAACTGCAGCGTTTCTGGCGCTTGCCGGTACAATACTTCTTTAATCGTCGCCTAAAAGTAGTGTTTGAGCCACCGCTTCCGGTAATGGAAGACGATGAGCCGTTCGTGCTTAATGGCTTAGAAAGCTTCCAGCTTAAGGATGCTCTGCTGCAAGTGTTGCTAGACCATCCAGAAGGGGCTGATGAAGCGGTTCGATTGTTTGTCTCTGAGCAAAAAGCACAGGGCCGATTACCGGTCGGCGCTTTTGGTGATATCGAATTTGAAACCAATCGCGTTCAAGCGGAAGACTTAGCCAAAGAGATTCGATTTGTAAGTGGGCAGCCACAGCAAGATCTTGAGGTAAATATTGAATTTGACGTGCTAGGCGAGGGTAAACCCGTTCGTTTGATGGGTTGGCTTACTCAAAACTATCAATCGGGGCTAGTACGTTTTCGTAGTGGCAAAATTCGTTCGCAAGATTACTTGGCCGCGTGGATCGATCACTTGTGTTGCGCAGTGATGGGGCACGGCAAAACGACTCATATTATTGGTTATGACAGAAAAGAAGGTGTGGTTCACCAAACGCTACAACCTATCGGTGATGCGCAGCAGGCGAAGAGTTTATTGGCTGAGTTAGTACGACTGTTTTATCAAGGTATGACTGCACCATTGCCATACTTCCCGAAAACGGCATTAGCTGGTGTTGAAGCGGGCTTTAGCCGTGGTAAGTGGGTCGATGATGAAGAAAAGTCACTCAAGAAAATGGCCGATACCTTTAATGACAGCTTCGCCTTCACGGGCGAGGGTAGAGATACCTACATCTCACGAATCTGGTCTAAATGGGACGATGAATTGGCTACTGAGTCGCGTATGTATTCAACGCTTGTGCTACAGGCGGCAAGGTTGGCTGCTGCCGATCTGGAAGATCAGGAGTAGGTGGCTGTGATCGACAAGATCAATAGCGAGTGCGCTGAATTAATGAAAGACAAAAGAGAGTCGCTGGTAAGCGTTTGGTACGCTTGCTTTCAAGATGAAGGGAATCAAGGTGAATAGAAGCAAGGTACAGGAAATAAAGTGGCCGCCAGTAAATCATTATTAGTGTAGGGCGTTCGCTGTACGGCCACAGGTCAGAGGGACCATTATTCTGTGGTTCAAAGTAACGCCGTAAAGTACAAAACTCGTACGCGCTCCTGAACTCGTGGGCGCATAGTAGCGAGGCGATCCGAATTGATCCGTGAGAGAGATCGCACTAACTATTAACAAATTAGCGTAGGACGTAAATTGAATGACGTTTTCTACGCTAGGTCACATTTGTAACAACACATTTATCAGAAGGCAGTAAGGCATGACGACCACAAGCAGTGTTCAGGTAATCGCTCCACAGACACTCGATACCATGATGTTTCCACTTCATGGCGCGCGTTTAATTGAAGCATCAGCGGGTACGGGTAAAACATTTACTATTGCTGGCTTGTATTTGCGCTTACTGCTCGGGCACGGCACTGCTGCGCCGCTAGGCGATCTGACTGAAGCTACTCGACATCATGAGCCGCTAACCGTAGACCAAATTCTAGTGGTGACCTTTACCGAAGCGGCTACCGCTGAGCTGCGAGATCGTATCCGTGCTCGAATCCATGATGCACGGATTGCGTTTGCACGTGGGCAAAGTGACGACCCAGTGATTGCTCCTTTGTTACAAGCCATCGATGATCATGCTGGCGCGGCTAAAACTCTGCTTAACGCTGAAAGACAAATGGATGAGGCTGCGGTATACACCATTCACGGTTTCTGTCAGCGAATGTTGACTCAAAATGCTTTTGAGTCTGGAAGCCGCTTTGATAATGAATTTGTGACCGATGAAAGTCACCTAAAAGCGCAAGTGGTTGCTGACTACTGGCGTAAGCAGTTTTACCCGCTGCCGACTCAACTGGCTGGTGAGGTTCGTAATATTTGGGGTTCACCGGCTGCGTTATTAGCAGACGTAAATCGTTATCTGACAGGATCTCCGCTGAAATTGACGGTAGATGCGATGTCGGGCGACTTGCAAACTCTGCACAACCAAAACCTAGATAAAGTGAAGCAACTTAAAGCGCTGTGGTGTGAATCCGAAGCGGACTTTTTGGCTTTGATCTCTGCTTCGGATGTGAACAAGCGTAGCTACACTAAGAAATCTCTGCCGACATGGTTAGAAGCTGTGACAGCATGGGCGCAGAGCGACACTCATGATTACCAGTTTCCAGATAAACTAGAGAAGTTCTCACAAGCAACGTTAATTGAAAAAACACCAAAAGGCACCGCGCCTCAGCATGCAGTTTTCGGAGCGATTGAGGATTTCTTAAATCACCCAGCTGATTTGAAAGCTCCGTTATTGGCGCATGCGATTACTCATTGTCGAACTATGCTAGCCAAGGCAAAACAGCAGAAGCAGTGGTTATCATTTGATGATCTACTGACTCAGTTATCTGCGTCGATCGATGTCGATGAGCAGTCATTGCTGGTGGAAAGAATCCGTACCTTATACCCGGTGGCGATGATCGATGAATTCCAAGATACCGATCCGCTGCAATACAGTATTTTTAGCCGAATCTACCTCGATAATCCGCAGTGTGGTCTGTTTATGATCGGTGACCCGAAGCAGGCTATCTACGGTTTCCGTGGCGCAGATATCTTTACCTATATCAAGGCGAGAAACCAAGTTAGTGCTCACTACACCTTAGGCACTAACTGGCGTTCGAGTGCTGATATGGTCAGCGCAGTAAACCAAGTGTTTATGAATTCGGATAGCCCGTTTATCTACGATCAAGACATTCCATTTTTGCCCGTTGCTGCCAGTCCATCTGCTGACAAGCGCCAATGGGTGATGAATGGCCAGACCCAACATGCACTGACCTTTTGGCTGCAAGAGGCTGAAGACAAGCCATTGCCGAAAGGTGAATATCACAAGGCAATGGCAGAGGCGACGGCGAGTCAAATTCAAACCATTCTGACCGCTTCTCAAAACCAGCAAGCCTATTTTGATAACGGCAAAAAACAACATGCCGTGAATGCGGGTGATATTGCTGTCTTGGTTCGAACCGGCAGTGAAGGTCGCCTGATTAAGAACGCGTTGTCGGAACAAGGCATTGCGAGCGTGTATTTATCCAACCGAGACAGTGTGTTCACCAGCTTGGTCGCACAAGATATTCAACGTTTGTTGCAGGCGGTGCTGACACCTGAAAATGACCGAGCATTACGCGCCAGTTTAGCGTCGGAGTTGTTTGCTCTGGATGCCGCATCATTGGATGAACTCAACAACGATGAAGTGGTGTGGGAAAACGTCGTTAACGAGTTTAGAGAATATCGTAAGTTGTGGCTTCAGCGCGGCGTGTTGCCAATGCTTCGCAGCGTGATCAGTAAACGACATCTCGCGGAACGCTTACTGGAAGAAGAAAATGGTGAGCGCTCACTCACTGATTTAATGCACATTGGCGAATTGTTGCAACAAGCAAGACAAGAACTCGATAGTGATTACGGTTTGTTGCGTTGGTTAGCAGAAGCGATTTCCGATGCTCAAAATGGTTTAGGTGGCAGTGACGACTACATTCAACGCCTTGAATCAGAAAGAAACTTGGTTCAAATCGTTACCATTCATAAATCGAAAGGCTTGGAATATGACCTTGTATTCCTCCCATTTGTCGCGAGTTACCGAGAAGCGAGCGAAGGCAAGTTCTACGACCATGACTCAGATACCACGGTACTTGATATTACGGGTAGCGATAGTGCCTTAGCGCAAGCCGACAAAGAGCGATTGGCGGAAGACTTACGTTTGATTTACGTGGCGCTGACTCGTGCTGTTTATGGATGTTTTATTGGCATGGCACCGCTACGTAAAGGGCGTTCAACCAAAGAGCCGACCGGCGTGCACTTGAGTGCCATGGGCTATTTGGTTCAAAACGGACAAGAGCAAGGCATCGCCGAGTTGCATCAAGCTCTATCGGCTATTGAGGGTAAGAATTCCAGTGTGCTGTTAGCCGAAACACCTACCGCTCACGAACAAATTTTTGTGCAAACAGAGCAAGTGAGTGACGACTTACAGGCCAGTGAACTTAAGGCTTCAATTGACCGAGCTTGGCGTATCACCAGTTACTCGGGGCTTGTCAAACAGGGCAGTCACGGTGCGAGTCATGACGCGACCATTGAGGTGTCTGGTTTTGATATTGACTCGGCTGATGAGCAGGATGAGTCTGAGTTGATTGAGCCTGAACGCTCTATCTTTACGTTCCCTCGTGGTGCTCGCCCAGGTACTTTCTTACACACCTTGTTTGAGGAGGTTGAATTTACCGAGCCAGCAACCAGTGAACATAACACGCAAGTAATCACTCACTTATTAGAATCAGAGCAATATGAATTAGAGTGGCTACCTGTGCTTCAGCAACTGGTCGATACAGTGCTGAACACCGCATTAGACGGCAAGAACTTAAAGCTAAGCGAGAAAGACTCGACGCAACGTTTAGTTGAGATGGAATTCTTACTGCCGATCGAAGTATTGGCTGCATCTGAACTGAATCAAACCATTCAATATCACGATCCATTGTCAGCCAAAGCGGGCGATCTAGGTTTCCAAACCGTGCAAGGTATGTTGAAAGGCTTCATCGATTTGGTGTTTGAGCACCAAGGTAAATACTATGTACTCGACTGGAAATCGAATCACTTAGGAGATGATGTTGCTGTCTACCATGGCGAGGCATTGAAATCGGCTATGGCCGACCATCGCTATGATTTGCAATATCAAATCTATGCATTGGCGTTGCACCGTTTCTTACGCAGCCGCGTTGCCAATTACAGCTACGAACAACATTTTGGTGGCGTGTACTACTTGTTCTTACGAGGAATGGACGGCCAATCTCAGCAAGGTATTTTCTCGGCGAAACCAACACTGGCTTTACTTGATGAAATGGATCAATTGATTGACGGTAAAGTGATAGACAGACGTTCGGCACAATTGAATGACGATGAAACTGGACAGATGGGGCTTTTATAATGACAACAACGACCACTAATACCGGCATAGATACTGCGAACACAGCAAAGCCAGTTTCACTTATTCCTGAGCAACTGATGGATGTACTCCAGTTTCTTGCGGATAAGGGTTCTATTCGTCAGTTGGATTATCAATTTGCCCGTTTTCTTGCTCATCAAGCCACGAGCTACCCTCAAGAGATCGGCTTTCTCGCGGGGGTAGTGAGCCATGAATTAGGCAAAGGACACATTTGTACTCAGCTTATACAGCAGCATACGACAGGCCCTGAACTAGCGGCAGATCTTGCTCAGTTACTTGGGTTATACGGTGAAACTGCACTGCAATTGAACCAAAAACTGTTGGGTATTGATTGGGTGGCTGTGCTTCAATCATCAAACTTAGTGGGAACGACCAACGATTGTGTTAAGCCTCTAATGTTCGATGGGCAGCGTGTCTATTTACAGCGTTATTGGAACTACGAAGTTGTGTTAGCTGAGACCTTAAACCGTTTAAGTAAGCCGGTAGAGTTCAATACTGAGCAGAAAAAAGCGCTGACTGAAACGCTCAATCTGCTTTTTGCACGTAGCTATCATTTTCTGTTTAACGCCTTAGCCAAGGCTGAAGCAAGCCAACAAACGTCTCAGGTATTACGCCAACAATTGGTGTGTGACCATCTTGATATTGTGAATGAGCAGGCTTTAGATTGGGGATCAATCGACCAAGCGATTGTTCAAGCCAAGCAAGTGACAGATTTAGATGCGCTGGATAGCCTCGTGCCGTTATCTGTCTGTTTGAACTGGCAAAAGGTCGCGGCAGCGGTAGCGTTGAGTCGTCGTTTTGCGGTGATTTCTGGTGGGCCGGGTACTGGTAAAACAACCACGGTAACCAAATTACTGTCGGCGATGGTCGAGCAATCTCTCAGCCAAGGTAAAACACCAACGATTAAGCTAGTGGCACCAACGGGTAAAGCGGCGGCGCGTTTAACCGAGTCGATCGGTAAAGCAATTGAACAGCTGCCATTAGCGCCTGAAGTGAAAGCCAACATACCGACCGAATCGAGCACCTTACACAGATTACTCGGCGCGATTCCTAACCGTGCTGAGTTTAGGCATAACCGACGCAATCCACTCCACCTTGATATCTTGGTAGTGGATGAAGCTTCAATGGTTGATCTGTCGATGATGTATAAGCTGGTGGATGCACTTCCTGAGCACGCAAGGCTCATCTTATTGGGTGATAAAGACCAACTCGCTTCAGTAGAGGCAGGTGCTGTGCTCGGTGATATCTGTTCATTCAACTCTGCAGGGTACAGCACAGCGCAAGGCAATTTGATTGCAGAGATGACAGGTTTTGATGCGATAGCTAAACCAAGACAAGACAAAGCTGGAGCGGTGAATCCGCCTGCGATTGCGGATAGCTTGTGTATGCTGCAGAAGAGTTATCGTTTCGATGCGCGCTCCGGTATCGGTCAGCTGGCAAAAGCAATCAATAATGGTTCTGCGAATCAAGTAGACCAAGTGTTTGCCAAAGGTTTTGGTGATATCGAAAACCACCCTCTGTCTAGTGACAGCTATAACCTGATGCTGCGTACTTTGGTTAACGAGTATGGTGCGTACCTCAATAGAATGAATGTGCCGTTGGAAGAGTTAGAAACTCAAGAAGCGAGAGCGAAATCGGTACTCGATTTGTTCAGCCAATGCCGACTGTTGTGTTCCATTCGTGAAGGGGATTTTGGTGTTAAAGGCCTCAACCACAGAATTGAAAGAGCACTGGCCGCAAGGCGTTTGGTGAGCCCTCATAATGATGAGCTGTGGTATCACGGACGTCCTGTTATGGTGACGCGAAATGATCATGGCTTGGGTTTGTACAATGGTGATATTGGTATCTGTATGCTTGAGGCGGGTTCTAGTCAACCTGACTTAACCCCTCGTTTGAAGGTCTATTTTGAGTTGCCCGATGGCAGCGTAAAAGCTGTGCTACCAAGCCGAGTGCCCGATCATGAAACGGCTTATGCAATGACAATACACAAATCTCAGGGTAGTGAATTTGATCTGACCTTAATGATCTTGCCGCCAGATTTCAGCCCTATTTTAACGCGGGAGCTTATCTATACAGGTATTACACGTGCGAAGAAACGACTGATGATGTTCAGCGATACAAATGTGTTGAAGCGTGGGATTAAGGTGAAAACAGAGCGAGTGAGTGGTTTAGGCAGTCGCTTAACGAATTAGTCGTTATGGACGGCTAGAGAAGGTTTTGAACTTAGGGCTAGATAAACACAAAGCAACCATCCTTGGTTGCTTTGAGCGTTATTAGGAATCAGAGCCTAAAAACGCTCGAGTAAACGATATGTGGTTTATCTTGTACTTTGCTTGGCAATTCAAAATAAACTCTTTTAGATTCTCGCTAACAGGGAACACGCAGTGTACGTCTAGCCCTTCTAAGAATTGGTTATCAGCCATATCCCAAAAACTTTGCAGCGAGTTACAAACAATGGTTCTCATATCAATATTGCTCTTTTTGCTGTTTATATTAACGAGCAGAGCTAATGTTAGCGTGCTGGCCGTCAACGGGTATAGCAATCCGTGCAGTGACCACCTCAATGAGTTCGACATGACTATCGAGATGGCAATTCCAATAAAAACATTTGTTAAGATTATTAAAGCGTCTAAATTCTATACAATTATACGTGTGAGTGAAAGTGCATAGTTAATAAATCTCATATAGAAAACGATTACATTTGCAATTATTTTTCCTTTGAAGTGAGATTTTAGTCCAAAACTTTATTTACACATTTAACGCTAAGATTTTTGAGTTACGTTGATAGTTGTACAGCCCCTGTTTTTCCATCGGTAATTCATCAACCGCTATCTCGTAAAAACCCTGTTCACGGAACCAGTGAAGGCTGTGCGTAGTAAGGACAAAAATCTGGTCGATATCACGAGATTTTGATTGGTGACGCATGTAATCCAGCAACAATTGCCCACGGTTTCCATCGCGATAGTCAGGGTGAATCGCCACACACGCCATCTCTGCCATGTGATCTTCCGGATACGCATATAGTGCAGCGCAACCAATAATCAGTCCGTCTTTTTCGATAATCGTAAAGCGGTGAATCTCTTGTTCCAATTGTTCTCTTGAGCGACGAACGAGAATGCCTTGTTCTTCCAAAGGACGAATAAGGTCAAATATGCCACCAATATCGTCAATCTGAGCTTGTCTTACTTGCTCGGCACTAGCCATGACCACTTGGGTTCCAATACCGTCAAAAGAGAACAACTCTTGGATTAATGCGCCATCTACCTTGTAGCTGATTAGATGACAACGAGGCACACCAGCTCGACAAGCGGAGATCGCTCCTTTCAAGAAGCGCAGTGTTCCTGTGCTCATGTCTTCGGCAGGATTTTGAGATTCCGTTAATCGTTCTAGAATTTGCTTGGCATCTTTAGGGAAGAGTTCGGCGAGCACGTTACCGCGTTCATCTGTTACCCCTTGTTCGGAGCAGAAGCCAATCAGCTTGTCGGCCTTTAGACGAATAGCAACTTGGGTAGCGACCTCTTCAGAAAGTAGGTTAAAGCTTTCGCCTGTCACGGAGCTGGCAATAGGGCCAAGCAGTACAATTGAACCTTGGTCAAGCGTGCGATTGATCCCTTCGATATCGATTCGACGAATACGCCCGCTGTGGCAATAATCCGTACCGTCATCCACGCCAAGCGGTTGAGCCGTAATGAAGTTACCACTCATAACATTGAGTTGAGTGCCTGCCATCGGTGTGTTGTTTAAGCTCATTGAGAGGCGCGCGGTGATGGCAAGTTGAAGCTGTCCAGCAGCCTGCATAGCGACGCCCAAAGAATATTCATCAGTGACCCTAATATTCTTGTGATAAGGCGTATGGCAATCTTGCTTGGCGAGCAATTGGTTGATCTGCGGTCTTGCCCCGTGAACGAGAACAATCTTTACTCCAAGGCTGTGGAGCAAGGCTATATCACTAATAATGTTACCAAAGTTCCTGTCGGCAACGGCTTCGCCTCCCAGCATAATGACCATGGTTTTGCCACGGTGAGCATTTACGTAAGGGGTTGATTGTCTGAAACCTTTTACTAGCGCTGTACTTCTTAATTTCACAGAACAAGTCCATTTTGTTTATTTATTCGATAATTTAGCATTTAAATTCAAATGTAAACAACACCTTTTTGGAATAAAGCGCAAACTAATCTTATCTAGGCTTCAATATATAAACTGTCTCAGTGTAGAATGCGCATAGCATCCTTATGAGTAGTCACCGAATGCAACAAGCTCCAGCAACAAAGAACAAAATCGATGAGATAACCAAAGGTCTCTACAGCGAAGCTGATCAGCGCAATCAATCTAAGTTGAAGCGTAAGATCATTGAACGTTGTTTAATGGTTCTAGCCTTAGTGGGTTCGTTTGCGGTGGTTTCTTTGTTCGGCGATGTGCTTTCCCGAGTGCAAAATGCGGCGACGCCCGACAATCTGATATACGGCACTTGGATAGAGCAAGATGTTGCACATTATGCGACCGATGAGTTTGTTCTGAATGCTAATGGTGTGTCAGTTCGTGGGTCTGTTGTTTCGACGAGCTTTGACTTTGATGGAAACTACTTTGAATACAAGGCGGGTGATAAAACCTATCGCTTCCGCATGACCAATTCTGACAATACAGAAATGGTGCTCGATTCTGACAGTCACTACAATCCTATCTTCCGCCTTAAGGGCCATATCGATAACTCCGTCCGATAGGTTATCTTCTTGTAAACTCTTACAATCTAAGATTGTGTTATCTGACTGTTTTTGTCATCCTCGATGCATAGAATTTTTAGGATGACTCTTGTGATTAAAAAATGGCTTCCCCTTGTCGCTGCCTCTTTGTTATTTGGCTGTGCTCAACCCACTGATCTTGCTCAGCAACACCTTGATGACGAATTTCCTCGCACCTTGAATAAGGTCGATCAGGTTGAATCCAATAAACCAAGAGACTACACCGCATTTGCAGAACAAGCTGAGATGGTGGTTTCTAAATCCCCTTCGATGGCTAAAATCTATGAGCCGCTTTATCAACAACTCAATGAGTGGGCGATGCTGAGTGGAGATCCAAGCGAGCTAGCGAATTTTGGCGTTCAAACCGCTCAACTAGGTGGTGGTGATAAACAAGGCAATGTTTTGTTCACGGGCTACTTTTCTCCTGTGATGGAGCTGCGCCACGAAGCGAATGAAGAATATCGTTACCCTGTTTACGGGCTTCCTGAGTGTGGTAAAGAGTGTCCAACACGCCAAGAGATTTACAACGGCGCACTAGAAGGTCAGGGCCTTGAGTTAGGTTACTCAGCAAACCGTATCGACCCATTTATGATGGAAGTACAGGGCAGTGGATTTGTACACTTCGGTGATGATGACACGCTGCAGTATTTCGCCTACGCGGGTAAGAACAATAAAGCTTATGTGAGCATTGGCCGTGTTCTGATTGAACGAGGCTTAGTTCCACGCGAAAAAATGTCGCTAAAAGCAATCAAAGAGTGGGTATTGGCAAACGATCCTGAAGTGGTCAAAGAGCTGCTTGAGCAAAACCCATCTTTCGTGTTTTTTGAAGCGAGAGACGACCTATCTGTGATGGGTAGCGCGGGCATTCCTCTATTACCTATGGCGGCGGTTGCGGGCGATCGCTCTATCTTGCCTATGGGGACGCCGATTCTTGCTGAGGTTCCATTATTGAATGCTGATGGTACTTGGAGCGGCGCTCATCAACTAAGACTGCTATTGGTTTTGGATACGGGCGGCGCGGTTAAGCAAAACCATTTGGACCTTTACCACGGCATGGGCCCTCGAGCGGGTACAGAAGCGGGCCATTACAAGCATTTTGGTCGTGTGTGGAAGCTCGGTTTAGATGGCAGCGCAACTGAAGCGCCTTGGGCTTTGCCTCCTGAAAAGGTTGAGTAAGCTACAATAAAATAGGGCATTGAAAGCGAATCGCTAATCCCCTAGACTTTTTATTCAAGAGTGCGTATAAAACGCACTCTTTTCTTTTTCTCAGAAATAAATTGGCGGCAACAATGCGTGAATTGACCACTCCAGCTTCAGAAAACTATGACCAACGATTTGGTGGCACCCGTCGCCTATATGGCAATAGTGAAGTCGACATACTTAGAGCAGCACACGTGTGTGTGATCGGTATTGGCGGTGTAGGTTCATGGGCGGTTGAAGCGCTGGCTCGTACTGGTTTAGGTGAGCTGACTTTGATCGATATGGATGATGTGTGTGTGACCAACATCAACCGTCAGATCCACGCAATGTCGGGTACGGTTGGCAAGAGCAAAATCGAAGTGATGGCTGAGCGCGTTAAGTTGATTAACCCTGAGTGTAAAGTGAACCTGATTGATGACTTTATTGGTCCTGACAATCAGGCTGAGTATTTGTCGAAAGAGTTCGATTTTGTTCTCGATGCGATTGATAGCATGAAAGCTAAGGCTTCGCTGTTGGCGTATTGTCGTAGTAACAAAATCAAAGTGATCACCACGGGTGGTGCGGGTGGCCAAGTCGACCCAACTCAAATCAAAGTGGCTGATCTGACTAAGACGATTCAAGACCCGTTAGCGAAGAAATTGAAAGACACATTACGTCGTCATCACAATTTCCCTAAGAACCCAGCACGTAAGTTTGGCATCGATTGTGTGTTCTCGACTGAGCAACTTAAATATCCTCAAGCTGACGGCAGTGTATGTGCTGCGAAAGCGACCGCAGAAGGGTCAAAACGAATGGATTGTGCGACAGGTTTTGGCGCAGCAACGGTGGTAACGGCTACGTTTGGTTTTGTGGCGGTTTCACGTATCGTAGAAAAGATCGTTCAAAAGCATACTAAGTAACTCGTTACTTTGAGCTTACTAAGAATTTACTGGATATAAAAATGACGTCATTTCCAAGTTCTCCATTCGGCCAAGAAATTACCAGTGATGATATTGTCGCAAAGATGCAGACTTTCAGCGGTTGGGAAGACCGTTATCGTCAAGTGATTCAATGGGGCAAGAAACTGCCAACGATGCCTGATGAACTGAAAAGTGAGCAGGTGGTTGTCTCTGGCTGTGAAAGCCAAGTCTGGCTAGTTTCTCAGAACATCGACGGTGTTTGGTATTTTTGTGCTGATTCTGATGCTCGTATCGTGCGCGGTCTGATTGCATTAGTGATGGCTGCGTATGATGGAAAAACATCAGAGCAGGTTCAAGCGTTCGATATTGATGGTTACTTTGAAAACATCGGTTTAATCACCCACCTAAGCCCATCTCGCGGAAACGGATTAAAAGCGATTGTTGCTCAAATCCAAGAGTTAAGTGCTTAATATCACTCAGATACACAGAAACAAAAAGGGTTGACGCTAAACGCCAACCCTAAATAATCTCGCCACACCCTAAAGCATATCAACGGCTTTTTCTATCGCAGCTATAAGCTTATCAACGTCATCCATGTTGTTGTAAATACCAAATGAAATTCGAACCGTTCCTTTCACATTAAGTGCATCCATTAATGGGTGAGCACAATGATGTCCTGCACGTACTGCGATACCTTGCTGATCCAGTAGAGTCGCTATATCTTGATGGTGAACACCATCCATCACAAAAGTAATCACACTTGCGTTAGGTTGATACCCTAAAATCTGAATGTCATCCAGTTTACTGAGCGCAAGATAAGTCTCGTGTTGTAGTTGGTGGATATGATTTTCGACATCTTGTTGTACAAAACCACTTAACCATTCTATTGCGGTGCTTAGTGCTATGGCCCCTGCCACATTTGGCGTGCCCGCTTCGAATTTGCCAGGCAGTTCTGAAAAAGTAGTGCCAGAGAAAGAGACGCGCTCGACCATTTTGCCACCACCATGCCAAGGTGGCATCGCTTCTAACAATTCAAGCTTGCCGTAAAGCACACCGATGCCCGCAGGGGCATAGAGCTTGTGTCCAGAGAATACGTAGAAATCAGCGCCTAAAGCAGCAACATCAACTGACTCATGAACGATGCCTTGCGCACCATCGACCACAACAATCGCATTCATCTTATGTGCTTTCTCGATGACGGCTTCAATCGGCTGACGAGAACCCGTTACGTTGGTTATCTGAGCTAATGCAACAATCTTGGTTTGTTCATTTAAAAGTGCATCAAACGCAGTGAGGTCAAATTCACAATCCGGTGTCATCTGTACTTTAACGACTTTAGCACCGGTTTGCTCTGCGACAATTTGCCAAGGCACGATGTTGGCGTGATGCTCCATTTCGCTGACTAAGATCTCATCGCCGGGCTTAAGGGTGCTTCTGGCGTAGGTTTGAGCGATAAGATTAAGCGCTTCGGTTGCACCGCGAGTCCAGATGATCTCTTTTGAAGAGCTTGCACCGATAAACTGAGCGACCTTATCTCTGGCAGCTTCAAACTGACTGGTCGCATTCGCTGTTAAGCTATGGCTACCACGGTGAACATTGGCATTTTGTTTGGAGTAATATTGGCTAATGGCATCAATAACTACCTGAGGTTTTTGTGTCGTTGCCGCGCTGTCTAAGTAAATCAATGGTTGTTGATTGATGGTTTGTGATAGCGCAGGAAACTGCTCTCGGATGTGATTGATATCAAGCATCTATTCTTACCTAAAATCTTGGAAATTGGTGCCAGCGTTATGCTTAGCGGTATTGTTATTTTATCGCGACTTGTTGACCGTTGCTGACTAATCTTGATGATTCCAGCTATTTTCTTGCTCTTTGACCTGATTGAACAGCTTTTGGTTAACAGGAACTTCTATCTGATGTTTAAGCGCTGTTTTTATTAGGTGTCCAGTGATGAAGTCGATCTCTGTCTTGCGTTGGTAAAACATATCCTGCTTCATGGATGAGTTGTTCTGCGCCGTGGCTTGGATGACCTGCTTGACACTTGCTTCTAATCCGTCGAATGAACAAGCGATCTCTTCGGCTTGCATAACTTGTGTTAGCTCTTCAACTATAGAACTTAAAATACCCTCAAACCTTTGGTCTGCAAGTTCACCATTCTTGATTTGTTCCAACCCTGTCAGTGGATTGATAGCACAATTGATGGCGAGTTTAGCCCAAAGCGCGGTTTCTATTTGTGGGTTCCAACTCACAGTGGGGAGAGCATCATCCAATACATCAACCAAAAACGTGCACTGTTGACCCGTTTGGTTAAAAGCACCCAACTGGGTTTGTCCTATTCCTGTATGAGATACACTATTACGATCAGGTTTGAATGCTGCTTGGGTCGTGGTTGCCAATACTATCGGGTGAGCATTAATTTGAGTGGCAATGTTGTCGACCGCGCCCATTCCATTGTGCATGAACATTAGAATGGTGTCTGGGTCGAGATGTTGGAGGAGCGGAGTGGTTGCGGTTTCGACTTGCCAAGCCTTGACGGTGAAGATAACCAGATCACTCGCGGCTAATCGTTCGATATTGTTGTTACTGATAGGGAGAGAGGGTTGTCCATCAAGTGATAGCTCAATGGAGTGGTCGGAAGAACGGCTCCACAAAGAGACATTATGACCAGCTTGAAGCAGTTTTATTGCCCATAAAGAGCCGATGGCCCCTGGCCCAACAATAGTGATGTTCACAGCAATACCGAGATAAGAAAGTGATGCTGCAAGGATAGCGAGGCATTAAATGAAAGCAATAAAAAATGGCACCCGAGGGTGCCATTTAGGAAACTTTCTTAGAAGTTCGATTAGAACTTGTAAGTTACTGCAACGTAGTGACCGAAGCCTGTTGATTTGAATCCATCAGTATCTTTAATACCGTAGATGTCTTTGTAACCTTTTAGGCCGTAACCAACAGCAAAACGATCTGAGTGCCAGTAGATACCATTGTACATTGCACCACCGTTACTTGCAGAAGAGTACTTGTCTTCCAGACCAAATTGGTAATCGATGTAACCTTGGTAAGAGACGAATGAACCGTTCTCGAAGAAGTAGAAAGGTTTAAACCAGTTTGCAGAAACTTGGTAACCGTTCCAATCTTTGTTGTTTGAATCGTATGTACCGTAAAGGTTTAGGCCAATTTTGCCTAACCACGGAACCATTACGTCAGAACCTAAACCAACTTTTTGAGTGTTAACGCCAGAGTTACCACCCCATTCCATAAGTGTAGATACGTAAAGCTCTTGAACTGGACCGAAAGAAAGATCTTTACCTGTAAGTCCGTCTAGAGACATACGAGGAGCGAACTTCATGAACATCTTTTCAGCACCAGCTTTATCGCTGCCTGGATCAGACGTTAGGTTGAATACGTCAACATAGCCATAAAGGTCGAAGATTCCCGAGCGGCCACCGAATTCCATCTCTAGGTAATCATGTGAAGACTCACCTGGAAGTTCGTCAATTGCAGCCATAAGGTTGAATTGCATCCATTTGTAATCGTTCTTATGGATGTCGCCGTCAGAATAATCAGCCGCCATTACTGGAGCAGATGCTGCTGCAAGTAGGCCAAGAGTTAAAAGTGATTTACGCATAATGGAACTCTCTATGTTTGAAATAAGTAACCCGCTAATCCGTGCGTGTTTATGATGTCCGAATGCCGAGCATAATAGCGATTTTGTTCTCAAATAAAAGTGAGACGGAGTGAAAATTACAATTATTAAGGTGAAGCTGATCACACTAATGATCTAAATGATGGAACTTTAATGTGGCAATGCATCTTGATGCACCTCTAATTCTATTGATTTTGTGAAACTCGATTATTTTGTGGATAAATAGGTGAAATACTGTGCTAAGCAAACGATTCTACTAATTAGAGTGACATGCATATCAAAATCAACAGTATTCATTTCTAAGCGTTTTCTCTTAAAAAATGACAATTCAACCCGTCTTACAATCCAGTCTTTGATCTATCTTTGACCGAAAACGGTGGGTATTGCTGGCAGCACTCCGGCGCTAAGTGATGTGAAATTCAAAGATTATGCGAATGGCATTTATGTTGCGGCGGGGTCTTACTTTGTGACGATTACTGTAGCGGGTCAGCCTTTGGTTGTGGCGATTGATGATTCGATGGGAACAGGTTTTAATCTTATCGTGAGCGACACAACAGACTAGATCTGAAGACCGAACGTAAAAGAGGGAAGCTCAATGCTACCCTCTTATCATTTTTTTTGACTCTATTCTTGATTGTTTTTGGCTTTTTCTAATAAATCCGTGAAAAAGTGGCGTAACGAATAGAGCATGATCAAACTCGGTATCACCATGAGTGCAGTCAGTATAAAGAAGGTTGACCAGTCATTGAGGTAATCAACCAACTCACCACTGAAGGAAGCCAGCGTTGTTCGACCGAAATTGCCCAAGGATGCGAGTAATGCATATTGTGTCGCTGAGAATGCTTGCCCGGTTAATAGCGTTAAGAAAGAGACAAAAGCTACTGTTGAAAAGGCGGTTGTGAAGTTATCGACAATAATCGTTGCCAAGAACAAGGTTTCACTCGGGCCAGTGTGAGCGATCCACGCAAACATTAGATTACTGGCCGCCATTGCCACACCGCCGATCATCAGTCCGCGTACAATACCGAATTTCACATTGAAGACACTGCCTACCAAAGTGAAGAATATCGTCGCGCCCCAGCCAATTAACTTGGAGTAATGACCGATCTGTTCATTACTGAAACCTATCTCTTTATAGAAGGTGATCGACATGCGACCTAGGAAGGCTTCACCTATCTTAAATAGGAATACGAACAGCAGTAGGGTGATGGCAACTTGAACTCCGTTTCGTTTGAAGAAGTCATAAAACGGTTCTAACACGGTAACACTGAACCAAGCCACGACTTTCGAACCGACAACCTTATTGTGGCGTTGCTGAGCCTGTTCTTGCAGGGCTTCGCGTTGTGTATTTGGCTCTCCGACAAAAAGAGTAAACAGCATTAGTACGACAACGACGCCTGCCATTCCGTAATACACGCCATTCCAACCGATTGAGTCTGCGTTAATAAAGGCAAGGTAGCCTGGTAGAGAATACCCCGTCCACCAACCAATTACGGCCATTGCAGAAGCTTGCGGCAGTTTTGATGCTTCGGATTTTGGGAAGGTATCAATACGAAATGCATCAATCGCGATGTCTTGCGTGGCTGAGGCAATGGCAATAGCGAGCGCCAACATTGAAGTAAACGCCAAGTTCTCTGCGGGATTGACGCCTGCGACGAATAAGGTACCGATTAAAACAATGGATTGGCAGAAAAAGATCCAACTGCGTCGCTGGCCGAGTATTGCGTGAAGCACCGGCAGTTTTACTCGGTCTACCAATGGTGCCCATAGAAAGTTAATCGCATACACGGCAAACACACTGCCAAAGTAGCCGATGGCAGCACGCGTTAAACCTGCATCTTTTAGCCAACCAGACATATTGGATCCAATAAGAACCCATGGGAAGCCACTCGAACAGCCGAGCATAAACACCCAAAGTAGGCGTTTATCTAGGTAGCTGCGGAAAGTCTGCATCCAAGAAAGAGAGGGAGTGCCTGATGACATAGGGCGTCCTTGTGTAGAAAAACGCCCTTAAGAAATAAGGGCGTTAGATTGGATTACTTAAGAAGGGTCACTTTAGTGATGACGATTGGGTCAACTGGTATGTCTGACATGCGGCCCATTCGCTTGGTTGGAATCGTTGCCATCTTTTGAACAACATCAAAACCTTCAGTTACTTTGCCGAATACAGCGTAGCCTGGGTTGCTACCTTTTGCGTTCAAGAAGTCATTATCAGAGAAGTTAATGAAGAACTGACGAGTTGCAGAATCTGGCGCATTAGTACGAGCCATCGCGATTGTTGCTGTATCGTTCTTCAAGCCATTGCTGCCTTCATTCTTGATAGGAGCGTAAGTTGCTTGTTGATTCATCTCTTGATCGAAGCCGCCACCTTGAGCCATAAAGCCAGGAATAACACGGTGGAAGATAGTGCCTTCGTAGCTGCCGTCAGCAACGTATTTTAGGAAGTTCTCCGCACTAACCGGTGCTTGTTCTTGGTTAAGCTCAATAGTGAAGTCGCCTAATGTTGTTTCCACGTTTACTTTAGGACCAGCCCAAACGCTCACGCTCACTAGCATTAATGCGATAGAAGATAAAATACGACCCATTAGAAACGTTCCTTCATGTAAGTTTGTAGCTCTTGGTCGTTAGCGATCTCAGTAAGAACCAAGTTGATCACGTCATTAAGAACCATAGAGATGTCGTCGTTAGATGCACTCAATGCACCAGTGCGTGTTGCAGTGCCGTTGAATGTTTTAACTAGTTTGCCTTCAGGTGTTTCAGCGGTAACTTCAAGCGTTACTTTACCGTCCATTTTGTTTTCCATAATGGTGTGCTCTACGGTAACGAGTGCTTCTTGAATCTCTAAAACAATCGAGTTTTCACTGTTTACGCTCGCACGAAAACCTTGAGACTCTAACTGCTGTGCAACAGCATTTTCTAGAGAAATACGCATGTTTTGCTTAGCGTGAATTGGCTGAATGTTTGAACGGCCACTATCAACCAATGCAACATATTGAGCGGCACGAACATCTTTACTGGTTAGTGTGTATGTTTTGCCTTGTACAAGGTTGCTTGAGCTTAGTGAAGCTTCTGGCATTACATTGATCTGTTCTTGCTGAGGGGCTGAACATGCTGTCAAAGCCATAATAGAAGCAGCCAAAATCAGTTTTTTCATTCCTTTATCCTTTCTAAATTCACACCAGAAGCTCGGTATCTTAAATTCTTGTGAAGTCGTTTCTGCTTATTTATTAAAATTCGCAGGCTCTCTTGTTGCTTGTAATATCTCAAATTTTTGGTTTAGTTCAAGCGTTTCAACGTTAGCTTCACCAAATAGTCTCGCTAGTTTGACATCGTATCCGAGGTGTCGGTTGCCAATAACAATTAATTTGCCTCCATTGCTAAGAACATGCTTTGCATCACAGAACATTTGCCATGCAATGTGATCAGTAATCGCTTGTTGCTGATGGAATGGAGGATTACACATCACTAAGTAGGTGCTGTTTTTCTTAAAGCCATCTAAACAGTTGTTGGCGATGAACTGGAAGTTGCCGTCTTCACCAAGGTTATCCTTGACGTTTTGGCGTGCTGACTCCACAGCCATAAAGCTTTCATCCACACAGGTGATACGAGCTTGTGGGTTCAATTGCCCTGCTTTTACACTCAATACACCGTTGCCACAGCCTAGATCGATGATATGACGTAGCTCAGGATCTTGTGGGATGTGCTCTAGCATATAGCGAGCGCCTTGATCGAGTGCTTCCCCTGAGTAAACATTTGGTAAATTTTTCAGACGGATATCTTCACCGTCCACATCCCATTCAACAAAAGGCTCTACCGTTTGAATTGGCTGGCAGTTTGGAGATGAGAAGACTAAGCGGTGTTTTTTCTTCGCTAGTGATGTTTTGGTTTCGCCTAGGTATTTTTCGAACAGGTTAAGCGTAGAGGTGTGAATCTCTTTTACCTTGTTGACGCCAATCACTTGGCAGCCTACAGGCAATGCTTGGCGTAGCTGGCTCAGTTGCCAGATTAGGTGACGATTTGTTTTTGGCAGCTGCATGATCACAAGGTCGATACCGTGTGGGATATCATCCATCGTGTTCAAGAAGTTCACTCGGTTACTTTGATTGCGCTGCAAGTTTTTCAGGGCGCCACGGTGAGAGATAAATGAGTCGCTCATCATAGTGACATCATGATCTTTCGAGAACCAAGTCGATAGGGCACCGAAGCTGTCGTTCATGATCAGGATGTGTTTACCAGGTTCAAGGTTCATCTCTTCAACATGGCTAATAATGTATTCGTCGCCCGCATCCCAAGCTTGAAGGGTTTCATTTGAACGTTTCGGGAAACGATGTAAGGTCAAAGTTCTGTCGTGAAGGGTAAGTTCGGTTTTCATTGCTTGAGATACTTATGTAAGAAATAACAAAGATATTGTCTCAAATGCAGGCTGAACAAGATAGAAAAAACTCAACCAAACCTATGCCATTTGCTATGAAATACTCAGACACTCGACCTGTTAGGGTTTATACTCAGCCCACGGATAATGCCAATACGTTATTAAGGAATCACAATGATCCAAGAAGTTATCGAAACAAAATTGCACAATGAGTTTTCACCAAGTCATTTAAACGTGGTCAATGAGAGCTATATGCACAATGTTCCGGCTGGTTCTGAGAGTCATTTCAAAGTGATTGTTGTCAGCGATGTGTTTGAAGGTTTGCGTCTTATTGCTCGTCATCGAGCGGTAAATAAGGCACTTTCAGAAGAGTTAGCCAATAATATCCACGCACTGTCTATTCACACTTATACAAAAGATGAATGGATGAAGCAGCTAGATAGCGTGCCAGACAGTCCAATGTGTATGGGTGGCGGAAAGTAAGAAGGCCTATATACAGAGAAAAGCGCCATGGCGCTTTTTTTGTCGTCAAACGTATGTATTTTTCGTTCTTATATCACCCAAACTGATGTCAAATTGAACGAGCTCAAATACCTACAATGAGTAATGTTTTTATTAACAGTGTTTCAACATAACTAGTAAAATATTAGTTTGTGACAGAGTATTAATCTCTTGTTTAAAACACGATTCAAAAGCCATTTTATCTGTGCGGCTCGTCAAATTTATACATATTTGAGAGGCCATATGCTTCAAATCTCACCAAATAAAGGCTGTATTCAAGTTATTGGTCATGGCATCGAGTTGTCAAAAAATGCTAGAATATCGCACCTGATAAATCTCACATGATTCGTGTGGTGATTTTATTATGAAAATGTTGCGATTTTGGTATCTCAAATTTACCAAAACCGGACACTGTAATGTCGTGTCTAAGGGCGAGTTTAAAACGTCCTGAATTTACGCAATTAAAAGAATCTTTTTCCCGATAAAGTAGTGCAAGTGCGTATGATTACAATAAATAAGGGTTTGGATCTTCCTATCGCAGGAACTCCATCCCAGGTGATTAATGATGGTAAGTCCATCACTAAAGTCGCCTTGCTTGGCGAAGAGTACGTTGGTATGCGTCCTACGATGCATGCTCGCGTTGGTGATGAAGTGAAGAAAGGCCAAGTTCTTTTTGCAGATAAAAAGAACCCAGGTGTTGTATTTACTTCTCCAGCAAGCGGTAAAGTTATTGAAGTGAACCGTGGTGCTAAGCGTGTTCTTCAATCAGTAGTGATTGAAGTAGCAGGCAATGAGCAAATCACGTTCAATAGCTATGAAGCTAACCAACTAGTAGGCCTTGACCGTGAAACGGTTAAAGCTCAGTTAGTTGAGTCTGGCGCATGGACCGCTTTGCGAACTCGTCCGTTCAGCAAGGTTCCAGCAGTTGATTCTGAAACTCAGGCTATTTTCGTTACTGCTATGGATACTAATCCGCTAGCAGCTGAGCCAGAATTAATCATTAACGAGCAGTCTGATGCTTTCGTTGCTGGTTTAGATCTTCTTTCAACTCTGACTAACGGTAAAGTGTACGTTTGTAAAAAAGGTACTAGCTTACCTCGTTCAGCTCAGTCTAACGTTGAAGAGCATGTTTTTGATGGCCCACACCCTGCAGGTCTTGCAGGCACGCATATGCATTACCTATATCCGGTAAATGCACAAAATGTAGCGTGGAGCATTAACTACCAAGATGTTATCGCATTCGGTAAGCTTTTCCTTACTGGTGAGATTTACTCTGAGCGTGTTGTTTCTCTGGCTGGTCCAGTGGTGAACAACCCACGTCTAGTTCGTACTCAAATTGGTGCTAGCCTTGAAGAGTTGACAGACAGCGAGTTAATGCCAGGCGAAGTTCGTGTGATTTCTGGTTCTGTACTTACGGGTACTGAAGCAACAGGTCCACATGCTTTCCTTGGTCGTTACCATCAGCAAGTTTCTGTTCTACGTGAAGGTCGTGATAAAGAGCTATTCGGCTGGGCTATGCCTGGTAAGAACAAGTTCTCTGTTACTCGTTCATTCCTTGGTCACCTGTTTAAAGGTCAGTTGTTCAACATGACAACGACAACAAACGGTAGTGACCGCTCAATGGTTCCAATTGGTAACTACGAGCGCGTAATGCCTCTAGATATGGAACCTACATTGCTGCTTCGTGATCTATGTGCAGGCGACATTGATAGTGCTCAAGCACTAGGTGCGCTAGAGCTAGACGAAGAAGATGTAGCATTGTGTACCTTTGTATGTCCAGGTAAGTACGAGTACGGTCAACTACTTCGTGAATGCCTAGATACGATTGAGAAGGAAGGGTAATTTTCATGGGCCTTAAAAAGTTTCTTGAAGACATCGAGCATCATTTTGAGCCAGGTGGTAAACACGAGAAGTGGTTTGCGCTTTACGAAGCAGCAGCGACAGTGTTCTACACGCCAGGTCTTATTACAAAGAAAAGCTCGCACGTTCGTGATAGCGTTGATTTAAAACGTATCATGATCATGGTTTGGTTCGCGGTATTCCCAGCAATGTTCTGGGGTATGTACAACGCGGGTGGCCAAGCTATCGCAGCACTTAACCATATGTATGCAGGTGCTGAACTAGCATCTGTTATCAGTGGTAACTGGCACTACTGGCTAACCGAAATGCTTGGAGCCTCCTTAGGAGCCGATGCAGGTGTTGGCAGCAAGATGCTACTTGGTGCGACTTACTTCCTACCTATCTACGCAACGGTATTCATCGTTGGTGGTTTCTGGGAAGTTCTGTTCTGTATGGTGCGTAAGCACGAAGTAAACGAAGGTTTCTTTGTTACTTCTATCTTATTCGCGCTTATCGTTCCGCCAACACTTCCTCTATGGCAAGCAGCACTAGGTATTACCTTCGGTGTTGTAGTCGCTAAAGAGATCTTCGGTGGTACGGGTCGTAACTTCCTGAACCCTGCACTTGCTGGCCGTGCGTTCCTATTCTTTGCATACCCTGCACAGATTTCAGGTGACGTAGTTTGGACTGCTGCAGATGGTTTCTCTGGTGCAACTGCTCTTAGCCAATGGGCTCAAGGCGGCGGTAGCGCACTAATGAACGTAACATCTGGTGAAGCAATCACTTGGATGGACGCATTCATTGGTAACATCCCAGGTTCTATCGGTGAAGTATCGACTCTAGCACTTATGATCGGTGCTGCGATGATCGTTTACATGCGTATCGCTTCATGGCGAATCATTGCTGGTGTAATGATCGGTATGATTGCTGTGTCTACGCTGTTTAACGTGATCGGTTCTGATACTAACGCAATGTTCAGCATGCCTTGGCACTGGCACCTAGTTCTAGGTGGCTTCGCATTCGGTATGTTCTTCATGGCGACTGACCCAGTATCAGCTTCATTTACCAACAAAGGTAAGTGGTGGTACGGCATCCTAATCGGCGCAATGTGTGTAATGATTCGTGTAGTTAACCCTGCATACCCAGAAGGCATGATGCTTGCGATTCTATTCGCAAACCTATTTGCTCCTCTGTTTGACCACGTTGTAATCGAGAAGAACATTAAGCGGAGACTAGCGCGCTATGGCAAGTAATAACGATAGCATTAAAAAGACGCTGTTTGTTGTTATCGCATTGAGCCTAGTGTGCTCAATCATCGTTTCAACAGCTGCAGTTGTTCTTAAACCTAAGCAACAAGCTAACGCGGTTCTAGATCAGCAAACTAAGATCCTTGAAGTTGCGGGCATTGAACTTGCGGGTAATATCCCTGAACTGTACGCAGAGAACATTGAACCTCGTCTAGTTGATTTCGCTACTGGCGATTTCGTTGACGGCGATGCTGCTGCATACGACCAACGTAAAGCGGCAAAAGATCCAGCTCAGTCAATCAAGCTTTCAGCTGAAGATGACATCGCTAAGATCCTTCGTCGTGCTAACACGGGTACTGTATACCTTGTGAAAGATGGCGCTGAAACTTCTAAAGTTATCATCCCTGTTCACGGTAACGGTCTATGGTCAATGATGTACGCATTCGTTGCGGTAGAAACTGATGGCAACACAGTTTCTGGTATCACTTACTACGAGCAAGGTGAAACTCCTGGACTTGGTGGTGAAGTTGAGAACCCATCTTGGCGCGCTCAATTCGTTGGTAAGAAATTATTCGACGAAAACCACAAACCTGCTATTCAGGTTGTTAAAGGTGGCGCTCCTCAAGGTTCTGAGCACGGTGTAGATGGCCTTTCTGGTGCAACACTGACTAGCGTTGGTGTTCAACATACATTTGACTTCTGGTTAGGTGATATGGGCTTTGGTCCGTTCCTAGCAAAAGTTCGTGACGGAGGTCTGAACTAATGTCTAGTGCAAAAGAAATTAAAAAGAGCATCTTAGCGCCGGTGTTGGACAACAACCCAATCGCGCTACAGGTTCTTGGTGTGTGTTCTGCTCTTGCGGTAACCACTAAGCTAGAAACAGCATTTGTTATGACTATCGCGGTAATGTTCGTTACTGCTCTGTCTAACTTCTTCGTTTCTTTGATCCGTAA
Source organism: Vibrio sp. 10N.247.310.23 (assembly GCF_041467155.1). Taxonomy (NCBI): domain Bacteria; kingdom Pseudomonadati; phylum Pseudomonadota; class Gammaproteobacteria; order Vibrionales; family Vibrionaceae; genus Vibrio; species Vibrio sp. 10N.247.310.23. The sequence goes on along the minus strand of NZ_JBFSTZ010000027.1, from coordinate 33,834 downwards.
CCACATTCCTAACAGTGTGCGTATCATCGTTCAGATGGCAATTATCGCATCACTAGTAATCGTGGTAGACCAAGTGCTTAAAGCATACCTATACGATATCTCTAAGCAGCTATCTGTATTCGTAGGCCTAATCATTACTAACTGTATTGTAATGGGTCGTGCTGAAGCATTCGCAATGAAGTCTGCGCCAATCCCATCTCTAATCGATGGTCTTGGTAACGGTCTTGGTTACGGTTTCGTTCTTATCACTGTTGGTTTCTTCCGTGAGCTTCTAGGCTCTGGCAAACTATTTGGTATGGAAGTACTACCTCTAGTGAGCAACGGTGGTTGGTATCAGCCAAACGGCTTGATGCTTCTAGCACCTTCTGCATTCTTCCTAATTGGTTTCTTGATTTGGGCAATTCGTGTGTTCAAACCAGAACAAGTAGAAGCGAAGGGGTAAGGTAGTCATGGAACATTATATTAGTCTGCTAGTTAAATCGATTTTCATCGAAAACATGGCGCTTTCTTTCTTCCTAGGTATGTGTACATTCCTAGCGGTATCTAAGAAAGTTAAAACTTCTTTTGGTCTTGGTGTTGCGGTAGTTGTAGTACTTACAATCGCTGTTCCTGTAAACAACCTTGTTTACACACACATCCTGAAAGAAAACGCGCTTGTTGAAGGTGTCGATTTAAGTTTCCTTAACTTCATCGCATTCATCGGTGTTATCGCGGCACTTGTACAAATCCTAGAGATGGTTCTAGACCGTTTCTTCCCACCTTTGTACAACGCACTAGGTATATTCCTTCCACTGATCACAGTTAACTGTGCAATCTTTGGTGGTGTATCTTTCATGGTAACTCGTGACTACAACTTTGCTGAATCTGTTGTTTACGGCTTCGGTTCTGGTGTGGGTTGGATGTTAGCTATCGTTGCTCTTGCGGGTATCCGTGAGAAGATGAAGTACTCTGACGTACCTCCAGGTCTTCGTGGCCTTGGTATCACGTTCATTACTGTTGGTCTGATGGCGTTAGGCTTTATGTCTTTCTCTGGTGTTCAACTGTAGGGTAAGCACCCAGTAATAAGGAATAACAAATGTTTAGTATTATTCTTGGCGTAGCGATGTTTACCATTATTGTACTGGCTCTAGTACTAGTGATTCTTTTCGCTAAGTCTAAGTTAGTACCATCAGGTGACATCACTATTTCAGTAAACGGCGACCCTGAAAAGGCGATCGTTACTCAACCTGGTAGCAAGCTACTTGGTGCCCTGGCTGGCGCTGGTATCTTCGTATCTTCTGCTTGTGGTGGCGGTGGCTCTTGTGGTCAGTGTCGTGTAAAAGTTAAGTCTGGTGGTGGCGACATCCTTCCAACTGAACTTGATCACATCACAAAAGGTGAAGCTCGCGAAGGCGAACGTCTTGCATGTCAAGTTGCTATGAAAACTGACATGGAGATTGAACTAGACGAAGATATCTTTGGTGTTAAAAAGTGGGAATGTACTGTTATCTCGAATAACAACGAAGCTACTTTCATCAAAGAACTTGCTCTAGCGATCCCTGAAGGTGAAGAAGTTCCGTTCCGCGCGGGTGGTTACATTCAGATTGAAGCTGAACCACATCACGTGAAATACGCAGATTACGATATTCCTGAGGAATACCGTGGTGACTGGGATAAGTTCAACTTGTTCCGTTATGAGTCTATCGTTAAAGAGCATTCGATCCGTGCTTACTCTATGGCTTCATACCCAGAAGAGAAAGGCATCATCAAGCTTAACGTGCGTATCGCAACTCCGCCGCCAAACAACCCTGACGTAGCTCCTGGTGTGATGTCTTCATACATCTGGTCTCTTAAAGAAGGCGACAAATGTACTATTTCTGGTCCATTTGGTGAGTTCTTTGCTAAAGACACAGACAATGAAATGGTATTCATCGGTGGTGGTGCAGGTATGGCGCCTATGCGTTCTCATATCTTCGACCAACTTAAGCGTCTTAAGTCTACTCGTAAGATGTCTTACTGGTATGGCGCACGTTCTAAGCGTGAGATGTTCTACATTGAAGATTTCGATGGCCTAGCGGCTGCAAACGAAAACTTCGTGTGGCACTGTGCACTGTCTGATCCTCAACCAGAGGACAACTGGGACGGTTACACTGGTTTCATCCACAATGTACTGTACGAAAACTACCTGAAGGATCACGAAGCTCCTGAAGATTGTGAGTACTACATGTGTGGTCCACCGATGATGAACGCTGCTGTTATCGGCATGCTGAAAGATCTTGGTGTAGAAGATGAAAACATCCTACTAGATGACTTCGGTGGTTAATCCACTTAAGTGATTGATATTATGGCTGACTCCTACGAGTCAGCCATTTGTTTTTCTAAGACAGCTTTTGACAACATACTGGCTTATATAAGAAAGAGTAAGGCATTCAAAATACCTATTTTTTACTCTTATTTTTCCTTATATAAATCCTCAACATTAGACAGGAGTAAGCAAGTGAGAATTTGGCTTGTTGCATTAACTTCTTTGATTTTTCTTGCGGGCTGTGAGCAGTCAAGAGAGCAAGTGCATTTGAGTGGCCCAACGATGGGCACGAGTTACAATATTAAATACATCAATGGTGATGAATTTCCTGAGTCTAATGAAGTTCATACAGAGATCGATCGTCTACTTGAAGAAGTAAACGACCAGATGTCGACTTACCGTGAAGATTCCGAATTAAGCCGTTTCAACCAGCATAAAGGTGCGGATGCGTTCGAAGTATCTGAGCAAACAGCGACGGTTGTGAAAGAAGCGATTCGTTTGAACGGTCTTACTGAAGGAGCTCTGGATGTAACGGTTGGTCCGTTAGTTAACTTATGGGGTTTTGGTCCTGAAGCTCGTCCTGAAGTTGTGCCATCAGATGAAGAGCTGGCGGCTCGCAAGGCTAAGATTGGTATCCATCATCTTAGTGTTGAAGGCAACATGTTGAAGAAAGACCTACCTAACCTGTATGTCGATCTATCCACGATTGCAAAAGGTTGGGGTGTTGACGTCGTCGCTGACTACCTTGATTCTATCGGTATTCACAACTACATGGTTGAAGTCGGTGGCGAAATTCGTCTGAAAGGTTTAAACCGTGAGAACGTGGGCTGGCGTATCGCGATTGAGAAACCAAGCGTTGATGAGCGTAATATTCAAGAGATCATCGAGCCGGGTGATATGGCTATCGCAACCTCTGGTGATTACCGTAACTATTTTGAACGTGATGGTGTTCGTTACTCACACATCATCAACCCTGAAACAGGAAAGCCTCTTCACCATAAAGTGGTTTCTGTGACTGTTTTAAACCCGTCTTCAATGACTGCAGACGGCTTATCTACGGGCCTTATGGTCTTAGGTGAGGAAAAAGGAATGGAAGTCGCAAACCAACATAACATCCCAGTGTTCATGGTGGTAAAAACAGCAGATGGCTTTAAAGAAATTGCTTCTGAAGCATTTAAGCCATACTTAGGTAAATAAGGTAAGCGAGATAATTATGAATACATTTCTGATTACATTTGGTGTTTTTCTTGCAGTAATCGCAGCGATGTCAATTGGCTACATTATCCAAAAGAAAGTTGTGAAAGGTAGCTGTGGCGGTTTGGGTGCTGTTGGTATTGATAAAGTATGTAACTGCCCTGAACCTTGTGACGCGCGTAAGAAGCGTGAAGCACGTGAAGCTTACCGTGAAGAGAAGCTGGCTGAGCGTCAACAAAAAGAAGCGGCTTGGAGTAAAGACCGTATCGCTTAATTGGTGACAGTCATAGGGGATAGAGTTATCTATGCCCTCAAATTGAAAAGCTCAAGATTATCGTCTTGAGCTTTTTTAGTTTTGAGGTCTAGCAATTAATCTTGGTATACCAAAAATGGAAACAGAGGCGAATGACTATTGTTCGATTTGCATGCTGTTACGCGCAAACACTAGTTGGTTTCTACCTTGCTCTTTTGCCGTATAAAGAAGCTCATCAGCGGCTTTGATCTGCTCATCTAGCTTCGCGTCTAAATCGGTTACGCCGATACTGATACTGACCTTGATTCTTTGAGAGTCATGCTCAACAACATGGCTTTCAATGGCTTCTCTCATGGACTCTAAGTTGTCAACAAAGCTCTCAAACGAACCACACGACTGAATACAAAATTCTTCGCCACCGAAGCGTACAGCAACATCATCTTTAAAATGGTCTTTGATGATCTTGCCGACTTCCACGAGGACTGCATCACCACCATCGTGACCGTAGGTGTCGTTCACTTTCTTGAAGAAGTCGATATCCATCATGGCTATACTGCGCTGCTCACAACCTTTACATGTTTGATTGAACAGGTAACGACGGTTCCATAAGCCAGTAAGAGCATCCTCGTTGGCATGTCGAAATAGCTCGTTGGCCGCTTCTTTCATATCAAGCAGTTGATGGATACGGCAAAAAAATTCTTCTTGGTTAAAAGGCTTGTAAAGGAAGTCGTTAGCCCCCGCTTTAAGGAATCGAGCTGTCATGGTGCGATCATCGCTGCCTGATAACCCTAGAATAGCCAACTGGTTTCTGTCGTGATCGCGTCGTATCTCACGGATCATCGCTATACCGTCTTTCTTCGGCATATCATGGTCTGTAACAACGAACGTAATATCGGGATCGTTATGAAGGAGCTTTAATGCTTGTTCGCCATCTTCGGCTTGGATAGTTTGGATATATTGGTGTTCTAGAAGTTGAGCTATGTAACGGCGAACGACCGCTGAATCATCGACAACCAATGCTTTGTGATGGCGATTATTCGAAATTCTTTGAACCAGGGGAAGTAGGTAGCTTACTGATGACATACTGTCTTTAAGTATGTAATCGATAACGCCTTTGGCTAGGACTTGCTCTCGCAGTTGATTGTCGAACATCCCGGTCAGGACAATGATTTTCTGTTGATAGCCTAAGACGAGATCAATGATCTCGCCGTCTTGGCCGTCAGGTAAACAGTAGTCGAGGACTGCACACAAGAAATCCGTTTCTTGCTCTAAGATCGCTTTGGCTTCTTCTACAGATTCCGCCAACGCAACTTCATAGCCATCGTTCTTAAATTGTTGGTAAAGATAGTTTCTGAATGCGCGACTATCCTCTACCACTAGTATTTTTTCACTCAAAAGCTATCCCTACTTATAGACTAAATACTCCTAACAATACTATCAGAATAGTGGGCGGCGAATGAAGTGAAACCTGTTGAGCTGGACTCCAGATCATTTTAAATCTGAGAATAATTGATTATACTGTTCATAGATACAGTTGTAAGGTTGAGTTATTTCCAAATGTGCAGTTCGGACCAAGAGAAAGTCAGAAAAATAATCCATGTCGATATGGATTGTTTTTACGCGGCTGTAGAAATGCGTGATAACCCTGCTTACCGAAATCGCCCGTTAGCTGTTGGTGGGCATGAAAAGCAACGCGGCGTTTTGAGCACCTGTAATTATGAAGCCCGCAAGTTTGGTGTTCGCTCTGCAATGCCTACCGGAAAGGCCCTACAGCTTTGTCCTAATCTATTGGTTGTGCCGGGAAGAATGTCGGTCTATGTCGAGATATCTAAAAAGATCCGTGAAATCTTCTCTCGATACACATCAATCATTGAACCACTTTCCTTGGATGAAGCTTTCCTTGATGTCACCGATTCTAAGCGGTGTCACGGTTCAGCAACACTTATTGCCGAGTCTATTCGCCGTGATATTTGGAACGAACTCAACTTGACAGCTTCTGCAGGAATTGCACCGATTAAATTCTTGGCGAAAGTGGCCTCAGATCTGAATAAGCCCAATGGTCAGTTTGTTATCCCTCCACAAGACGTGCAATCAGTGATCGATGAGCTACCACTTGAAAAGATTCCCGGTGTCGGCAAAGTGAGCATAGAAAAGCTGCACCAAGCGGGTTTCTTTACTTGTAAGGATATCAAAGAGTCTGACTATCGAGACCTGCTACTCAAGTTTGGCCGTCAAGGTGCATCACTCTGGAAGCGCAGTCATGGCATTGATGATCGAGAAGTTATCATCGAGCGCGAGCGAAAATCGGTAGGTGTAGAGCGCACCTTTACCCAAAACATTTCAAGCTACGCAGAATGTTGGCAGGTAATCGAAGATAAGCTATTTCCTGAACTCGAGACTCGCTTAGAAAAGGCTAGCCCAAGCAAAGCGATCATCAAGCAGGGCATTAAGCTCAAGTTCGCCGACTTTCAACAAACCACGATTGAACACATCCATGCCTCTCTCGATCGTGAACACTTCAAAGAGCTGCTTAGTGAAATACTGAAAAGACAACAGGGGCGAGAAATACGCCTGCTTGGTTTAAGCGTAATGCTGCAACCTAAAGACCAAATGCGTCAGTTGAGCTTCTTTTAAAGATAATGAGTGAGATGAATACCGACTACGCTTCATAGCCTAGTCGGTTTTTTATAAGTAAGAATTACCTAGGAAGTTGTTTTACTCGCGCTAAGGTATCACTGAACGGTTGCTGCTCTAGCTTGCCGTAACCGACCATTTTACTGGCTTTGAGTTTGGTTGAAAGCGGGGTGGCGATTCCACATAAGAAGCGAGTAATTGCCTCGTCGGTAATCAGTTGTTGGCTAGCCGAAATAAACTCATGTATCCATGTCATCACCGTCTCATCATCGATAGGTTCAACATCAACGGTTGGTAAGATTGCCACTTCTCCTCGACATACAGAGCAGTGACCGCAGTTTGTTGGTGCTTTATCATCGGCAAAATAACTCGCAAGGCGTGAGCTTAGGCAAGTATCCGCCTCAAAGAAATTCAGCATTTGGTTAAGGCGGTTTATCTCGCTGTTTTCTTTTGCTTTAAACAACTCAGTTAGACGCTCTGACAGTTGCATCATATCTTCAGAAGTATTGTGGATCGCGTAGACATCGGTGATCTGCTTGCTTTCTAGTTCAATCCAACCTTGTTCATTGAAGTAGTCGATAGCCGCAATCACACGCTGACGATCGGCTTGGAAGTGTGTCCAAAGCGCATCGAAGTCGACTTGGCACCACACTCTTGCTTGAGGAGAGCATTGGAAAATCGCTTCGACAAATTGACGACGTTCACTTTGAAATTGCTCTGTGATCTGCTGTTTCGGACGAATGAACTTAAATTTGTACTCTGCGAAGTAGCTGTACTTGGGCTCAATCACACCTTCAATTTCGAGATACACCAGTAGTGTTTTTAGCGGTAACTGACGAATGTTGGATTCACGTGATAGTTGATTAAGCATGATCTCCCATTGATTCGAGCCAGAAGCGCCAATGTTTTGATTTTCGTAGATCTCTTTTAATACCGCTTGGATCGATATGTTGTCTGGCGTATCACCAAAAACGAAGTTCTCGAGTGTACTTAAACCGTGTTTGTTAGCCAGTAAAATACATTCAGACGCTTGCCCATCTCGACCAGCTCTGCCGATCTCTTGTGAGTAGTTTTCGATCGATTTTGGTAAGTCAAAGTGAATCACTCGGCGAATGTTGGACTTATCCACGCCCATACCAAACGCGATAGTTGCGACGATACAGCTCACGTCATCATTCATGAATTGGTGTTGAATAGCATCTCTATTTTCAGGCTTAAGACCCGCATGGTAAGCCACTGCATTAACGCCAGCATTGCGAAGCTGCTGAGCCACCATCTCTGCCGTTTGTTGAAGGGTGACATAAACAATAGTCGGAGCGAGAGAAGCTTGGTTAACCACATTGCACAAGGTTTCTAGCTTACTGGTTTGTTCACAAGGTTGAATCGACAGATCGAGATTTTGACGATAGAAACCCGTAACCACAACGCGCTCTTCATCAATTTCAAACTTTGACTTCATATCTTGGATAACCGCTGTAGTCGCAGTGGCTGTCAGTAGTAGAACCTGAGGAATATTGAGCTGTTTTTGGTATTGAGGAAGCTTCAGGTAGTCGGGTCTGAAGTTGTGTCCCCATTCTGAAATACAGTGCGCTTCATCGACCACAAGCAGTGAGATCGACACTTGGGAGATAAACTGACGAAAGCGTTCGTTCTTCAAGCGCTCGACGGAGATCATGAGGATCTTGGTGTCACCGTTACGCACTGACTGCATAACCTGTTGTGTGGTTTGTCGGTCTTGGCTTGATTCGATTGCCGCTGCGCTAATGCCTTTACTGTGCAGGAAAGCGAGTTGGTCTTTCATCAAGGCTAACAGTGGCGATATCACCAAGGTTAAGTGCGGTAACTCTAATGCTGGTAATTGATAGCACAGCGATTTACCTGAGCCTGTCGGGAATATCGCGGCAGTCGCGTGACCAGATAGAACGTTATCAATGACTTGCTTTTGCCCATTGCGCAGTGAGTCGAATCCGAATACTTGTTTTAGCTTCTGCTCAATCATTTATGTTCTACCTGAGTTATTAAGTGTCGTATTGATGCTAAAGCGGGCGCCCATTCATGATAGCGTCGCTTGATGAATCAAATGTCTTGCACCTGATTGTACCTAATTCTATTCTGTAGCTCCTATAGAAAAGCACCCCAATAGTATGAATAAGTCTGAGCTTCGCCAAATAATCATAGAGCAACTCGAATCCCGATTACGTATCGCACAATCTGCTACTCAACGCGCGATTGATGCTGCGACAGATGAAGAGACAGTGCCTGAGCATAAGTACGATACATTGGCACTAGAAGCTTCATATCTCGCCCATGGCCAAGCGGTGAGGGTGCAAGAGTGTGAGGACGACATTCAGTGTTATCGCAACTTAGTGCTGCGTGATAGTGAGAAGATTGCAGTGAGCAGCTACGTTGTGGTCATTGACGAGCATGATAAATATAAACACTTTTTTATGGGACCTAGAGTCGGCGGGCTTTCTGTCACGTGGAATGAGAATGAGATTGCCATCGTGACGGCAAATGCACCTTTTGGTCAGGCTCTAATGGGTAAAGAAGTTGGCGATGAGATTGAATTTAAAGTCGCTGATAAGCAGTTTTGCTACGAAGTTATCTCTATCGACTAACTAACTGACTAATAGATATAAAACGTTTCTCTGACAAAGAGGCATAATCCAAGGGTATAGTAATCTGTCAGATTGATGAGAGGATGTTATGAAAAGCTATGTATTTATGAAAAACAGTGTATTAATTGCATCGTTAACTGCGGCGATGGCAGTTGTGAGCCTGCCAACGTTTGCTGCTCAGTGTCGAGTTGATTTGAAGAATGAACTAAGAATCGATGATCAAAAAGTCGAAATCCATCAAGTGAATGGTGATACGGCCGTTTTTGATGATAACAACGACCTCTATATCCATGGTGAGAAGGTTGAGCTTGATGCCGACCAACAAGCGGCGATTGAGAAATACCGCGAAAATATGAGTGAGTACTTACCTCGAGCGAAACAAATGGCGAACGATAGCTTAGCGTTAGCCAATGACGTGATTGATGATATCGCGGCTAGCCTGGATTCACCTGAGTCATTTGATAATGTAAAAGAATCGATGAAAACCTACTTTGCAGAACTGGAAGCGCGTTATTACAAAGATGGCGAATTAGTGTTACCTGCAGAAAGCTTTGATTCGATGGCCAATGGCTGGTCTGAAGATTTCGAGAAGGCGAAAGAAATCTTTAACCAAGAATTTATCTCTAGCGCTTTTAATGCGATGTCAGAAAAAATGAAACAAGATGGTGGCCTAAACCTGACTGAATTGGCTGACAGTATGGCTGAATTAAAGCTGAAAGTTGAAGAGCGAATGAAAGAACACTCTCAACAAGTGAAAGAGGAAGCGAATGAGTTCTGTGATTCTCTTGATGAGATGGCGGAACAAGAGCAAGAGCTGCATGAAATCATTCCGAATCTAAAGGACTATCAAGTATTCACGATCTAATCTGAATTAACTGATGAATCACAAGAGCACCGTTTGGTGCTCTTTTTGTTTGTATAAATGGAACCATACGGCGAGTATTTATCTCTATTTAATCCATTTCCTTCTCAAGCCTTCCATTTCGCTTTGTTGTTTCTAATTGAACGATAAGACTGGTCTTTTGTTAATTTTGTGGTTCTAAATAGCGCATTGATTGTAAAAAATAGAGAATTGTTCATTTATTGGTTGTGCCTATCATTGCTTTTTATTACTGTACTTCCCAACTAGTTCACTGATTCTTAATGCGGGCGATATGGACCAACAACCTTCCTCTTCAAGAGAGCACTTTAGCTCTCGTTTAGGCTTTATTTTAGCAGCGGCTGGTGCAGCGGTTGGCTTGGGTAATATTTGGGGTTTCCCGACTCAAGTTGCCAGCAATGGTGGTGGCGCTTTCCTTTTAGTCTATTTGATCATGATCTTCGTGGTTGCTTTCCCTATGCTGGTGGTTGAGATGGCTATCGGCCGTCACGGCCAAGCAAACCCAGTTGATAGCATGCGATCTTTGACGACAAACCCTTTGGGTAAGAAAGTCGGTGAGTTTATCGGTTGGGTTGGACTGAGTGTACCAAGCGCAGTGTTGGCGTTTTACAGTATTGTTGGTGGCTGGTTGATCTGTTTCCTAATTGGTGCGGTCGCGGATCTTATCGGCCTAGAAGCGATTGCTGATTGGTTTAAGGGCTTCAGTGTTGAGCGCAACGTATTTGGTACCGTCGCGTTCTATGTACTGACTATCTTGATTGTGCAGGGCGGTGTTAAGCAAGGCATCGAGAAATGGTCGACTCGTTTGATGCCTGCGCTGTTTGTTTTATTTGGCTTATTGTTTGTTTACATCATGACGCAATCTGGCGCGATGGAAGGCCTAAAACATTACCTTATTCCAGACTTTGAGAAAGTGTGGGATAGAAAACTGATTCTGGCGGCAATGGGACAGGGGTTCTTCTCACTCACTATTGGCGGTTGCTCTATGTTGGTTTATGGCTCTTACTTAAGCAAGAAAGAGAACCTACCAAAAATGGCGATGAACGTAACTCTGGTGGATACTGCTGTCGCTTTTATTGCTGGATTAGTGGTGATGCCAGCAATGTTTGTTGCGATGCAAAAAGGCGTTCAAATCTACGCTGAAGACGGCTCACTATTAAGCTCTGACACTCTAGTATTCACGGTTTTGCCGTTGATGTTTGATAGTTTAGGTGTGCTTGGACAGATCTTTGCGATTGTGTTCTTTTTACTACTAACGATTGCTGCACTGACTTCTTCGATTTCGATGCTTGAAGGCCCGGTTGCGCTAGTGAGTGAGCGTTTCAATACTAGACGAACGCCAACAAGCTGGGTGATTGGTGGTGCTATCGCGCTGTTTAGTGTGGTGATTGTTTACAACTTTGCTGCGATGTTTGGCATGGTAGCGATGATTGCAACTCAGTATCTTCAACCAGTCGCTGCACTGATGTTCTGTGTGTTTGGTGGTTGGGTATGGAGCCGAGCTTCAAAAGTGAAAGAGCTTGAACAAGGCAGTCCTGATTTTCAACTTGGTTGGTTTGGTAAGGTTTGGCCAATGTATGTGAAGTTTGTGTGCCCAATTTTGGTAGCAACGGTTATCTGGGCATCTTTCGGTTAATGCAGAACCCTATCTGGGCTTTTTGAAATTACCTCATCTGAACTTGAAATATTAAGCACAAAGCCACTCATAAAGAGTGGCTTTGTTGTTTTTATATAAAGCTTAGTGGCACGAAATATAAAGCTATAGCGGCACGAACAAGATAGAAAAAAGGCGCTGAACATAATATTCAGCGCCTTTGCATTGTTCGTTAAGCAATCGTGATTACTTAATTTCCATACCTTGAGCTTGCAAGTCCGCATGGTAAGAAGAACGTACAAACGGGCCACACGCTGCGTGAGTAAAGCCTAGCTCTAGAGCAATCTCTTTCAGCTCATCGAACTCAGAAGGCGGCACGTAGCGTTCTACTGGTAAGTGGTGACGGCTTGGTGCTAGGTATTGACCTAGTGTCAGCATAGTCACACCATGTTCGCGAAGGTCTTTCAGTACTTGAACGATCTCTTCTTTTGTCTCGCCAAGACCCATCATCACACCTGATTTTGTTGGGATATCAGGGTGCTGCTCTTTGAATTTCTTCAGTAGATCAAGAGACCACTTGTAGTTCGCACCTGGACGCGCTTTACGGTATAGACGTGGCGCTGTCTCTAGGTTGTGGTTGAAAACATCTGGCGGGTTGTCTTTCATTAGGTCAAGCGCAACGTCCATACGACCGCGGAAGTCTGGAACCAGTGTTTCGATACGAATATTTGGGTTGAGTTCGCGAATCTCACGGTTACAGTCAGCAAAGTGCTGAGCACCGCCATCACGCAAGTCATCACGGTCAACTGAAGTGATTACAACGTACTTCAGTTTCATGTCTTGAATTGTTTTAGCTAGTTTCTTCGGCTCTTCAGCTTCAGGAGCAACAGGGCGACCATGGGCAACATCACAGAACGGGCAGCGACGAGTACAGATAGCGCCAAGAATCATAAACGTTGCCGTACCGTGGTTGAAACACTCGGCTAGGTTAGGACAAGACGCTTCTTCACAAACTGAGTGCAGGTTGTTTTTGCGCATTGCTGATTTGATTTCTTGAATACGATGGCTGTCTGAAGGAAGTTTAATCTTCATCCATTCAGGCTTACGTAGAACTTCTTTCTGTTCAGCAGGCATATTCTTTACGGGAATTAATGCCATTTTGTCAGCGTCACGATATTTAACGCCTTTTTCCATTTGGATTGGTTTGCTCATGATTTTATGCTTCTGCTGTAATGTTACTGGTGGCTTGAATGTCTACTTGGTCATAGCCGAGTAGCTCTACGAGCTCTTGTATTAACTGTTGCTCAACGTTTTCTAGTTCACTTGGTCCACCGAGTTGGCTTACCTGCGCCATTTCCATACCTTGGTAACCACATGGGTTAATACGCAGGAATGGAGACAGGTCCATATCGACGTTGAGTGCTAGCCCGTGGAACGAGCAGCCACGTCGAATACGTAATCCGAGTGAACAGATTTTCTTGCCATCGACATAAACACCAGGAGCGTCAGGTCGGGCAGCTGAATCTATATTGTAAGCTTTCAGAGTATTGATTACGAGGTTCTCGATATGAGTAACCAAATCACGCACTCCGAACTTCTTGCGGCGAATGTTAATCAGAAAGTAAGCGACTAATTGGCCTGGGCCGTGATAAGTCACTTGGCCACCGCGATCGCTTTGTATTACAGGGATATCACCAGCATTCAATACATGCTCGGCTTTACCTGCTTGTCCTTGAGTGAAGACAGGGTTGTGTTCAACCAACCAAACTTGGTCTACGTCTTCTTCCGTGCGTTCGTCTGTGAACTTATGCATGGCTTTCCATACAGGTTCGTAATCCTGACGGCCTAATTTTTTTACGATTAGCTTATTTTGCAAAGCTGCACTCCCTCAAGGATTAATAAAGTGAACGCATTATAAACGCGAAACATGATTCTAACTACAGACGGACTGCAAGGTTTTTCAACTTTCTTTGTATTTATTGAAAATTAAGTTGAATGAATTTGAGCTAGATAGGGTGCTTTAAACAAAAACAGCGGCAATAAGCCGCTGTTTTTCATGTGCAATCGGAGATTACAGAACCATACGAACGATTTCGATCTCGCCCAGTTCTTTATAAAGAGTTTCTACTTGTTCAATTGAAGTCGCAGTAATATTGATAGAAACAGAGTGGTAGTTACCTTTCGCACTCGGTTTTAGCGTTGGGCTGTAGTCACCAGGAGCATGACGCTGGATCACTTCTAGTACTAGCTCAGTCAGTTCTGGCTTAGCGTGGCCCATTACTTTGTAAGTGAATGAACAAGGGAACTCTAAGAGGTCTTTTAGTTTTGCATCAGAATTGATGTTCATGATTAGCTCCAAAAGGCTAGACGCTCGCAAATTGGCGAAATGTCGATAAAAAGCGTGTTCGGTCAACAGACACGAGTAATAAGGCGGAATATTACGTGTAAATATCACCGAACTCAAGATCAACAAAAGCCGCACATGGCGGCTTTTGGTTCACTAATGAGCAAATCATGAACTTACTCATTAGGTTAGCTATATAACAAGCTTAGGTTTTACCTAGAACAAACCTTTGGCTTGTTTAGAATAAACCCTTGAATAGAAGAACTAGGTAGTCCCATAGACGGCTGAATAGGCTGCCTTGGTCTACATCTTCAAGTGCTAGTAGGGGGTATTCAGCAACGTCTTCACCGTCTACTTGGTAGAATAGTTTACCAACTACATCGCCTTTGCTGATTGGCGCTTCTAGCTCTTTCTCAAGAACGAAGCTTGCCTTCAGGTTCTTAGCTTGACCACGAGGTAGCGTCACGAAAGTATCTTCGTCGACACCTAGCGCAACTGTGTCCTTGCTACCCATCCAGATCTTCTCTTCTACGAAAGTTTCACCGGCTGTGTGTGGTGCCACTGTTTCAAAGAAGCGGAAGCCGTAGCTAAGCAGTTTTTTGCTTTCTGTTTTACGAGCATTCGCATTCTTGGTGCCCATAACTACAGCAACTAGGCGCATTTTGCCTTCTGTCGCTGAGCTTACTAGGCTGTAACCTGCGTTGCTTGTGTGGCCTGTTTTGATGCCATCAACGTTCATGCTCTTATCCCATAACAGACCGTTACGGTTGTATTGGGTGATGCCGTTGTATGTGAATTTCTTCTGTGAGTAGATACGGTACTCGTCTGGTACGTCGCGAATCAGCGCCTGACCAAGTAGCGCCATATCGTAAGGCGTTGAGTATAGGTTCGGGTTGTCTAGACCGTGCACGTTAGCAAAGTGCGTGTCTTTCATGCCGATAGAGCTTGCCCAAGCGTTCATTAGGTCAACGAATGCATCTTCAGAGCCAGCGATGTGTTCAGCCATAGCAACACAAGCATCGTTACCTGACTGAACAATGATACCGCGGTTCAGTTCTTCAACTTTAACCGTTGTACCTACTTCAACGAACATCTTAGATGAATCTGGGAAGTTTTTAGCCCAAGCATTTTCACTGATTACAACATCGTCGTTTAAGTTGATGTTGCCACGTTCTAGCTCTTGGCCAATTACGTAGCTCGTCATCATCTTGGTTAAACTTGCTGGAGAAAGTTGAGTATTCATCTCTTTCTCTGCTAGTACTTTGCCTGAATGGTAATCCATCAGAACAAAACCTTTAGCGGCGATTTGAGGTGCATCAGGAACAACAATAGGAGCGGCGAATGACGATGTAGCTATCGTTGCAGAAAGAGCAACAGAAGTAGCAAAAATCGATTTAACAAGTTTATTAGATTTAATCATTTTGAATGCAATTATTTGGTGAACTATTCATATATTAACAGAATCACTCTGTCACACCAGAGCGCTGATTACCAGAAGTAACTGTTAGATTAATTAGCGAGTTAGGGTGTGTTTTTTTATATAAGCTGACGGGTAACCCATTAGCTTAACTTGTTCTAATTTCTCTTGAGTCAGAGCATAGTCATGAAATGGCCCAATCATCAGACGGTAGTTGTCATCATTTGGCTGCAAGAACGTTGCTACTTCTAGCTTTTCGGCTAGATCTTTCGCTAACTTCTCTGTTCTATCTTCATGTGGAGATGTTGCGACTTGAATAATAAATTGCGGTAAAGCAGCCTTTTTATTTGCGTCGGTTGGCATAGCCACAGTAATGACTTCAATCTCAACATTTGCCGTGCCGGTTCTCAACACATCGAGCTTATAAGCTGCCGCATAACTAAGGTCAATGATTCGGCCTTCATGGAATGGGCCACGGTCATTGATACGAACAATAGTGGTTTTGTTATTGTCGGTATTCGTCACTTTTACATAGCTTGGAATTGGCAATGTTTTGTGAGCTGCTGACATCGAATACATGTCGTAGATCTCGCCGTTAGACGTTAAGTGACCATGAAATTTCTTACCGTACCAAGAGGCCTTGCCTTTCTCAGTAAACCCTTCGGTCTTTTTTACGATCTTGTAGTCTTCGCCACGCAGAGTGTAATCCGTATTACCACCTAAACTATAAGGTTCATACTGAGGGTGAGCATCTTCTAAATGCTCTACCGAAATCGGTGCGTCTGGTGCAATATCTGAATCAATATCGTAGCGGCCTGTTGGCTGCTTTGAAGAACAACCATTGATTAAAATCGCTAGCCCCAAGATAGAGACTATTTTTTTGATTGGCAGCTCTTCAACCAAGGATGCTTTTTTTTGAAACGTTGTAATAGACATCGATTAGGTCGCCTTTGAGAATGCTTTTCTGTGTGTATGTATCGACATTAAAATACCAAAACCAGCCATAAGGGTAACCATTGAAGTACCGCCATAACTGACTAGAGGAAGAGGAACACCAACTACAGGTAGAATGCCACTTACCATGCCAATGTTTACAAAAATATAAACGAAGAAGCTCAGTACAATACTTCCGCCCATCATTCGACCGAATGCGGTTTGAGCTTGGCTCGCAAGCACTAAGCCACGTCCAATAATAAACAGGTAGATCGCAAGCAAGAACAAGATACCGATCATGCCCCATTCTTCGGCGATGACCGCAAAAATGAAGTCAGTATGACGCTCTGGGATGAACTCTAGTTGAGATTGAGTGCCTTGCAACCAACCTTTTCCTGATATACCACCCGAACCTATCGCAATCTTACTTTGAATGATGTGGTAACCCGCACCTAATGGATCTGATTCAGGATCAAAAAGGGTTCTAACACGCACTTTTTGATATTCACGCATCAAGAAGAACCATAGGATTGGGATAAATGCCCCTAATGCGATTGCCGCGCTAGCAATGATTTTCCAACTGATACCAGCCAGGAATATCACGAAGATACCAGATGCGGCGATAAGGATAGATGTACCTAGGTCAGGCTGCTTTGCGATTAGAATCGTCGGTACAAACACCATCACTAGCGAGATCGCTAATGTTTGGAATGTTGGTGGAAGTGAGCGCTTACCGATAAATCGTGCCAGCATCAAAGGCACCGCGAGCTTTAATAGCTCTGACGGTTGGAATCGAACAAAGCCGAAGTTTAACCAACGCTGGGCGCCTTTAGAGGCTTCACCAAAGAACAACACGCCCAATAGCAAGATGACACCACCTACAAATAGCAGTGGTGCCAAGGTTTCATAAGTACGAGGTGAGATTTGCGCTAGGAAGATCATCACACCTAAAGACAGAGCCATGCGCATCGCCTGGCGGTCCATCATCGCAAGGCTTTGTCCGCTTGCGCTGTACATGATCAGCAGGGCAAAGCCCATTAAAACCAGAATGCCAAGCAAAAGCGGCAGGTCGATATGCAGCCTTTCGAATAGGGCTCTATTTCGTCCAGTTGAAGGATCAAGTTTCATTATTTAATTGGCTCACTTTGATAATCTTCTGCAAGGATAATATGGTCTAAAATCCTTCTTACTACTGGGCCGCCGTTAGAAGAACCGCCACCTGCGTTCTCTAGAACGATAGTCACGACGGCTTCAGGATCTTCAAAAGGCGCGTAACCCGTAAAGAGGGCGTGATCGCGTAAGTGCTCTGCGATTTCGTCCGCGTTGTACTCTTCATCTTCTTTTAAGCCGAATACCTGCGCGGTACCCGATTTACCAGCGGTTTGGTAAGACATCTTCTGGAATGAACGTCTTGCCGTACCTTTCTTACCGTGGTTAGCCAGCCTCATACCTTCCTGAGCGATATCCCAATACTTCTTCTTAACCCCGGTTAGCGGTGGGTAAGTTTCAATGTCCGACATGATTTGTTCATCGAATGGACGACCGTTATCAATGGTTGAACGAAGTAGGTGAGGTGCGGTTACTTCACCTTCATTGACCAAAACTGATGTGGCTTTTGCAATCTGCATGGGTGTTGCAGTCCAGTAGCCTTGGCCAATACCAACTGGGATGGTGTCACCTTGGTACCAAGGCACACGGTGTCTTGCCATCTTCCAATCACGAGTTGGCATATTGGCTTTGCTTTCTTCATAAATATCGATGCCAGTATAATCACCAAAGCCGAACATCATCATCCATTTGGATATGCGATCAATGCCGAGATCATAAGCAATTTGGTAAAAGAAAGTATCCACTGACTCTTCAATCGCTTTCTCTATATCAACGACCCCGTGTCCCCAACGCAACCAGTCACGGAATGGTCTCGTTTTTGAGTTTGGTATCTTCCAATAGCCTGGGTCATTGCGCGTAGTGTTTGGTGTAATAACACCTTCTTGCAGAGCAGCAACAGCAATGAATGGCTTGATCGTCGATGCTGGTGGGTAAATACCTAGCGTTGCACGGTTAACCAAAGGGCGGTCTTTGTCTTGAAGCAGGGCGTTATAACCTTTAGACGAAATACCATGTACGAATGCATTTGGGTCGTAGCTTGGGCTAGATACCATGGCTAACACGCCATTTTCTTTCGGGTCGAGAACGATAGCTGAGCCACGGCGGCCATCCAGTAACTTATGTACGTATAGTTGTAGCTTGATATCCAAGTTGAGCACGATATCTTTACCCGGAACCGACGGTACAAATTTTAGAGTACGGATCACTCGTCCACGGCTGTTAACTTCGACTTCTTGATAGCCAGCGGTACCGTGAAGCATGTCTTCGTAGTAGCGCTCAATACCAAGTTTACCGATGTCGCGAGTGGCTTGGTAATTGGCGTCTTTCTCTTCGCGAACCAGGCGCTGCATATCACGGTCATTGATGCGCGATACGTAGCCAATCACGTGAGTTAACACATCACCATAAGGGTAGAAACGTTTTAGCGTACCTGTAACTTCAACGCCTGGGAACTTATGTTGATTTACAGAGAAGATCGCAACTTGTTCTTCGGTAAGCTGATTCAGAATAGGTACTGACTTGAAGCGTCGTGAATTGCGACGATCACGATCAAATAGTTCAATGCGCTCTGGCGGGATCTCGATTAATTCTTGTAGACGGACGAGCGTGTCATCCATATCTTTGATTTTTTCTGGTGTGATTTCTAGGTTGAAAACCGGGCGATTTTCGGCAAGAAGCACACCATTACGATCATAAATCAAACCACGGTTGGGGGCGATTGGAACGACCTTGATACGGTTATCGTTAGAGCGGGTTTTATAGTCTTGATATTGATTGACCTGAATGTTGTACAGATTAACAACCAACATCGATATCATGACTATGATCCCCGCAAACGCAACAAAAGCACGATTAGTAAATAGTCGTGCTTCTGCTTTGTAATCACGGATTTGGCTACGTTTACGTAACATTAACGCTTATTCTCGATGATAAGGGTGGTTAGCAGTGATGCTCCAAGCTCGATACAAGCTTTCAGCCATGATAACGCGTACTAATGGGTGAGGGAGAGTAAGCGCAGACAGAGACCAACTTTGGTCTGCAGCCGCTTTACATGCAGGTGCTAATCCTTCAGGCCCGCCGATAAGGATAGAAACGTCGCGTCCATCCAACTTCCAACTTTCCAATTGCTCTGCCAGTTGTGGTGTGTCCCACTTTTTACCTGGGATATCAAGCGTGACAATGCGGTTGCCTTTTGGAACCGCTGCCAACATCGCTTCGCCTTCTTTTTGAAGAATGCGTGCAATATCCGCATTTTTACCGCGCTTTCCCGCAGTAATTTCAATGAGCTCTAATGGCATATCATGAGGGAAGCGGCGTTTATATTCTTTAAAGCCTTCTTCAACCCACTTTGGCATTTTTGTGCCAACTGCGATTAACTGGATCTTCAAAGCTTAGCCCCAAAGTTTTTCTAGTTGGTACAGTTCACGGTGTTCTTCTTGCATAACGTGAAGCATGCTTGTGCCCATATCTAGAACAACCCATTCACCTTCTTGCTGGCCGTCCATGCCTAGTGGCTGCATACCTGCTTTACGTATTTCATCAGCAACATGCTGTGCAATAGAAGCAACATGGCGCTTAGAGGTACCTGTACAAACAATCATGTAATCAGTAACGCTTGATTTGCCTTCTACATCGATAGTCACAATCGATTCTGCTTTCATATCGTCGGCTTTGTCTGCAAGAAAATCTTTTAGTTCTTCACGTAACACGGGGTGTTCCTTTAATCTGAATTTAGCTTTTTAGGGGCTGTCGACCCTAGAATATACCACGCTTTTATGCGTGAAATGGTATTGAAGCTGAAGGGATACAAAACTCTACGCTTAACTGATGAATTAGTGGCCAAGGCGACTGCTCATATTGAGTTTTTGTCATCAATTCAGCTTGAGTGAGCAACGCGAACAAAGAGTGTAATTGAGAAATCGAAACTCTTGTTAGCGCGGCGTTATAAAGAGGCTTTTTAGATTGCCAGATACGGTGTTTTTCGAAGACCTGACCAATCGGCATCTGTTTCATTTGTTGCTGCATTTGTAATAGCAGAGCAAGCTCTCGTTGTATGCTACGTAATAAAATGACGGGTTCGACACCTTCAGCTTCTAGCTGACGCAGGATTCGTTGTGCTCGGTTACCTTTGCCTGCCAATAACGCATCACTCCAATGGAATGGAGTAAAATGGTTGTGTCGACTCAGCGATTCTTCTAAGCGTACTAACGTGAGTTTTCCATCTGGGTATTGGAGAGCCAGTTTTTCTAGGCTTTGGGTGAGAGCAAATAGATTACCCTCATGCCATTGCGCCAGCATTTGAATCGCTTCAGGGTCTGGCGTTAAACCGATTTGACGGCAACGCGCTTGGACAAACTGAGGTAACCGACTGACATCTGGCGTTAGGCAACTGACCCAGTGACCCTGATTCGAAAGAGCCTTAAACCACTTAGCGCTTTCTTGAGCTTTGGTGAGCTTAGTGCCCACCAAGATTAACAAGATATCACTGTGGATATGCTCGGAGATTGCGAGTAGCTCTTTCGCTATTGCGGTATTGACGCCTGACTCTGGCAGTTCAAGCTCGATGACCTGACGGCTAGAGAATAGGCTCAGTGCTTGAGTGCAGTCGTAGACTTGATTCCAGTCGAGACTGCTATCAATCGCAAAGCGGTGACGTTCTTCAAAGCCTTGCTGTTTTGCAGCCTTTTGAATCGCTTCTCGGCTCTCTTGCAACAGTAGCGGTTCGTTACCAAAAATTAGGTAAACATTACTCAACTGTTTAATAAGTTGCTCTGATAAGCGGTCAGCAAAAATACGCATCAAATAAACCTATTACTCAGCCGAATCGCTAAGTGTTGGTTGTTCTTCTGAAGCTGGTACGATCTCAACATTCTTGATGTTGTATTGCTTTTCGAGTTCTTTCACTTGAACGTGCTCTAGTGCATCTAGGTCCATGCTATCAGCTGCAATGTTCGCTTTTAGACGAGCCATCTGACGAAGGATTTGGCTTGTTGCCAACTTACGCATCTCATCTTCGATCATGTCTCGTTCAACCGACTTCGCAAGTGCAGTTAGCGGGTTATCTAGGTAACTACGGGTTACGCTGGTTGAGAACGTCTTTGAGCCTAGATCCGGGACAGTTACGCGGTATGAAGCGCGGAATGTCAGTTCTTTCTCTGCTGCACGAGTGTTTTGGTATAGAGACAGAGTTCGCTCACCTACGCTCTCACTAATAATATGCAGGTTAGGTGTATTCTCAGCCGGTAGCACAATTTCTACATCATTCATACGCAGTTGACCTTTCATCATACGTGTAAACGTACTGTATTGGTCGTAACTGGTTACGGAGATCTTGTTGAGTTCTTCTGGTACGGAGTAATCACCACGTAGGTGGAAACCACACGCACTTAATAGGCTGACGGTTAAAACAACAACAGTAACTTTCAATGAAGATAGTGAAATCAGGCGCATTATTTGATGGCTCTCATGAAGGTAGAATACTTATTTAAAGGCTTTAGTTCGTTTGAGTGGTTAGGCTCAAGTCTAAAGCGCTTAAATAAGTAGACAGGGCAATTAGCTACCCTGTCTACAGACTGCTTTTGATGAATTAAGTTCGTTAATTCTTTAGCAATTGCATTGTGCTAACGAAATTAGTTAGCAACGATGTTTAGAAGCTTACCTGGTACGAAGATAACTTTACGGATAGTTAAGCCATCTAGGAACTTCTTAGCGTTCTCATCGTTTAGACCAAGCTCACGAACTTGCTCTTCTGTTGCATCAGCAGCAACGGTTAGTTTCGCACGTAGCTTACCGTTGATCATAACAACGATAGTTTTCTCGTCTTCAACTAGCGCTTTCTCATCGAAAGTTGGCCATGTTGCTGAGTCTACGTTTGATTCACCAAGTGCAATCCACATTTCGTAAGAGATGTGTGGAGTCATTGGGTAAAGCATGCGTACTACCGCTTTTAGCGCTTCGTCAAGGATTGCACGGTCTTGTGCAGATTCTTGAGGTGCTTTCGCCAGCTTGTTCATCAGTTCCATGATTGCAGCGATTGCCGTGTTGAACGTTTGGCGACGGCCAATATCGTCCGTTACTTTCGCGATAGTTTTATGGATATCACGACGAAGTGCTTTTTGGTCGCCAGATAGCGCAGAAGCATCAACAGATTCAGCAGCACCCTTAGAAGAGTGAGCGTGAACCAATTTCCAAACACGTTTAAGGAAGCGGTTAGCCCCTTCAACGCCAGACTCTTGCCACTCAAGCGTCATGTCTGCAGGTGATGCAAACATCATGAATAGACGTACTGTATCAGCGCCGTACTTGTCTACCATCTCTTGTGGGTCGATACCGTTGTTCTTAGACTTAGACATTTTGATCATGCCTGAGTGTTCAACTTCACGACCTTGATCGTCGACTGCTTTTTCGATGCGACCTTTACCGTCACGTTCAACCGTTACGTCAGTCGGTGCAATCCACTCTTTGGTGCCTTTTTCGTTTTCGTGATAGAACGCGTCAGCCAGAACCATGCCTTGACATAGTAGTTGCTTGAACGGTTCATCAGACGTCACGTAGCCAGCATCACGTAGAAGTTTATGGAAGAAACGAGAGTAAAGCAGGTGCATACAAGCGTGCTCGATACCACCAACGTATTGGTCAACTGGTAGCCAGTAGTTTGCTTTCTCTGGATCTAGAATGTCGTCTGCTTGCGGTGAACAGTAACGTGCGTAGTACCAAGAAGACTCCATAAACGTATCGAACGTGTCAGTCTCACGTAGAGCGGGTTCGCCGTTGAATGTTGTTTCAGCCCAAGACTTGTCAGCCTTGATTGGGCTCGTTACGCCATCCATTACTACATCTTCAGGAAGAATGACTGGCAGTTGGTCTGCTGGTACTGGGTGAACTTCACCGTCTTCAGTGGTTACCATTGGGATTGGAGCGCCCCAGTAACGTTGACGAGATACACCCCAGTCACGTAGACGGAAGTTTACTGTCTTCTTACCTTTGCCTTCAGCTTCAAGCTTCGCAGCAATTGCATCGAATGCTTCTTGGAACGCAAGACCATCGAATTCACCAGAATCGAACAGTACACCTTTCTCTGTGTAAGCCGCTTCAGATACGTCTAGTTCAGAACCGTCTTCAGGTTTAATTACTGGGATGATATCGATGCCGTACTTAGTTGCGAATTCGTAGTCACGTTGATCGTGAGCAGGAACTGCCATTACCGCACCTGTGCCGTAATCCATAAGAACGAAGTTAGCTACGTAAACAGGAACAACACGGCCGTTAAGAGGGTGGATAGCCGTTAGGCCAGTATCCATACCTTTCTTTTCCATCGTTGCCAGTTCAGCTTCAGCAACTTTGGTGTTGCGACATTCGTCAACGAATGCAGCAAGCTCAGGGTTGTTCTTCGATGCTTTCTCTGCAAGAGGGTGACCTGCAGCGATACCAACGTAAGAAACACCCATTAGTGTATCTGGACGAGTTGTGTAAACTTCTAATGGAGCTTCTTCACCGTTAACAGTGAAAGATAGCTCAACACCTTCAGAGCGACCGATCCAGTTGCGTTGCATGGTCTTAACCATTTCAGGCCAACCATCAAGGTTATCTAGATCATCTAGTAGCTCTTGAGCGTACTCAGTGATTTTGATAAACCACTGTGGAATCTTCTTTTGTTCTACTGGAGTATCACAACGCCAGCAGCAACCATCTTCTACTTGCTCGTTTGCCAGTACCGTTTGGTCGTTTGGACACCAGTTCACAGAAGACGTCTTCTTGTACACTAGGCCTTTTTCGTAAAGCTTAGTGAAGAACTCTTGCTCCCAACGGTAGTACTCAGGTGTACACGTTGCGAATTCACGGTTCCAGTCGTAACCAAAGCCTAAAAGCTTCAGCTGGTTTTTCATGTACTCAATGTTTTCGTAAGTCCAAGGTGCAGGCGCTGTGTTGTTTTTAACCGCTGCGTTTTCTGCTGGTAGGCCGAATGCATCCCAACCAATTGGCTGCATTACGTTTTTACCTTGTAGGCGTTGGAAACGAGATACCACATCACCGATGGTGTAGTTACGCACGTGACCCATGTGCAGTCGGCCACTTGGGTAAGGGAACATAGAAAGACAGTAGAATTTTTCTTTGTTTGGGTCTTCACTTACAACGAAAGTCTCGCTGTTATCCCAGTGTTGTTGAACCTTTTGTTCAATCTCTTGCGGGTTATATTGTTCTTGCATCGATGGTATCCGGTTATCTTGGAATTTGTGAGTTCGGTTAGAACAGAATCTTACAGATCGTCATAGAATACCTAAAGGAGCCTAGTACAACAATAGTTATACCCTTCATACTTGCAGTTGCTGCCTAGTAGATGGCGTAATTTTCACTGAATTTCGCTGGGCAACTATACTTAAGAGTATGAATTGCATTTGTTTGTGAGCGGGAGTGCATTGCGACACATCCGTTTGCACGCGTAAAAGTTGGTTATCTTAAGGAGGTTGTTATGCCGAAGAAAAAAGCGCTCTATGAAGAAGTCGTCGAAGAGGTGATTGAAACGCTGAAGCATAGCCCTGAAGAGCTCAACAACAAAATCGAAACGTCGGGCAAGTTTGCGAAAGCAGCTAATGATATGACTAAAGATGAGCTTTCATTGATCTCTGCCTACGTGAAGTCGGACTTAAAAGAGTTTTCCGAAAGCTATGAAGAGAGTAAAAGCGGTCCATTCTATTTGATGATTGCGGACTCTATTTGGCAAGGGCTGTTGGATATTACTGATCGTACTAAGGTGGAATGGGTTGAACTGTTCCAAGACTTAGAACACCAAGGCTTGTATCAAGCGGGTGAAGTCATTGGCTTGGGAACCTTAGTATGTGACGAGTGTGGTCACCAAACCGAATATAACCACCCAACCAATATCATTCCATGCATTAAATGTGGTTCTAAAGGGTTTAGTCGTAAAGCCCTTAAACCGTAAGCTTCTGAACCATAGCGTATCAACGCAAAACCACAGCAATGAAAAAGGGTTGACCCGATCAGTCAACCCTCAAATCACTTTTCGTCGAATCTAGCTTTTTGGCTTTCTAATTACCCAACCAATCACCAAGCTGAGCATCGCCCAGATATACAGTGGCCAAGTACCTACTGTGTGATAAGGCGTTTGACCATCCGTTGAAATGAGTTCAGCTTTTAACACTGCCGTTTCAAACTGAGGCACTTGCTTGATTATATTGCCTTTGTAATCAGTAACTGCCGTCACACCGTTGTTGGTCGAGCGAATAACCGGCTTACCAAGCTCCAGAGCACGCATCTGTGCAATTTCCATATGTTGCAGAGGGCCAATCGAACGACCAAACCACGCATCGTTAGAGAGCGTTAAAATAAAGTCAGTCTCGTCGGTTACGTTCTGTCTAACTTGATCATTAAAGATGATCTCATAACACAGTGCCGGCGCTAAGTGACGACCATTTGCCACTATGTTTGGTTGAACAAAGTCGCCACGGCTAAATGATGACATTGGCAAGTTAAAGAAAGGTGCTAATGGACGCAAGATATCTTCAAACGGCACAAACTCACCAAATGGTAACAGGTGGTGTTTATGGTAGCGCTCGTCTGGATCGTAGCTGTACTCACCGTATGGATTCACACCGAGAGAAAGAACACTGTTGTAGTATTTCTTATCTTCAGACTGATTCAGCACACCGGTAATGATCGAACTGTTGTTCATCTTCGCTGCGCTATCCAAGTTACGTAGGAAAGATGGGATCTCAACTTCGAATGCTGGAATAGCCGCTTCAGGCCAGATGATGATATCCGCTCCCCAGTTTTCTCTGCTTAGGTCGGTGTACTTCATCATGGTTGGCCAGCGATGACTCGGTAGCCATTTACTGTCTTGATCGACGTTGCCTTGTATCAAGACGACTGACGTGGTTTTTTCAGGGTTCGGCGTGACCCAGTCGATGTTGCGAATACCAAAGCCTGCACTAAATACGACGGCGGGAATGAGAGCGATGCTCCAAGCCCGGTTAACAATCGCATAAGTGAATGCAGAGGCTGAAACAATGATCGCTAAAGTTACTAGCTCTACGCCGCCAATCGGTGCAAATGAACCCAATGGCGAATCGATTTGGCTGTAGCCTAACCAAAGCCAAGGGAAGCCCGTCATTACCCAGCCACGCAGCCAATCACAGACTAGCCAGAATGCAGGAGCTGCAAGGAAAAAGCGGCTTAGGTTATTGGCAGGGAAGAATTTATTCAAACCCCAGGTAAATAGCCCTGAATAAACGGCTAGGTAGCCAACAAGCAATGCCATCAAAAATAGGTTGGCTGCCAGTGGCATGCCGCCAAAACCATCAATGCTGACGTATACCCAGCTGATACCTGTGGTGAATTGACCTAAACCCCATGCGTAGCCAATCCAAAGCGCACTTTTAGGAGAGCGGTTGTGGATCAGTAACAGCAACAAAGCTGGGCTGAGAATAGCAAGAGGCCATATAGAGTATGGAGCGAATGAAAGGGTGGTTATAGCGCCAACAAAAACGGCCGCAAGCGGCCGTAATAGGCGATGAATAAAGGTATTAGTCATCTAATTTCTGTCATCTCTTTAGAGAGAAGTTGTTATTCTTCGATAGTCGGAAGAGGCTGTTCGTCAGGAATGGTTACCTGTAGCTGAATCACACGACGGTTATCTGCTGATGTTATTTTGAAATGGTAGTTTTCGATTTCTACAATTTCGCCACGAACCGGCAGGTGGCCGAGTGCTGTCATAACCATGCCGCCTACCGTATCCACTTCGTCGTCACTAAAGGCAGTGTTAAACGTATCGTTGAACTCTTCAATAGTGGTTAAAGCTTTTACAGAGAAGGTATGCTTACTCAGCTTACGAATATCTAGCTCTTCTTCATCGTCGAACTCGTCTTCAATTTCACCAACGATTTCTTCGAGGATATCTTCAATGGTTACCAGGCCAGAAACTCCACCAAACTCATCGACAACGATAGACATGTGGTAACGCTCTTCTTGGAACTCCTTAAGCAGGCGATCAACTCGCTTACTTTCAGGAACAACCACGACAGGGCGAATCACTTGTTCGATATCAAATGGAGCACTTTCTGAACCCAAATACTTAAGTAGGTCCTTCGCTAATAGAATGCCTTCAACATGGTCTTTATCTTCACTGATCACTGGGTAGCGAGAGTGTTGAGCATCAGTAATGAGCGCAATCAATGTATCTAGATCATCTGTGCGTTCAACTGTAACCATTTGAGAGCGAGGCAGCATGATATCGCGTACTCGCATCTCTGAAATTTCCATAACACCCTCGAGCATGTCGCGTGTGTCGTGGTCAATTAGGTCATTAATTTCTGAGTCGCGGATTACATCTACGAGCTCTTGGCGATCTTTTACTTCACCTTGAAATAGTTGGCCTAGGCGTTCAAAGAAGGACTTTCTACTCGGACCTTCAGATTTTTTACTTCCCTCAGAAGTGGGGGGGTTACCTTCGTTCATGATTTCTCAAAAAATAACGCTATCAGAAGTGTGATAGCACACGTTACAACTCAGATTCCTGTGAAAATCACAGGTTCGATGAGTTATTGTTTCTCTGCAACCTACTTTACTAGAATCAATTTACTTTTCTAGAATGTAAGGGTCTTCAAACCCCATAGATTGCATGATTTCTGTCTCGAGTGACTCCATCTCTTCAGCTTCATCATCTTCGATATGATCATAACCTAGCAGATGCAGACTGCCATGTACAACCATATGAGCCCAGTGTGCTAGCAGAGGCTTACTTTGCTCTTCTGCTTCTTTTTCGACAACTTGGCGGCAGATAATGAGGTCGCCCAGTAGATCTAACTCGATCCCTAGAGGAGCCTCGAATGGAAAAGACAACACGTTAGTTGGCTTATCTTTGCCACGATATTCATGATTGAGCTGGTGGCTTTCTTGTGTATCAACGATACGAACCGTCAACTCAGCGTTCTCTTGAAACTGAGGAATTGTCTTGTCCAACCAAAGCTGAATATCTTGCTCAGTTGGAAGACCTTGCTCATTTTCGACCGCTAATTGCAGGTCTAGTTCAATAGACATCTATTTATCACCTTGTTCTGCAATTACAGAGCTATTTTGTGTTGCTAATTGTGTCGTAACTACCTGCTGAGCCTCAAGAAGTTTGGCTTCACGCTCTTCACGTTTACGCTTTTCAAACTCTTTGCGCTCTTTCTGGTCTTTTGCTTCCCACTTCTCGTATGCGTTGACGATACGAGCAACTACAGGGTGACGAACGACGTCTTCAGACATGAAGAAGTTAAAGCTAATGTCGTCGACTTCATTGAGCACTTCAGTCGCATGGCGTAAGCCTGATTTTGCACCACGAGGTAAATCGATTTGCGTAATATCACCTGTGATCACAGCGCGTGAGTTAAAACCGATACGGGTTAAGAACATCTTCATCTGTTCTACCGTGGTGTTTTGGCTCTCATCAAGAATGATAAACGCATCATTCAATGTACGACCACGCATGTAAGCCAGTGGCGCAACTTCAATTACGTTACGTTCAATCAGCTTCTCAACTCGCTCAAAGCCAAGCATCTCAAACAGCGCATCGTAAAGTGGACGTAAATATGGGTCTACTTTTTGGCTTAAATCACCCGGTAGGAAACCAAGCTTCTCACCGGCTTCAACAGCAGGGCGCGTCAATAGAATGCGACGAATCTCTTGGCGTTCAAGTGCATCAACTGCTGCAGCAACGGCTAAGTAGGTTTTACCTGTACCTGCTGGCCCAATACCAAAGGTGATGTCATGAGTCACCATGTTCATTAGGTACTGTGCTTGGTTTGGCGTTCGAGGTTTGATGACGCCTTTTTTAGTCTTAATGGTCACTTCTTTGCCGTAGTCAATTTCAGACTCGACGTGTTGCTCCAAAATGCCTGACTCGGTGATCGCCAGATGTATTTGCTCTGGTTCGATATCGATTATGTTGCCTTTAACTGGAGCCGTTTCAACATAGAGGTGTTTGATGATGTCTAAAGCTGCGGCTGTAGTGTGAGGCTTACCGACAATGGTGAAAAAGTTGCTACGGTAATTAATCTCAACGCCCAGACGACGCTCAAGATGCTTGATGTTGTCGTCAAATGGTCCGCATAAACTTGCCAAGCGCTTGTTGTCTGCTGGTTCTAGATTTATCTCTAAGGTAACGATTTTATTGCTCAAATTAGCCTCTCATTTTGTGCCACTCACTCTTAAATAAAACAAAGAGCAAAAAGCCCGATTTAGACCGGGCTTCTGATGGTGATATCCCTATTTCTAAGATGGTCACTTAGTTAGGTAATTTCAAGCTTTGTGTTTGCGCTTTGTGCTCAAACAGTTGTATTGCCTATGGCGTAAATGTCGCTACACCTAGCTCGTCTTCACGTTTTGTTTTTTCCATCATTTCTGCTGGAGTCATAACAACGCGTAGACCCATGTCTTTTTCTGTGCGAACTAGCTCACCACGTAGTGAGTTGGTGTAAACCTCAGTGATCTTCACATCTACGAATTGACCGATTAGGTCTGCAGAACCTTCGAAGTTCACAACACGGCTGTTTTCTGTACGGCCGCGAAGTTCCATTAGGTTCTTTCTTGATGGGCCTTCAACAAGGATACGTTGCTCTGTGCCTAACATTAGACGAGAGAAACGCATAGCTTGTGTGTTTACCGTTTGCTGCAGTTCGTACAGACGATCTTTCTTCTCTTGTGCTGGTACATCACATGGGTAATCTGCCGCTGGCGTACCTGGACGTGGAGAGAAAACAAAGCTGAAGCTCATATCGAAATCAACGTCTTTAATTAGCTTCATTGTATCTTGGAAGTCTTGCTTAGACTCACCAGGGAAACCAACAATAAAGTCAGAGCTGATTTGAATGTCAGGGCGAGCTTTACGCAGTTTACGGATAATAGATTTGTACTCGATAGCCGTATGTGGGCGCTTCATCATCGTAAGAATACGGTCACTACCACTTTGTACTGGTAGGTGAAGGAAGCTCACTAGCTCTGGTGTGTCTTTGTAAACTTCAATGATGTCGTCACCAAACTCAAGCGGGTGGCTTGTTGTGAAACGAATACGGTCGATACCGTCGATAGAAGCAACAAGACGAAGCAGTTCTGCGAATGAACAGATATCGCCTTCGTGTGTTGGACCGCGGTATGCGTTTACGTTTTGACCTAGCAGGTTAACTTCACGTACGCCTTGCTCTGCAAGTTGAGCAACTTCGAAAAGTACATCATCCATTGGACGGCTAACTTCTTCGCCACGTGTGTATGGTACAACGCAGTAAGTACAGTATTTAGAACAACCTTCCATGATAGAAACGAACGCCGTCGCGCCTTCAGCTTTTGGCTCTGGCAGGTTATCGAACTTTTCGATCTCTGGGAAAGAGATATCCATTACTGGCTTTTCGTTAGACAGTGATGATTTAATCATCTCTGGCAAACGGTGTAATGTTTGTGGGCCAAAGATAACGTCTACGTAAGGTGCACGTTGACGAATGTGATCACCTTCTTGAGTCGCTACACAGCCACCCACACCGATCACCACACCTTCTTTTTTATCTTTAAGCGTTTTCCAACGACCAAGCTGGTGGAATACTTTTTCTTGCGCTTTTTCGCGGATAGAACAAGTATTCAATAGTAGTACGTCTGCTTCCTCAGGTACTTCAGTTAGCTCATAGCCATTTGCAGCGTTAAGCAGGTCGGCCATTTTTGATGAATCATATTCATTCATCTGACAGCCCCAAGTTTTAATTAGCAGTTTCTTACTCATTATATGTTCGCTCGATCGTTAGTTTAATTTAAGGGAGCAAATCGCCCATTATTCATCCGCTAGCCCCGTTTGTCATAATTCGGTATTCAATTTTATGACAGGCTCTAGCGGCAAGCGGAGTATTGTACTGGTTTCAAAACCGACTGACTAGTAGTCTGAACAAATCTCTTATGTGGTGGTTTTTATTATCGTTAACGCCATATGCCATAAGGGATAACCCTTTTTTCGAATAAGGTTTTTGGTTACAAGTTAGTTATGAAAAAGTACAATCAAAAACAGTCAAAGAATCAAACTGATAAGTACGAAATATGAACAGTTACGATATTGTAGTAGTCGGTGGCGGCATGGTTGGCGCAGCAACAGCAATCGGTTTTGCAAAGCAAGGTCTGAGTGTTGCGGTGATCGAAGGTTTTGCCCCACAAGCTTTTGATGAATCGCAAGCGATGGACATTCGTGTGTCAGCGATTTCTCAAGCATCGGTCGATTTGCTTGAAAATCTTGGTGCATGGCAAAGTATTGCAGCAATGCGAGTGTGTTCTTATAAACGTTTAGAGACGTGGGAGCACCCAGAGTGTCGTACTCGATTTGATGCTGCCTCACTAGACCTTCCTCGTTTGGGCTATATCGTTGAGAACAGACTCATTCAATTAGGTTTATGGTCTCAATTTGATGCCTACGACAATCTCGAACTGTTATGCCCAGAAAAGCTCGATGTGATTGAGTTTGGTGAAATCAATATCGTAAAGCTTCAATCAGGGGCTGAGTTGTCTGCGAAGTGGGTGGTTGGTGCTGATGGTGCGAATTCAGCCGTTCGCCAACAAGCTGGAATTGGCATCACGGCTTGGGATTATCGACAACACTGTATGCTTATCAATGTAGAAACAGAACAACCTCAGCAAGATATTACTTGGCAGCAATTTCTACCAAGTGGCCCTCGTTCATTTTTGCCTTTGTGTTCTCTAACCTCTGACGGTCAAGAAGTCGGGCTGGGCTCGTTAGTTTGGTATGATTCTCCACTGCGTATTAAGCAACTGTCAGCAATGGCCCCTGAAAAACTACGTAACGAAGTACTTACTCACTTTCCTAAAGAGTTAGGTGATATCAAAGTCTTGAATTCGGGTTCTTTTCCTCTGACACGACGTCATGCTCAATCATACTCGAAGAATAACTGTATTTTGGTCGGAGACTCTGCGCATACCATCAACCCTTTGGCTGGGCAGGGTGTTAACTTAGGCTTCAAAGATGTATCAGTACTGCTGGATGTCACCAAAGAAAAGGGTGAATTGAACCAGTCTGTAGCAAGACGCTATGAAGTGATAAGAAGAGGCGACAATCTAATGATGCAAAGTGGCATGGATTTCTTCTACAAGACATTCAGCAACGACATTGGCCCACTGAAATTTGTACGTAATGCTGCTCTAAAACTAGCTGAAAATTCAGGCCCGATTAAAGCTCAAGTATTGAAATACGCTTTGGGTCTCTAATTGAGCGTTTAAGACTGCTTATGAAAAGAAGGAGAGCGAATGCTCTCCTTTTTTGTATCAGATGACTACTATCGCTGTTGCGTCACACAAACCGGTGCATCGATCTCTAAAGAGTACCCTGTATAAACCAAAGACCCATCTTCATTATCTCGCTTGAATGAGGTGATGTTGTTGGAGTGCTGGTTGGCGGCGATAAGCCATTTCCCATCGTTCGTTATATGGAAGTCTCTTGGGAATTTGCCTTCAGTGTCGTAGCTATCAATGAAAGTCAGCCTTTGAGTCTCAGAGTCGATTTTGAAGCTACTGATTCTTGATTGGTGTCGACATGACACATAAAGGAATTGCTCATCAGGCGATAGCTTAATCGCAGCTGCGGCTTCTCCCTTCTCCATATTAGGCAATGCATCAATCTCTTCCGCTACATTCCAAATGCCTAAAACCTTTTCCAAAGTCAGCAACGTTTCAGAGAGTTCACAGACCACATAGGCTCTGTCTTCAGCTTTGTTAAAGATTAAATGGCGAGGTCCATTGCCGGCGGGCACCTTAATAGACTGCATTGGCTCATCAAGGAACTCTTCTTGCTCTTCATCAAAGCAATAGAAGTTGATGCGATCGGTGCCGAGATCGACAGTCACAAACTGTGGTGAGTTTTGTAAGAACAGGCATTGATGGGCGTGTGGGCTAGTTTGTCTCTCTTTGTTTGGCCCGGAACCAACCATCTGGATTGTTTTGAGTCGTTTATCGATGCTGCCGTTGATACTTAAGCTAAAAATATCGAATGTGCCTGATGAGTATTGCGACGTGATAGCAAACTTATTGTGTGGATCTATCGCGACGTGACAAGGGTGATCTCCCGAGATGAGGCTTGTATTGTGTGTTAGCTGTGAATCAACATTAGGTATATGAATGAGCTGGGGCTGTTTTTGCTGGTCCACTTCCGATGCAGTATAGATCCCAGTCTTTGTTACAGTAATAAAAGAGGGGTTAGTACATTTGATGATCAGCTCTAGAGGTAATAGTTTTCCTGTTCCTAGATCTAACTGAGTTTGATAAACACCTTGGCTTTTACTTGGTGTATCTGTGTAGCAACCGATCGTTAAGGGGAGGGGTTTCATAGGCTAGTCATACTCAATTAGAAAATGGAGCTGACATTGTCTTATAAAATCGTATTAAAAGTGAGGTTATAGAAGAGAATACTTGGTGACTTGGCTAGCAGATTTGCATATTCCAGATAAAACAAAACCCAGCTAAAAAGCTGGGTTCTATTTAATGATGGTGCGGTCGGAGAGACTTGAACTCTCACACCTCTCGGCGCCAGAACCTAAAT
>NZ_JBFSTZ010000026.1:0-86415 GCF_041467155.1 Vibrio sp. 10N.247.310.23 | reverse complement strand
GTGATATGTATGAGAAACAGGGCGATTTGCAGACAAAACAGGGCGATTCGTACAATAACCAAGGCGATTTGCGTAATAAACAGAGCACTTCGCAGAGCACGCAAAAAAACAAGCTGCGCGCCACGCTTTACCCTGTGCAGTGTGAGCTGCCATCTATGTCCCGTCCACTGTATGAGTGCATTTTAACTGGGGTTCGCCCTGTCGAGAGTGGCATCGTCAACAATCAAATCGTGCGTTTATCGAATCACGAGTCGGTATTTAGCTTGGCGAAGTCGCAGAACAAAGTGACGGCTGCAGCGGCATATCATTGGGTGAGCGAGTTATATAACCGAGCGCCATTTGATGCAGTACGTGACCGTTTCACCAACGATGAAACCATGAACATCCAACATGGCTGTTTCTACCACTGGGACCACTACCCAGATGAAGCCTTGTTCTTGGATGCTGAGCACCTGCGCGTCACTCATCAGCCTGATTTCTTATTGATTCACCCAATGAACATTGACGACATGGGACATAAGCACGGGCTGGATTCTCGCCAGTACCGTAATAGTGCTCGTGGCGCGGATATCTACCTATCGAACTACCTTGAGAAATGGGTAGATGATGGTTATCAAGTGATCATCACCAGTGACCATGGCATGAACAATGACCTGTCTCATGGTGGCATTCTGCCTGAAGAGCGTGAAGTGCCTTTCTTTGTGATTGGCGATAAGTTTACACACCAAGCTTGTGCAGTGAAACAGACCGACATCTGCGGCAGCGTGTGTCAGCTACTCAACTTAGATCACGATAAATCTTACACTCAGGAATTGTTGGCCCTATGAGCAGTTCTGTAATCACGCAGAGCGATGGCTCTGCGCTTAAACCCAAAACCAAATCTTTGTTTCAACGCTTCAAGCCCGCTTTGTGGCTTGCGCCTTTCGCATTGTTTTTCTATCTGTTCCAACTGGCACCTATGGTTTGGGTGCTGATCAACAGCTTCTTCTATGACGACGAACTCTCTCTCGAAAACTACGCTGAAGTGTTCGATTCTGCCTTTATGATGCAGGCTTTTGGCAACAGTTTATGGTTGTCGATTTGGTCGAGCATTGTTGGCTTAGCGATTGCGACTCTGCTCGTTTCTTCACTGCGCCGCGTTGATTCTAAAATCCGCGATGCGGTGATTGCTTTCACCAACATGAGCAGTAATTTTTCTGGCGTTCCGTTGTCTTTCGCTTTCATCATCATCCTTGGGACCAACGGTGCGATTACCTTGTTGCTCAAGCAGTATGGATTGCTGGGTGATTTCGACCTTTACGGCAAGTGGGGCTTGCTGGCGATTTACATCTACTTCCAGATCCCATTGGCGGTGTTGTTGCTCTATCCAGCGTTTGATGCTCTGAGTGACGACTGGCAAGCAGCCTCGGCACTGCTTGGCGCGAAAACTTGGCAGTACTGGACCAAAATAGCGCTGCCTGTGTTGTCGCCTGCCTTGCTTGGCACCTTCATCATCTTGATTGCTAACGCGATTGGCGCGTATGCGAGCGTGTATGCGTTAACCTCGGGCAACTACAATGTGATCACGATTCGAATCGCGAGCTTGGTATCAGGCGACTTGTTCCTTGAACCCAACCTAGCCGCCGCAATTTCCGTGATTCTGATGGCGATGCTGGCCTTCATCACCGTGATTAACCAATGGCTGATCAGCAAAAGCTACGCAGGGAAGAGAAAGTAATGAACACCGTCAATACTCGCTTTCATAAAACGGTTGTCTATTCGATTGTCGGCACCATGATGATTCCGATCTTAGCGACCTTTATCTACTCGATCTCCTCGCGTTGGGGCGCCACTATCCTGCCGGATGGCTTCACGTTAGATTGGTACATCAACCTGCTGACGGATCCTCGCTTCTTGCAAGCCTTTGGTCGTTCACTGTTTATCTGCGTGGCGGCACTGTCATTGAGTGTGGTATTGGTCTTGCCTGCGATTTTCGTGGTGTTTTACTATTTCCCGAAGCTCGACAAGGTGATGAACATCCTGATCTTATTGCCGTTCGCGGTGCCGCCAGTAGTGTCGTCAGTCGGCTTGCTTCAGCTGTATGCAGACAGCGAAATCTCACTGATAGGCACACCGTGGATCTTGATTGGTACTTACTTCACCATCGCGCTGCCATTCATGTACCGCGCGATTGCCAACAGCTTTGAAGCGATTAACTTGCATGACTTGATGGACGCAGCACACCTGCTCGGCGCAAGTACCACCAAGGCGTTCTTATTGATTATTCTGCCAAACCTTAAGAAAGGCTTAATGGCGTCACTGTTCTTGTCGTTCTCGTTCCTATTGGGCGAGTTCGTGTTCGCCAACATCTTGGTAGGAACACGCTACGAGACACTGCAAATCTACCTATACAACATGCGTCAAACCAGTGGTCACTTCACGTCTGCCCTTGTGATGACGTACTTCCTGTTTATTTTCTTACTGACTTGGTTGGCAAGTCGTTTCAGCCAGGGAACCAAATAATGAGCTATGTAAATGCGAAAAACCTCACCAAGCGTTTTGGTGACAACACGGTGTTTGAAGACATTCAATTCTCAATCGAGAAGGGCGAATTCATTACTCTGCTTGGCCCAAGTGGCTGTGGTAAATCGACTTTGTTGCGCAGCTTGGCTGGCCTGAATCCTGTTGATGGTGGCGAGATCTGGGTCAACGGTGAAGAGATTACTCACCAAGTGCCACAACAGCGTGGCATCGGCATGGTGTTTCAATCTTATGCGCTTTTCCCGAACATGACGGTTGAAGGAAATATTGCGTTTGGCCTGAAAATGAAAAAGCTTGCTGCTGACGAGATTAAGCACGAAGTCGCGAAAGTGATTGGGCTGGTGGACTTAACGGGCAAAGAGAAGTTCTACCCGCATCAGTTATCGGGCGGTCAACGCCAGCGTGTGGCCTTGGCAAGAGCTTTGGTGGTCAAGCCGCGTATTTTGTTATTAGATGAGCCGCTTTCGGCGTTGGATGCGAAGATCCGAAAGCACCTACGCCAACAGATCCGAGATATTCAAAAAGAGATGAACCTGACCACGATCTTCGTGACCCACGATCAAGAAGAGGCGATGATCATGTCTGACCGCATCTTCTTGATGAATAAAGGTGAGATCGTACAAGCCGGCACACCCGAAGAGATCTACACTCAACCTGCTAATGAGTTTGTTGCTGGGTTCATGGGGCACTACAATCTGGTGCAAGCAAACCAAGCTAAGCAACTTTTCAACATTGAAACGGAATGGAAAGTGGCGATTCGACCGGAATCTATCTACGTGAAAGAGCAAGGTCGACAATATGGCGAGCATATCTCCGCGCCGAAAACGGGCACCATTCGTAACCACCAGCTCTTGGGTAACGTGATTCGCTACCAAGTGGACGTTGATGAGTGTGAATTAACGGTCGACCTACTCAACCGCTCCTCTGAACGACTGTTGGCAAACGGCAGCCAACTTGAACTCCTGTTTAACCTTAACGAAATTCAACCTGTGAGAGCCTAAGATGTTCAAACCTTTGTATGTATTTGATATGGACGAAACGCTGATCAATGCCGATGCAGCGATGCTCTGGAATGAGTTCTTGGTTGAAAAGGGCATTGCCACAGCGCCCAACTTTATTGAAGAAGATAAGCGCTTAATGGGCTTGTATTCGGAAGGCAAATTGAACATGGAAGATTACCTCACGTTTTCCATGCAGCCTTTAGCCGATATGCCAACAGAGCAAGTCAGCGCTTTGGTGGAAGAGTGTGTCGAGCAGCATATTTTGCCTAAACAGTTCAAGCAGTCGAAACCTTTGATTGAACAGCTAGAAAATGACGACATCGATATGCTGATCATCTCTGCCAGCGTGACCTTCTTAGTGGAAGCTGTGGGGCGTAAGATTGGCATCGAGAATGCACTTGGTATCGATTTGATTGAAAACCAAGGCCGCTTTACGTCTCAGATCTCAGGTGTACCAAGCTACCGTGAAGGCAAAGTGACGCGTTTAAAAGAGTG
This sequence comes from Vibrio sp. 10N.247.310.23, assembly GCF_041467155.1. Lineage (NCBI taxonomy): Bacteria > Pseudomonadati > Pseudomonadota > Gammaproteobacteria > Vibrionales > Vibrionaceae > Vibrio > Vibrio sp. 10N.247.310.23. Next base: position 82,399 of record NZ_JBFSTZ010000026.1, on the reverse strand, counting down.
GTTAGACAATCAAGAAACCAACTATTCAGATATCCACTTTTATACCGATTCAATCAACGACTTACCTTTGTGTGAACACGCCGATTTTGCCTATCTGGTGAACCCATGTCCGCGTTTAAAAGCGTTAGCTGAACAACCGAACTGGTCGATTCTCAACTGGGATTAAATTGAATCTTATATTCGAATTAGGTTCGTTCTAGAACTCATCAAGCCGCTGACTACAGCGGCTTTTTGATTCGTATTATTCTATTTCTAGTTTGTAACCTATCCCGTAAATGGATTTGATGTAGTCACATTTTTCATTTATCGAGACCATTTTTTTGCGTAAGTTTTTGATATGGCTATCGATAGTGCGATCACTGACCACTCTTCTATCGTCGTAGATTTTATCAATCAATTGATCGCGACTATAAATGCGGCCAACATTTTGATAGAGAAGGTGCAAAAGCCGAAACTCAGCTGGCGTTAAACTTAGCTTAATACCACATAGGACGGCGGTCATACTCAATTCATCAATATCAATGGCGTTCGTTGCTGACGTGGCTTGGGGCTTGTTGGAACGGCGCAAAATATTTTTCACCCTCACGACTACTTCTCTCGGGCTGTACGGCTTACATATATAATCATCTGCACCCAATTCAAGCCCAACGAGTCGATCGATCTCTTCGACCTTGGCTGTCGCCATAACCACAGGGATGTCACTGAACGTTCTCAGCTCTCGATAAATATCCAACCCGTCTCGATTGGGTAGCATTAGGTCGAGAATAATGAGTTTAGGCGATGCTTGTTTTACCCAGTCAATGACAAGATTACCATCGATAATATGATGACTTTCAAGGCCAGAGTGCTCTAAGTACTCACACAATACACTTGCTAATGCAGGCTCATCTTCGACGACTAAGATCACGATTTTATTTCCTTTGGTAACGCTATGATGATTCGTAGTCCACCCAATTCTGAGTGGTCGGCAGTAATGTGTCCTTGGTGCGCTTCAACGATATTTTTACAGATAGATAAGCCAAGTCCAGAACCGCCACTTGAGCGACTGCGCGATTTATCAACGCGGTAAAGCCTCTCAAATAAACGTGGAAGTGATGCATCAGGTACACCTGGATCACTGTCTTCAACGTTGATAATAATACTATCACTAATGTCGGTAACATCTATCGATACATGCCCATTATCGCTAGTGTATCGTGCGCTATTTTCCAACAGATTCACAAACAGTTGTGTCAGTAATCTCTCATCACACGAGGTAAACAGTGGCGCCGAATGGTCATAGTGCTTTGTTAATGTGATGTTTTTTTGTTCTAAACGGATCGAGTTTTGAACGATCACAGAATCAATCAGTTTATGTATATCAACGTTGTTTTTAACATTGAGGTTAAATCCGATGTCATACAGGGAGAGTTGGTGAAGATCCTCAACGAGTTGACCCAGTGTGATGATTTGTTGATGTAACGAGTCGATGTATTTTGGTTCAGGTGATCGAATACCGTCTTGTAGCGCCTCTAGTTCACTTCTAAGCACGGTGATAGGCGTTCTAAGTTCATGTGAAATATCTGATAACCACTGTTCTCTAAGTGTTTTCTGTTTTCTTAGTGTCTCGACAACACCGTTGAATATTCCGATGAGATCGGACAATTCATCATTGCCGCTTTTTTTAATGTAGAAATCGAGATCGCCATTTTCGATAGATTTGGCACCTTTCGACAAAGCACGCAATGGTTTCAAAAATCGCCTAACAAGAAACAAAGCGATAAGGAATGAAAGCAACACGGTAATCGATGCGATAGTGCTTACATGCGTCGTTTGTTGTTTGAAAAAGCTTTCTGCTAAAGGCCCTGATATTTCATCCATCTGGACGATGGAGATATACCCAATAACTTGATCATCCAGTGTTATTTCGACTAGCGCTTGATGCTGACTATCTTCAAGGTGATGTAGGTTTTCAGGCGGTCCAATTATGGCTCGCCCGTCTTGATCTAAAATGTTGAGTCGTTGCCAAATAGGTTGAAGGCCTGGCGCTTCCGGCTCTCTTAATGGTGGTGGCGATGGGTGTCTGTCACGAGGATGTGGTCGTGAGGGGCCGCCAATGCTACTGGCGATTAAATGTGGTTCACGCTCTAGCCGCCTCCATTTTTCGGAAGGTGAGTAATATTGCTTTAAGTTATTGGCGAGTTCTTGAGCTAGGGCAATCTCATTATTATTTGTGAAATCTTGGAGCCCTCTTTGAAAACTGGAGTTAATAAAATAGGTCAGTACAAAGAGCATGGTCACGCACACCATTAGTATTGAAACAAACAGTTTGGTGAAAATTGATATGCGCACGTTCTCTCCAGAAATTAAAGTGAATTAAGACGATAGAGTGAGTTAAGACAATAAAATGAGATAAACCAATATTAGCCCTCGATCGTGTGGGAAATATGGACATTGATTTCTTTATTCATCTTAGGCCATGTATAAGCACTCTTTTGTTAGAAACGAATAGCGAGCTGACAGGGTGCTATATCCCATCAGCTCGCATTGAATTATCACTATTTTAGGATAACCCTCTAACAATTATTGACGTCTTGGTGGTGGCGGCGGAACTTCCTCTTCCGATAGACCACCGCTTCCATCTGCGTCTAGTTTATCAAAGTCATCGGCGAGTGGACCTCTGAGCTCTTCTAATTGTAATTCGCCATCACCGTTTGCATCCATTTCTTCAAAGCTTGGCATTTCTCTTGGGCCTTCACGGCTTTCAGCACACGCTTGAAGCGCGAATGTCGATGTCAGTAAAAGTAATGCTGTCGTGATTTTGTTCATAATTTAATTCCTATTCGTAACCAAATATAAGTGTATTTCTTTGACGCAAATAGGTTAGCGATCAAATTAGCAGAGAAAATGGATAAATCTAGGAGATGAAAGTTAGCGTTTAACTTTAATAGGGCATCAGATCATCAGCCCATCAAGTCAGGTTGTTTAAACCTCCATTGTTTCTACATAGTTTCCACATTTTCTATTTTTATCCTAGTCCACTATTGAACTCATGAATTTAATGCCTTTAGCAATAAAGGCAGAAAGCTATCGTTGGTATTGAAATGGATTATTTTTTAGGAGCCGTAGAATGAAGGCAATGGTAAAAAAATCAGTCGTTGTCTCTTCTACGTTGTTGGTTGCTTCTTATAGTAACGCTGCGCTTTATAGGGTGGTTTTGGAGGAATCACCAGTAGAAACTGAATCGGTGTATGGGGTCGCAGTTGAACCAGAGCTTGGTACAACGGATTGCTTTAGTACCAGTTGTGGTGACACCGACTACGCATTCGCAGGGGAAGCTCAAAATGCAGAACCAGGTTTTTCCTTTAAAGAGGAGGTCCCCTTTGGTATCGATAACACGTTCTACTATTTGGATTATGACGATATCTATAGCTACTGCACGAGCGAACTTGGCTACGCGACTTGTGAAGCTTGGAGTTCTTTATTGTGGTATGGCGATGATGATGCGGGCATTGGAGGCTTGAAAAATGAGCGTGATGCGTATTACGGGCTGAGCTATCAGACCAATTCCACGGCTTTTTATGATTCTTCTTCGCTAAGCGAGATCCCAGATGTTGGCAGCAACCCACCTGATGTGAGCAGTTATAGTTATTCCTTTGTTGATGGAACAGAGGAGAAGGTCATCACTAAAGTTGACGAGAATGGTTTTGTTCTTGGTAACACCAGCAGTGGTTACTACAGTTATAACAACCAATATATTCAGTTGTATAGGCAGCGTGGTTACTACGATACAGGCACTGAATTTACGGTTCTCCAACCTGAAGCCGATACCAGCATTACGATCAGCGATGCTGACGGCGAAGCGAATATAATCTCCCAAATGGGAAGAACGATGGCTTTTGACTCTTTCAGTTATGGAGGGGAAAGCTATGTGGTCGGAAGCGCGTCCGTTGCGACTTTTTATTACAGTGATGGATACAAAGATTATGACTCTCCGTACACATCCGACAGTGATGCTGAGGATCTAGATAATTGTATCGATGAAGATATTGAGCCTGCTTTATATCCAGAGTGTCAGAACTTTGCTTTTGCTAATCGAGCTTTTGTCTGGAATATAACCGATGCGAATGGTCCCAATGATGATGGAAACCGTTTTGCAGTATCCGATTGGGAAACCAGTTCGACCTATTACTCTTACAACGATGATGAAGCTTCAGCACAAGCGAGTGTGAGGGCTGCAACGATTTCGTCTAGAGGGACATATAGCTCTTATCCTGTTTTAGTTGGTTACAATACGGAACTAGATGATTCAGATAACTTTCTTATGCAGGCTGCTGTGTTTAGGCCAAGCAGTACGTCAAATTTCAGCGTTTCGGAAAATGCTTGGACGACGACATTTATCGCTAATGCGACGGTAGAAGTGAGTGATTCATACATTCACAGTAATTCTGTCGCAACAGACATTAATGAAAACATGATGGTTATTGGTTATGCAAAACGAGATGGCGATTATCCGTCGGATCGTGTGTCTGATAATCGTATGTTCGTCGCTGATGCGAATGACACAACGCCAACAGCCACATTCTTCGCAAGTTTAGGTGAAGACATTTTCTTTGACAGTGCAGAGGGAAAAGCAAGTGAGATCAACAGCTACAATGAAATCGTTGGCTATGTTGACGCCGAAACTCACGCTGAAGTAGACGGACATGAAAGAAGGCATCGCGGCTTCATTTTCCCTTATAACGACACAGGTACCGATGCTGATAGACGTGCAAGATATAATGATCAAGCTTGGTGGTTAGACGACCTAACTAACGGTGGTGACTACAGTGATGCCAACAACCACTTTAGAATATTGGACGCAACCGACATTAATGATGCGGGTGTTATCTCAGGGACGGCAATACAATGTTTTGCGAGTGAAAGTAGCTCCTCTTCTATGGCTTATGATTCAACCGCGCACTTTGCATATTGTAATGATGGAGTAGGTGACGAGAGGGTGGTGGCTGTGAAACTTATCCCGATATCTGGAGCAACAAGTGAAGACATTGCTGAAAGAAGTGATGATAGCGCTGAAGATGTTGAACGTAGTGGTGCCGGTACCGGGTTATTGGTGCTTATCAGTTTAATGTCCGTGCTTTCAGTTCGCTTGAAAAAATCTCGTTCTGTGATTACCTAAATTGATGACGTGCTCACGAGATAAACAACCTCTATTTGACCATCAACCATCAACCATCAATCATCAACCATTAAAGTAATGGGTTAGAGTTGATGGCTCACCCTATGAGAATACCATTGGGGTATGAAGCTTTTTAAAGGAGCATCACCTGTTTTGTGATGCTCTTTTTACGTTCAACATACACTTATCTCTTTCTGCTTTAGCCCATAAAGCTCAAATGTAACAATTCAATAACATTCCTTCTTCTTCTGTAAATCAAACCACCACCTTTCAATCCCTTGATAGCACTCACTTTCTTGTCTCGATGGTTTGTGTGTAACAAATATTTTACAAGCTGACAGGGTTTCATCGAAATTGCCCATTTTCCTCCACCCATTCCATTATCTCGGCTTGTGGGCCAAATTTAATTAAGGACAAAAAATACACAACACAAAACCAATAGGTACAAGGAGAAAGTTCATGGTGGATACATACAACCCGCTTGGCACGGATGGATTCGAGTTTGTTGAATACACGGCCGTTGACCACAAGGGAATAGAGCAACTTAAAGCGCTGTTTGTGTCACTTGGTTTTGCTGAGATAGCCAAGCACCGCTCAAAAGAAGCTTGGCTGTATCGACAAGGTGATATCAATTTTATCGTTAATGAACAACCACACAGCCAAGCGGAAGCGTTCGCCAAGGTGCATGGGCCATCGGTCTGTGGCATGGCTTTTCGTGTCAATGAAGCAACAGCTGCCATGGAGCAAGCATTTAAGGGCGGTGGTGAAGAGTACAAAACAGAAATAGGGCCGATGGAGCTGAGCATTCCTGCCATTTACGGCATCGGTGAAAGCCTGCTCTATTTTGTGGATCGCTATGGCAAGCAGAGCATCTATGACGTCGACTTCCGATTCTATGATGATGCGGAACAGCGCATGGCCGAAGCTAATGTTGGCTTGTATGAAATCGACCATCTCACGCACAACGTGAAGCAAGGCAATATGGATGTTTGGTCTGGGTTTTATGAGCGCATCGGTAACTTCCGCGAAATTCGCTACTTCGACATTGAAGGTAAGCTGACAGGCCTTGTGAGCCGCGCCATGACCTCACCGTGTGGCAAAATCCGCATCCCTATCAATGAGTCTTCAGACGACAAATCACAAATCGAAGAGTTCATCCGCGAATACAACGGCGAAGGCATCCAACACATCGCGCTCGCAACGGATGACATCTACAAAACCGTGAAAACCCTGCGTGATCGCGGCATGGACTTTATGCCAACCCCAGATACCTATTACGAGAAAGTCGACGAGCGTGTGAAGGGCCACGGTGAAGACACCGATCTGCTGCGCGATTTACGGGTTCTGATTGATGGCGCGCCGACCAAAGACGGCATCTTGCTGCAAATTTTCACACAGACGGTAATTGGGCCTGTGTTCTTTGAAATCATTCAGCGTAAAGGCAACGAAGGCTTTGGTGAAGGTAACTTCAAGGCGCTGTTTGAATCGATTGAAGAGGACCAGATTCGTCGAGGAGTATTAGACGATGCATAAATGGATCTCGTTTCCTCATCGGGAGGGGGTGTGCTCTAAACAAGCGCACGCCGACTTCCCCGAAGAGGCAATTTATGAGCGAGAAGCGGGCCGAAGTGGATTCTTTGGCCCTGCCGCTCACTTTCATCACCAGCATGCCCCAACAGGTTGGTCGGAGTGGGAGGGTGATTTACGTCCTCGCGCTTTTGATTTTACGCTGGTGGAGAAAGCTAGCCAGATAACCCCTTGGGCGGTGCCTCATCTTTTGCACAATGCGGACTGCAAAATCCGTGTGTGGCGCATGGATGAGAAGATGGATTTCTTGGTGCGTAATTCTGACGGTGATGAGCTGCTGTTCATTCACCAAGGTAGGGCAGATCTCTATTGCGACTATGGTCATTTAGAGGTGAGTGAAGGGGATTACGTGATGATCCCGCGCTCAACCAATTGGCGCTTGGAGCCAAGTGAGCCGATGTTCATCTTGATGATTGAGAACACCGACGCGGCTTATTCCTTGCCTGAGAAGGGCATGGTCGGCAATCACGCGGTGTTTGATTCAGCGGTTCTTGAAATCCCGTCGATCAACGATCAATTCCGCGCTCAGTACTCCGAAGATCAAACCCAAGTTCAGGTGAAACGCCACGACAAAGTCAGTGTGATCACTTATCCGTTCAATCCTTTAGACGCGATTGGTTGGCATGGGGATTTGGCTGTGGTGAAAGTGAATTGGCGCGATATCAGACCGCTGATGTCACATCGTTACCACTTGCCACCGTCTGCGCATACGACCTTTGTTGGCGCAGGCTTTGTAGTGTGTACCTTTGTGCCACGCCCGATTGAGAGCGATCCAGGTGCGTTGAAAGTGCCGTTCTATCACAACAATGACGACTACGATGAAGTGCTGTTCTATCACGCTGGTGACTTCTTCAGCCGCGATAACATTGAAGCGGGCATGGTGACCTTTCACCCGGCGGGGTTTACGCACGGGCCTCATCCAAAGGCTTTTAAAACGGGTCAGGCGCATAAGAAGAAATTCACCGACGAAGTGGCGGTGATGATTGATACTCGCCACGCGCTGCAGTTCTCTGACGAACTCGATAACGTTGAGAACAAAGAATATGTCTACAGTTGGCAAGAGAAGTAAGGGGCAAGGATGAAATTAGCAACCAAGAAAAATGGCACTCGCGACGGTCTATTGATGGTCGTAAGTAAAGATCTTAAACAATGTGTAGCTGCCACCGAAATTTTCCATGCGATGCATCTAGCGCCAACCATGCAGGTAGCATTGGATAACTGGGACAGCGTTGCACCTCAGTTAGAAGAGTTATACACCTCGTTAAACAACGGACATGTCACAGGCAGTGAAGTGTTTGCACCTCAGTATTGTGAATCGCCTCTTCCACGCGCTTATCAATGGGCAGACGGCAGCGCTTATGTAAACCACGTTGAACTGGTGCGTAAGGCTCGTGGTGCTGAAATGCCAGAAAGCTTCTGGGTTGATCCACTCATGTACCAAGGCGGCTCAGATGCGTTTATCGGGCCGCGTGACAATATTGAGTTTGCCAGCGACGAATGGGGTATTGATTTCGAGGGTGAAGTTGCGGTTGTTACCGGAGATGTGCCAATGGGAGCCAGCGCCAAGCAAGCGCATGATTCGATTCGTTTACTGATGTTGGTGAACGATGTGTCACTGCGTGGCTTGATTCCAGCAGAGCTCGCGAAAGGCTTTGGCTTTTTCCAGTCTAAGCCTTCTTCGGCGTTCTCCCCGGTCGCAGTCACACCTGACGAGCTTGGCGAACAGTGGAAAGGCAGCAAGGTACATTTACCGCTGATATCGACCTACAACGACCAGCCTTTTGGTTGTCCGAATGCCGGTATAGATATGACTTTCAATTTTGCAGAGTTGGTTGTGCATGCAGCTAAAACTCGACCATTATCGGCGGGCGCGATCATAGGTTCAGGCACGGTTTCTAATAAACAAGGCACTGACCATGGCACCTCGATTTCTGAAGGTGGTGTGGGATATTCATGTATTGCTGAAGTACGCATGATAGAGACGATTCGTGATGGTAAACCGTCGACTCAATTCATGTCGTTTGGTGACTCGATCAAGCTTGAGATGCTTGATGCGGCGGGTGATTCCATTTTTGGCGCGATAGACCAAAAAGTGAGCCAGTATCGAGCGCTATAATCCACGTAATAGGGTTTCAGTATGAGCGAGAGCATCGTGAACAAGAACATTATACTTTACGGTTACTGGCGCTCTTCGGCTGCCTATCGGGTGCGTATTGGATTAAACCTAAAGCAACTCAACTATGAGTCTAAATCGGTCCATTTGGTGCGTAATGGCGGCGAGCAGCATGATCCACAATATCGCGAACTCAATGCCAGTGAATTAGTGCCGGTGCTGGTGGATGGTGAAGTTAAACTCAATCAGTCGCTGACTATTTTGCAATACTTGGATGAAAGATATTTATGTGAGAGCAGCCCAGACTCCTTGTTGATTCCCGAGCAAACACCATTGCGCTATCAAGCGTTGGCAATGGCTCAGGATATTGCGATAGAAATTCACCCTCTGAACAACCTGCGCGTGTTGCAGTATTTGGAGCGAGAGTTGTCGTGCGAGCAAGAGGCGAGAATGGACTGGCTTCATCATTGGATGAACCAAGGTTTCCGTGCTCTAGAAGAGAAACTGGCAAAGCACAGAAAAGCACACGGTGATTCGGTGTATAGCCTCACCGATTCACCATGCATTGTCGATATTTGCTTGGTGCCACAGGTGTATAATGCGCTGCGCTTTGGCGTTGATATGTCGCCTTATCCGCTGATTAACTCAATTGTCGAAGCGTGTAATCAGTTACCCGCTTTTATCGACGCGATGCCAGAGAACCAAGCGGATGCGAATGAGTCCATGTAGATTCACTGATGTAAATGCAAATACTCTTCCCTTGCGCTGCCAAAACCGCTTCTTGAAAGAAGCGGTTTCCAACATTAAATATATTAAATACAGTTAGTGTGTGAATATTTATCTCGTTTAGAACTAATATGGATTTAATAAAAAGCCTTGTTATTAATTAAAAGGCTTTACCCCAAGGTTTTATATTAGTGGTTTTTATCACTCGATAATATTAGTAATAAACAACACCTTCGCCTTTCGTTATCAGAGTGCCAGCTTCATTGGTGATTATTTTATCTAAATCAAATAATGAACCAATCGCCGCATTACCCAAGCCAGCTTCAACGAATTTACAAACGGCATCAATTTTTGGCCCCATAGAACCAGCAGGGAATGAAAACTCTGCTAAACCAGCAGGCGTTGCTTGCTTCATTTCTGCTTGGTCTTCTTTACCATAGTTACGGAAAATCGAACCATCGGTTAAGATAATAAACAAGTCGGCATGGATTTTTTCAGCCAGTAATTCAGCCGTAAGATCTTTGTCAATTACGCACTCTACGCCAGTACTCTTACCCTGTTCAATACTCACGGGAACGCCGCCGCCGCCACAAGCAATAACAAGGTTTTCTGTATCTAGAAGAGTTTCAATTTGCTGAATTTCAACAATGCTTTTTGGCATAGGAGAAGGCACAACGCGACGGTAGTACTCGCCATCAGCTTTAAATTGCATTGTGCTTTGAGCCATTAACTCTTTAGCTCGTTGCTCTGTATATACAGGGCCAACAAATTTAGTCGGGTTAGCAAACGCAGGGTCTTTTTTGCATACTTCAGTTTGCGTGACTAGCGTCGCTACGTCTAATTCAGGGTCAATGTTTCTTAGCTCTTGTTGTAACATGTAGCCCACCATGCCACAGGTTTGAGAGCCGAGTACATCCATTGGGTATGGGGTAGTCTCTGGCGAATATTCGCTATAAGCCGCGTTTTGTTCCATCAACAAACCTACTTGTGGGCCATTACCATGAACGATAACAATCTCATGCTCGCGTGCGATTGCAGCAATACTCGCCGCTGATTTGATTATATTTTCACGTTGGTTCTCAGCCGTTAATGCTTGGCCTCTTGCTAAAAGAGCGTTACCGCCTAAAGCTAATACTATGCGCATGATAATGTCTCCGATCATTTAATAATGATTTTATTTATTTTACGTAGGGATTAACCGCTTGTTTCTAATTAAATTCAAGATTATTAATAACAATGACTAGGTTTTTTAATTACTCTTAAGTAATTAACATGCCGAGATAGTATGGGAAAATAACTGTTCTAAATGTGATAGCTATCAAATTATCATTTCACTAGAAATAGAGCTGTGGGAGCGGGAATTATTATAATTCGATTAAATATCCATAAGCTGGGATACAATCCAGTGGTGGACTCTTTTTTTGTATAAATGATTCGTCTTTAGTGAATATTATCTCAGCCCAAAAAATGAATAATTTAACATTTTTGTTTTAAATATGACGTTCAGATCTCATTAAGAACTTTAGAAAAGATACGGAGCCAAATTGAAGCGGGGAGGACACTAGCTTAAATAGTGGCTTTGATTCGGTTTTCAGTCGGCTGCCTTTACTCCAGATGTTATCTGACAGCCAAGTGAAAAGTGGAGATAGCTTGCTACGTTCTAGGCCTAATCGCTAAAGCGAAACAACACTCTTTATCTCTTCCAAAACCTCGGCGTTAGCGATAGCCCCGAGGTTTTCTACATTTTTGCCATTGATCACCTGTTTCACAGCCAACTCCACCAGTTTGCCAGATCGTGTTTTTGGCACATCGCTGATCGCAAATATCTGGCTTGGCACGTGTCTTGGCGAACAAGAGGATTTGAGTTTGCTTTTGATGGCTGTCAGTAACTTTTCATCTAAACTCACACCTTGCTGCAGCTGAACAAACAGCCATACCTGTTCATTGCGGTCGATGTTTTTACCGACTGCTATCGAATCGATGATGCCGTCAATGGTGTTCACTTGCTGATAGATTTCGGCCGTACCAATTCGCACGCCACCGGGGTTGAGTGTGGTGTCGCCTCGCCCGTAGAACAGGTAGCCGCCATGTTCGCTCTGTGCGACTTCATCACCGTGATGCCACACATTGTCGAACCTATCCCAATAGGTGCTGTGATAGCGCTCTCCGGTGTCATTCCAAAAGCCAGCGGGGAAGTTGGGTAGGGAGTTGGTGCATACTAATTCGCCACGTTCGTGATCGACCTTTTGACCAGACGAATTGAACACCTTGATGTCGACGCCGAGCCCGGCCTGTTGGCACTCACCGCGATACACAGGCGAGATTGGGTTACCCAAAACAAAGCAGCCACAAATATCCGTGCCGCCAGAAATCGACGCTAAATGCAGGTCTTGCTTGATGTGCTTGTAAACGTAATCGAACTGCTCTGGGTAGAGCACAGAACCCGTCGAGCACAGTGTTCTTAATTGAGGCAGAGAGTGGCTGTCGATTGGTGAGAGTTCGGCTTTCTCAATCGCTTCTATGTACTTGGCTGAGGTGCCAAATGTCGATACGTCAGCACGCTGCGCTAAATCCCATAGAACGTTAGGTTGCGGGTAAACCGGGCTACCATCAAAGATAACCAAACAAGCACCGCTGGCGAGCGCAGATACGTGCCAGTTCCACATCATCCAACCACAAGTGGTGTAGTAGAACACGCGATCTCTTGGTTTAATATCGCAATGAAGCTGATGCTCTTTTAGGTGGTTGATGGTAGTGCCACCGACAGAATGCACTATACATTTGGGTTTGCCTGTGGTGCCGGAAGAGTAGAGTACAAACAACGGTTCATTGAAGCCGACACGAGTAAATCGAAGAGGTTTTGTCTGATAGTGATTAATGATGCTGTGCCAGCTTAGAATCGACACATCATGTTCAACTTTTTTCTTCTCTAAATCGCTCTTCTCTAAGTCATTACTCGGTTTCAAATAACCGATCTCACACACCTGTTTTAATTCGTTTAAGTGTTCGATGATTTCACGGTTCTTGCCCGCCATATCGAACGTTTTGCCATTGAAGGTGTAACCGTCACAGGTGAACAGCACCTTAGGTTTCACCTGTCCGAATCGCTCAATCACACTCTCTACTCCAAAATCAGGCGAGGTCGATGTCCAAATCGCGCCTAAGCTGGTGGCGGCTAGCATGGCTATCACGGTTTGTGGCAGATAGGGAGTATACGCAGCAACTATATCACCTTGTTTCACTCCGCTATCGACAAGCCATTGCTGAACACTAGAGACAGCTTCACACAGGGTTTCCCATGTATAACTCTGTTGTTCGCCACGTTCATTCTCAAACCAAATCGCAAGCTCATCAGGCATGGTGTGTGCCAAACGCAGCAAGTTCTCGGCGTAGTTTACTTGTGCATTGGGAAACCAAACCGCATCACGGTTCGATTTAGGCTGCTGCCAGCGGCTCCCACCTTGAGCTTTGATGGTCTCGCTTTCTGCCTTGTTAATAGAGTCTTGTGAGCCGACTACTCCACAAAACTGCCATACGTTTTGCCAAAATGATTCCGGATGTTCCACAGACCATTGATGGAGTTCGGTGTAGCTTTTTACGTCCCTATCTAGGTTTAACCCAGACTGTTCAAGGCTATCGATAAATCGGGTTAAGTTGGCATCGGCGATACGCTGCTCGCTTGGCTGCCAAATGGGCTTATTGCTTTCGTGCATTCCTTTACCTTTAACAAAAAGTTAACGTTTTCAGTCTGGTATTTAGGTTTTACAAAGTCAAAAGTTCAGCAAAATAAGCGCTTGGTGGAATTGTGTAAATAAAATGTTACACGATCGCTTGTTTCGAAAAATCGCGCAAATTGGCGCTTATAAGGAGTGGAGATAGGCTTAAAGTGAGACATTCGAAAGGAGGTGTGTAATGACTCAATATCATTCTAAGCCCGTGAGCCAAGAGGGATGGGTTGAGTGGAGCCTCGAAGAAGATGCCATTTGGCACGACTTGGTGAAAAGGCAACTGGACGTCATTAGTGACCGCGCTTGCGATGCCTATTTGCACGGTCTGACCTTGCTGGATCTACCATTAGACAGAGTTCCCCAGCTGCCAGAGATAAATAAAGTGCTAATGGAAACAACCGGTTGGCAAGTTCAGCCTGTGCCTGCATTGATCGATTTCGACCGATTCTTTGATTTGCTCGCCAATAAGAAATTCCCAGTTGCGACATTTCTGAGAACGCGAGACGAGTTCGATTACTTACAAGAACCTGATTTCTTTCATGAAATTTTCGGCCATTGTGCCATGCTCACTAATGCCGATTTCGCGGCTTTCACTGAGCATTATGGAAAACTAGGCCAAGCCGCCACATCTAAACAGCGCGCTTATCTTGCCCGTTTGTATTGGTTTACGGTTGAGTTCGGTTTAGTAAAAGAAGGCCAACAACTGAAAATCTATGGCGGTGGCATTCTTTCGTCTCCAGCGGAAACTATGTATGCGTTGGGAGGGGATTTGGCCGTTCGCGAGCGGTTCGATCTGCAAACGGTTTTAAGAACGCCTTATCGTATCGACATCATGCAGCCGAAATATTACGTGATCGACGAGCTATCTGAGCTCTTTAAAATCAGTCAGGAAAACCTATTACAGCAAGCTGATCTCGCCATCGATGCGGGGTTACTACCACCACTTTTTGAACCCAAGGAACCAACACATGTTGAATGAACAAAAATGCGAAGCCTGCAGTATCGACGCGATTGCCCTAAGTGAAGATGAACAACAATCTTTACTGTTGGAGTTGTCAGACTGGCAGATCATCGAAAGAGACGGCATCCCGCAGCTTGAGAAGGTGTTCAAGTTTAAGAACTACAAGCAAGCATGGGCATTCAGCAACATAGTGTCAGAACTGGCAGAAGAAGAGTTCCACCATCCTTCGATCTTATTGGAGTGGGGCAAAGTCACCGTCACTTGGTGGAGCCACTCAATCAAAGGCCTGCACAAAAATGACTTCATCTGCGCCTCACGCTGCGATGTGTTCGCGGTGAGTGAATAGTTTTGTAGGTTAGGAGTTACTCTTGCAACCTCTGTGATGCGATTAACTCATTATTCGGCTCATAATGTGAGTTGAATAATTGCCTTAAACGGCTCATAGTATGAGTTGAATAAGTGATACTTTCACCTCATGGGGCGTAATATGTGGATTTGGCAGCAAGATAATTGGCCAAACTTTGTTTGGGATAATCAGAAAATAGGCGTGAGGTTAAGAGAGGTACGTCTTAATCAAGGCATCCTATTGGGCAAGATAACCTCTCAATCCACAGACCAAACCCAAACCATGCTCGACACTTTATTAGCGAACATTGTCCATTCCAGTGCGATTGAGGGAGAAAAGCTTAATGCTTTCTCGGTCCGATCTTCTTTAGCCAACAAACTCGGTGTCAGTGAAGAGCGACCTTTTCCTACGACAGAACAAACCGATGGCCTGGCTGAAATTATGTTGGATGCGGTGCAGAACCTAACAGAGCCACTAGCGCTTGATCGGATTTTACATTGGCACGATAGACTGTTTCCTCAAGGTTACGCCATGTTTAACCCTGTAGTCGGAGGTCAGCTAAGAGGCGACACTCCCATGCAAGTGGTATCGGGAAGAATTGACCGTCCGACCGTACATTTTGAAGCGCCTAGCCGAGACATTCTTGATGCTGAGCTAGATGCGTTTATCACATGGTTTAATGATTCACTTACCGACGCCACACTCGATCCTCTATTGCGAGCCGCAATCACTCACCTTTGGTTTATCACCTTACACCCGTTAGATGATGGTAATGGCCGTCTTACTCGATTGTTGACCGACTTGGCGTTAGCACAGGCCGAGCAGCAGTCGGTACGCTTCTATGCGATGTCGGTGGGAATTCTCGCTAACCGCAAGCATTACTACGAGATATTGGAGCGAACCCAGAAAGGGGGACTCGATATTAGCGAATGGTTGATGTGGTTCTTAGATACGTTAGACGAGACGTTTACAGGGGTTTTCGCTGAGGTCGACCAAACTATATATAAGACCAACTATTGGCGTAGCATCGACCAAACCAAGCTTACGGCAGAGCAAGTAAAAGTGTTGAATAGGATGCTCGATGGTGATTTTTCAGAAGGTATAAATGCTAGTCAATATAAAAAGGTAGCAAAGGTAAGTAGTGCCACTGCAACACGTCATTTGAACGCTTTGCTTGAGCATGGCTGCTTAGTTAAATCTGGTTCTGGCGGCCGAAGCACGCGCTATCTGTTGCCTGAGTAGGGCTTAGGCTTTCACTCCCGTTTCTATGTTAAAAGCTGCCAATGTTCAGGGTGAATGTTGGTGTTTTTTTGTGTCTGGAGCAAATTACACGGGCTGGCGCTAAGTCAGAGTAATCTTCATTTCAATAGAAAAGATATTTGTTTTTAACATAGTAAATTATGTATTACTAATTGATATTATTAAATAATGTTATGCTACTCATCTAACCTCTTTTATTAAAACAGGGTATTTGATGGATTGGGAAAGCATCTTTAAAATTTCGACAGGTTTCTTAGCCTCTGTTGGGTCTGCGGGCGTCATTATTTTTGGTTTGTCGAGTTGGCTAGGAAAGGTTTGGGCTCAAAGGATCCTAGACGAAGAAAGACATAAACTTGCTGAGGATCTAGAAGCTACGAAGGTAGATTTGGATCTGGCTAAAAACAAACTAATTAATCTCCATACAGACAAAACCGTTATATACCGTATGGTCATGGATACGGTATCTGAAATGCTTGCTGCGTTTGATGCCCATTACTCTAGAACGTTATCCCCAGAAGAGGCTAAACATGCTCTCGAAAGTTTTAATAAAGATCGTTTGAAGCTCTATGGTTATCTCGGAATGTTAGCTCCTCAAGGGGTAATGGACGCACAGGATAAGCTTATTGATCATCTATTATTAGTTTCTCATGGCAAATCAAACTATGAATGGATAGAGGTTCGGCAGCTTGCATTATTGTTGATTAATGAAATTCGTAAAGATATTGGTATAGACACAAGCCCTATTAGTTACAACGGTATATTGTAAAACGTATTTTTTTGTTTGTTGTTGCTCGTTGGTTGAACACTCTTTCCAAACCTAGCTTGACCTGCATCAGTGACTTGCTTGGTTTCGGGTCTCATAAACCCTTTCTGTTACTCATAGTATTGGTTTTATGAGGCTGCTCTATGATATATTTCTCGGCCAAGTGTATTACAGACGAAGGCTAGCAATGTCTATCAACCTTTCACTCCTTCCACCCAGCGAGAAAAATAAAATCGAACTGGATAAGCAAGCATCGTTTCTTGTATGGAAACTGAAGCAAGCGAAATGTGGCCCTGAAGCCATTGTTGAAGAAGCAATGAAGCTAGGTGACCCAGAAGAAAAGGCTTGGTTTGATCAGTCTGTAGAAAAATACAAACGGGTAATGGGTGTCGCATAAACGCAGACAAACCTTGCCCAGCAGTGCTGTAGAATTGAAATGACACAGTAATTTGCTAGAATTTGCACCGTTAATTGAATCAGAGAGAAGATCCCGATGGGAAGAAGTTTTGAAGTGCGCAAGGCCTCAATGGCGAAAACTGCAGGCGCAAAAATTAAAGTTTATTCTAAATACGGTAAAGAGATTTACGTACTGGCTAAGAACGGCAGCTCTGACCCAGACATGAACCTACCTCTTAAGCACCTGATTGCTAAAGCGAAGAAAGACCAAGTACCAGCACACGTTATCGAAAAAGCGATCGATAAAGCGAACGGCGGCGGCGGTGAAGACTTCCAACCAGCTCGCTACGAAGGTTTTGGCCCAGGTGGCACAAGCGTAATCGTTGACTGTCTAACTGACAACGGCAACCGTACTTTCCAAGACGTTCGCCAATGTTTCGTTAAGACTGGCGCGAAAATCGGTGTTGAAGGTACTGTTTCTCACATGTTCGCTCACCAAGCTGTATTCCAGTTCAAAGGCGAAGATGACGAGATCATCCTAGAAACGCTTATGATGGAAGACGTAGACGTGACTGACGTTGAGCTAGAAGACGGTGTAATCACTGTATTCGCTCCAACGACTGAGTTCTTCAAAACGAAGACTGCACTAAACACTGCGTTCCCAGAGCTAACGCTAGACGTTGAGGAAATCACTTTCGTTCCTCAAACAACTACGCCAGTAGCTGAAGAAGATTCTGAGAAATTCCAGAAGTTCTTAGACATGCTTGACGACTGTGATGACGTTCAGCAGGTTTACCACAACGCTGAGCTGTAATATCAATCTATAATTGATAGCTTTGCTCTTGTGAGTAAATGTAGAATACAAAAAACCGAGCCTAGTGCTCGGTTTTTTTATGAACGTTATACCTGATTTTCCTTGATCATCGTTCCATAATGTACGGCTGACAAAGCGTTCTCTGGTCGCGATTTATCGCTGAACTTCATTATATTGTTCGTCTTATCCCGACATGAATCTGATTTAAGTACTCCCTGAGTATCATCGGGGTGATCGCCAAGCGTATTTAGTGTACAAAGAAAGAAAATATCAGCCAAAGGCTTTGACCCTGCTTATTGATGCATTGATTGAGAGTGTTCGATCTTTTCATAGCGATGGTTTGGTCAAATAAAAGGAGAAAGAAATGAAAGTAAGTTTTATCGGGCTAGGCGTTATGGGTTTCCCAATGGCAGGCCATCTAGTCAAAGCCGGTTTTGAAGTAACGGTATTTAACCGCACTCACAGTAAAGCGCTAGACTGGGCTGATAAACACCAAGGTAAAGCGGCAGAATCTGTGGCTGAATGTGTAGCGGAAGCTGACGTGGTATTGGTTTGTGTGGGCAACGATGACGACGTACGCAGCATGACAACCAGCGAAACAGGCGCATTGGCAGCGATGAAGCCAAACGCGATTCTTGTCGATCACACTACAACGTCTGCAGTTCTGTCTGAAGAGCTTGAAGTGGCAGCGAAGCAAGCCGGTATTCGCTTTATGGATGCACCTGTATCTGGTGGCCAAGCGGGCGCAGAAAATGGCGTGCTAACCATCATGTGTGGTGGCGAACAAGCGCTTTTCAACGACCTTCAACCTGTGTTCGAAGCTTACGGTAAGTCGTCAGTTCTTATGGGTAAAGTCGGCCAAGGCCAACGCGCGAAAATGGTTAACCAGATCTGCATTGCAGGAGTGTTGAATGGCTTATCTGAAGGCTTAGTGCTTGCTGAAAAATCAGGTTTGGATATCCCAACTCTGGTTGATTGCCTTAAAAACGGCGCTGCTGGCTCATGGCAGATGGAGAACCGCGCTACCACAATGGCACAAGACAAGTTCGATTTTGGCTTTGCAATTGATTGGATGATCAAAGACTTAGGTTTCTGTCTAGATGAAGCTGAGCGCCAAGGCATCCAGCTTCCACTGACTGAAAAGACCAACAACGCCTACAAGGCACTGTCTGCCGAAGGACAAGGCCGCATGGATACATCAGTATTGATGAAAGCCGTGGTTGAAGAGACAAAGAAGTAGAAAGATCGAAGTAATAGGAACTTCGTTTAGATAACTAAAAATAGCCGCGGATTAGCGGCTATTTTTTTGGTTTGAGCTCTGCCGAGTGCGTTAATCCAAAATAAATCCCCTCCTAGCCTCCCCTTGATTCATATGTAGATCCCTTGCTGATCGTGGAGAGGGGAGGAATAGAACATCGATCGTTAAAAGTGTCGATATATGTTCAGTGCTAAAGAAAGTTCTCCCCCTCTGCTAAAGATCTAGAGATATTGATGAACCCAGATTGAGGGGGAGTTAGAGGGGGAGGTAACTATGGCTAATTATGCGAATAGTGTTCGTCTAGTTCCTATAAGGTTGAGACCCCACTCACACCGCCTCTCAACCATTCACTCCTTATAATTACCATTCGTCGCATTGGTAAAACTGCACGACAAATTCTAGTTAACCTTTCAACGTCAACATTTGAAAGGGATTAGAAATCATGACTACTTCACACTCATTTAATTCAGGCTCTACAACTTCTGTGCTTAAGCGTTCATTGCTGATTGCTCTTGTTTCGTTTGCACCGTCGTTAGCTTTAGCGAACCCGAGTTCAGACGTGCTCGATATCTACAACCAAGCGGCGCAAGGCAATGAAGACTTGGTTGAGGTGGCTTATGAACGCCTTAATGACACGCTGCAACAAGACGGCGCTACGCCACTGACTTTAGTTTATTTAGGAAGCACAGAAACCCTGATGGGGCGTGATGCGTTCTTACCTTGGAACAAGATGAAGTATGTGGAGAGAGGCTTATCAACCATTGATAAATCACTGGTGCTGCTGAAAGACGAAGACCAACCAATTCATGAACAACCCCGTGTTCAAGGGCTGCCAGATTCTTACTTGACTCGCGCTATGGCCGCCGTTACTTACACCTCTCTGCCAGACATGTTTAATCATTTCGATCGTGGTTATGACCTGTTCCTCTCGCTATTGGCTGAAGATGCTTTCCAGCAACAGCATTTCGCTGTGACATCGTGGATTTACCGTTATGCGATTGAGGCATCGATTCGTGCTGAAGACCTAACGCAAGCACAAGCGTGGCTAGAGCAAATGGAAACGGCCGATGCCGACAACATCGAAACGATGACTGCGAAGGCCCTAATAGCGAAAGCGAAATAAAGGGCATGGAAGCTAAACAGTTGGTTAGTAATCAGAGGAAAACGGGATGATTGAATTTAAAGATATCGGCAAAGCATATGTCACAGGCGGTCAACGTGTTGATGCATTAAACGGGGTCGATGGCCATATCCAGCGCGGTGAAATGGTGGCGTTGTGTGGCCCGTCGGGTTCTGGAAAAAGCACACTTTTGAATATTCTTGGTTTGTTGGATATGAGCTATCGAGGACAGATCAATATTGATGGCCAACCGTATCCGACAGAGCAAATCGCCGCTGCACGCTTTCGCCGTCAGTCGTTGGGTTTTGTATTTCAGCGCTTCAATCTGGTTCCTGTAATGACCGCGCTAGAAAACGTCGCTTATCCATTGATGTTGAACCAATGTTCGAAACAAGAACAGCAGACCAGAGCACAAGACATGTTAGAGCGTGTTGGGCTAGGCGAATATGTACATCATCGCCCAGACAATCTTTCAGGTGGCCAGCAACAACGTGTCGCGATAGCCAGAGCGCTGATCCACAACCCAAGCTTAGTGATTGCTGATGAGCCGACTGCAAGCCTAGACAGTCACACCGCCAACCTGGTGATCGACATTATGAAAGAGCTTGGCCACGAAATGGGCACGACTTTTATTGTCGCAACGCACGACCCAAGAATGGCGCAGCGTTGTGACCGAGTGATTGAACTTATCGATGGACAACTGGCACTACAAGCCACAGCAATGGAGGCGATCTCATGGGCAAGTTAACACAAAGAATGAGCACTTTTTTGCTTCCTACCTCGGTGCGTTTGGCGTGGCTTAATTTATTGAGAAATGGTCGCCGTAGTCTGCTTTCGGTATTGATCATCGCAATTGCCGTATTTGCGCTGACCTCGGCTGGAGGTTATGGGCTTTATACCTATGAATCTCTGCGTGAATCGACCGCGCGCGATACTGGTCATCTTACTTTGAGTACGCCGGGATATTTTGAGCAAGATGAAGACATGCCGCTGAGCAATGGTCTAGACAATGTTCAAGCCCTAACCAAGAGCATTATTGGCGACAGCGACGTGCGTGGTGTGCAGCCTAGGGTCTATTTTAGCGGCTTGGTTTCTAACGGCAGCAAATCGACCATTTTTATGGGAACGGGTGTCAATGAGCGTGAGTTCGACATGAAAGGTCCTTTCTTAGATGTGCGCAGCGGTCAGACCCTCTCGGATGTGAAATCGCCAAGATACGACAGCCAAGAGCCACAAGTGATGCTGGGAACTGACCTTGCTCGTAATCTCAAAGTTGCCGTTGGCGATTGGGTGACACTGCTCGCGACTACCAGTGACGGCGCATTGAACGCTTTTGATTTTAAGGTGCAGGGTATTTACTCGACAGGAGTGCCTGAGCTGGATAAGCGTCAGTTATACGTACACATCACCACTGCCCAAGAGCTTTTAGCGTCAGACAAAGTCAGTACCTTGTCGGTGTTTCTATTTGAAACAAGCAAGACCTCGACCGTTCAACAGCGTATCCAAACAGCTTTAGATCGAAATAGTGCGAGCCAAAGCGATCAAGGCACAGAGATCGAGATCACCCCGTGGCAAGATCGCGCGTTTTTCTACACCAAGGTGAAAGATCTTTACGACCGTATCTTCGGCATCATGGGCGCGGTGATGGCATTGGTAGTGTTTGTGTCGTTGTTTAACACCATGACCATGTCGGTGACCGAGCGTACTCGTGAAATTGGCACCTTGTCGACACTAGGCAGTTACCCGTCTGAAATCGTCGCAGGTTTCTTAAAAGAGGCGGGATTGTTGGCTGTGATTGGCAGCGCGATCGGCGCGTTAGTGAGTGGCTTCGTGTCGGTGTTATTGCTGGTGGTGGATATCCAAATGCCACCACCTCCCGGCAGAACCGAGGGTTACCCACTCAACATTTACTTCTCATTGGAATTAGTTGGTTACGCCACTTTAGGTGTGTTGACGATATGTTTGCTAGCCGCTTATTTCTCTGCTCGCAAAGGCGTAAATAAGCCAATCACGGAGGCGCTGGTTTATGTATAAATTTACTCGTTCACTCACTGTTTTAGGTTCTGTATTGGTTTTGGTTCTAGCATCGACACCAAGCTGGGCAGTCGATTCACAACAAGTCACAGAGATGATCGCCAAGGCGGATAGCTATCGCTTGAACAGCGAACAGGCGTCTAAAGTGGTTTCTCTGGTCGCGCTATATCAAGACGAGCAACTAGACAAAACCCGCGAATACAACGTCTACACAAGACCAAACCGAGAGTCGCTGGTCGTGTTCAAGTCGGCGGTCGAGGCGGGTCAAAAGATGCTGATGATAGAGGACAACTATTGGTTACTGATGCCGAAATCGCGCCGACCTATCCGAATCACACCAATGCAGAAACTCTTGGGTGAAGCTTCGGTAGGGGACATTTCGACGCTCACTTGGAGCGAAGATTACCAAGGTAAGTGGGTTGCCGAGCAACAGGTTGAGAGGTCGACTGGCGAGACACTCGATACTTATCATCTAAAGCTAACGGCGAAAACCAAGGGGGCGAGTTACCAGTCGATTGATCTGTGGTTAACAGCAGACCGTGCATTCCCAGTTAAAGCGGATCTGTATCTGCGTTCTGGAAAACTGGCGAAACAAGCTTGGTTTACTGAAGGCGTGCGTGATGGATTACCAACAGTGGTGTCGATGACCTTGCTCGATAAGATTCAGCCGAGTAAGAAAACCGTGATTGAGTACCGCGAGGTGAGTGAACAAGCCTTGGCTGACAAATACTACAACCCTGCTTACTTATCGCGTAACAGCGTGTCTGGGCTGTAGGTGAGCGTCATGAAAGCTTCCAATTGCCGATTCCACATAAAGCCTTCAATCGCTACTTTGCTTGCTTTGTCTTGTGTGAGTAACACGATTCAAGCGGACGACCTGAGCTTGGCGTGGGATTGGCAACTCAGTGCAGAAGTGATTGAATCGAGAGAGTCACCATTTAGCCCTTTAGCGTCTGATAATCGTCAGTCTTTAAATGGCTTGCTGGATCTAGAGGTTGGATATAACAATTGGCTTGGTCTGTTCGCAGTTAAAGCCAACGATATTTTGAGCAACGATCCACAGGGGAATGAGGCGAGCTTTGAATCGGAATTCATTGTGCGCGAGCTGTTTTGGCAAGGTGGTGTTGAACTGTCTAATTCAGCGTTCGGTGACCACTATCTTGATGTCACGCTTGGCAAGGTTCGTTTGGATTGGGGCGTGGGCTATGGCTATCGACCGTTAGACATCATCAAACCTTATCGACAAAACCCAGTGGGCATTGTCGCAGAAGAGGGCGCAGGTGTTGCCTCGGCGTCACTGTTCGATATGACGGGCGAATGGACACTGCTTTACAGCGATTCGTCATGGACTTCCCAAGACGTAAATGAATTCGAAAAGCAGAATCAGCAACAAGGCTTTGGGATACGTCGTTACAATCTGGTTGGCGACCACGAATATCAATGGATCGCTTATTACGACGATGTACGCCACGGCTTGCTTGGAGCGAGCTTGGTGTCGGTATTAAATCTCGCGTGGGAGTTTCACGGTTCGATGGTTTATCAGCGACAAAGTTTGGGTTACAGCCAGCCTAACTCACTGCATAAACCGGTTTATCTAGAAGAGCAGGGCGAGGCTTATCAAGCGTTGGCAGGATTAACATGGGCCAATGACACGGGCCATAATGTGGTGCTGGAATACTGGTTTGATAGCCGAGCGTGGAGTCATTCTGAGTGGCAAAGCGCGATAGAAAGTGCAGAGTCTTTGTCGGTTAATCCGATGACATCTTCGTTGGCCGGTTCTTATGCTCAAGGTTATCAGCACGCCAATTTGGTTCAACACAACATCATGTTTCATTGGTCTCTGGATTCGACACATGGCTGGCTTGAAGATATCACGCCAACATTCGATGTCATGTTGTCTCCTCAAGATGGCGGTTTTATTGCGACTCAGTGGCTCAATTATCAGGCTTTAGATAATGGCAATTCATCGTTGGATTTGGAACTTGCTGCACGCTTTCTAGGTGGTAAAAGTGATTCTGCTTACGCCAGTTTACCCGATAGTCATATGATTCTCTTAAATATCAAAGGACGATTTTAATGGACACTTCTTCAAACAGTCGATTTTCATGGATTAAGAGTTTCGCGTTCACCACGCTATTTTGTGTTCTTATTGCGATTACAACCCATACGATTTGGGGCGGCGGATTAACGGTTAACCTGGCAATCAGTTTTGGCTTTGGCTACAGCGCAGTTGGCTCTTCGTTTGTGTTGGTTGAACTATTCAAAAGGAAATCAAAGGCATTTGATGTAGGGGTATCAATGGTGATTGCAATGACCCTTGGTACCTTGAATGCACACTATTGGTTGAACGGCTTTTTCGGCTCTAACCTTTCCGATCTTAAGTCTGTGATTCTGCTTGGTGTGATCTTTTGTTCCGTTTGTTATTACTATTTCTACACAAGAGAGCAGCAGCTACGTGCCGATAATGAATTAGAGGTGGCGAAGCGTCGCCAATCTGATCAAGAAAAGGTCGTTGTACTTAGCCAGTTAAAACAGCTGCAAAGCCAAATTGAGCCGCACTTCCTGTTCAACACGCTTGCGACCATCAATGTATTGATTGAGAGTGACAGCGCGAAAGCCAAGTTGATGCTCGAAAAACTGACTGACTTATTGCGTGTAACTCTGAAAAACAGCCGCACTGAACAATCGACCATCGCACAAGAGGTCGACTTGTTAGACGCTTATCTTAATATCCAAAAGATACGCTTGGGTGAGCGCTTAACGTTCTCGATTGAAACACACGAGATTAGCGATTTGCAGGTGATTCCACCGTTCTTGATTCAACCTTTGGTCGAGAATGCACTCACGCACGGCATCGAGCCCAAAGCCGCTGGTGGCCAAGTGAATATTCGTATTACTCAACAAGCACAGCAGCTAAAAATTGAAGTGGCTGATAATGGCGCTGGGTTGAAAACGCCTTCTGCGAATACGGGTCACGGTGTTGGGTTAAGCAATATTCGTCAAAGAATCGAAACCCTGTATGGTGATAAGGCGAGCCTAACGATTACTGAACACGCTGAAGGCGGGGTAGTCTCGACGATCTTGTTACCGTTGACTGAGGCAGCCGCCTAGAATTACAGATCAGAAAACACCGAACAGTGACGCAAAATAGACGATTTACAGTGTGAATTTAAAGGACTAACCATGAACAACCCAACAGTACAGCCGAGCGTAACGGCGATAATCGCAGACGATGAAGCACTGTTAAGGCACCACTTAGACAAGAGCCTTGCTGAGGTTTGGCCGGAGTTAGAAATCGTCAGTAAAGCACAAAACGGTTTGGAGGCGATGCAGAGTATTCAGCAGCTTAAGCCCGACGTGGCTTTTCTCGATATTCGTATGCCGGAACTGGATGGTATCTCTCTGGCGAAACAACTCAACAAGTTAGATTCACCGCCATTGATTGTGTTTATCACGGCTTATGACGAATACGCGGTCAAAGCTTTTGATCACAATGCGATGGACTACCTGCTTAAGCCAATCAATGAAGAGCGTTTACTGGCCACATGTCAGAAAGTGCAAGCGCGTCTGTCGAGCAATCAAACACAAACAGGTACCACGCCAGAACAGCCCGATATCACGGCGTTAATGGTTCAGCTTCAACAACTATCCCAGTCGACGTCACAGCAAACGCAGCCTCCTTATCTATCGCAGAAAAAGTATCTCACATGGCTCAAAGCCAGTGTAGGGGAAGACATTCACCTAATCGCCGTCGATGATGTCGCTTACTTCAAAGCAGAAGACAAGTACGTGTCTATATTTAAGAAGGGTCAAGGGGGATCGCTAGAGGAGTATATTCTTCGCGTGTCACTAAAAGAGTTGATAGCGCAACTCAATCCTGATGAGTTTTGGCAAATCCACCGTTCAGTGGTAGTGAAAGTTTCCGCCATTGATAAGGTGAAGAAAGGGCTCTCAGGTCAGATGTCGGCGTATGTGTCAGGGGAAAAGCTACCGATCAGCCGTGCCTCGCAAGCGTTGTTTAAGGGTATGTAGAGAACTGGCTGAAATTTATGTAGCTTATTGATTTTAAATAGATGTAGTTAGCGAGTCTAAAATCGATGTATTAGGCTCTTATCAAAACACCACTTTAAATGAGCACAGCGATCTTACATAACGATTTATGATTTATAAAATAAAGATCTAGATCACAAAGGTACTCATCAGGTTCAATATTAAATAATAATCGTTAGCTCAATCTGTATATTGTCGATGAATGACATTAAGAGGTTGTTATGAAAACATATTATTTAGCGACGGCTCTATGCCTCACCTTAGTTGGCTGTAGCTCAACATCAAAAACTACCGAAACGCCAATCCAGCCGGATCCGGCATGGACTTCAGGCCAACTAGAAAATGGCCTTACTTATCATGTTTATCCAGATCATGAAGAATCCGTATCTGTTCGTTTAGTCGTGCACGCCGGTTCGATTCAAGAGACTTCTCAACAAGAAGGCTACGCGCACTTTTTGGAACACATGGCATTCAATGGCAGTAAGAATTTCTCTCAAAATGATGTGATTCGTCTATTCGAAGACGCAGGCGCTAGCTTTGGTGCTGATATTAATGCCTACACTTCTTATGAAGAGACGGTCTACCAGTTAGATTTGCCAGATAACATCCAATTGCAGTCTGCTTTGACGTGGATGCGTGACATTGGTGATGGCCTGGATCTATCAAGTTCAGAAGTCGAAAAAGAAAAAGGCGTGGTTCTTGGTGAGTTCCGTATGGCTCGCCTCGATGATAAGTCATTCGGAGATATATATTATGATTACTTCGTTGAAGGCGGCCCGTACGAATCGCAAGATGCATTAGGGACTAAATCGTCGATCGTGAATGCTACTCCTCAAGGCATCACCAACTTTTATCAGACTTGGTATCAACCTCAAATAGTTGAGCTGGTCGTTTCTGGTGATGTGGACATCAAAACTGTGATTCCACTTATTGAAGAAAAGTTTTCTAGCTGGGAGCGTGGCGATACGCCGAGACCAGAGAAACAGAAAACGACCTCATTCAATGAAGATGATTATGTTGAGTACGCAGGAAGAGAAGCGCCAAGCATCACTCTGACGTTTAACCGCGGTTCAAATATAGTTGAAAATCATGCTCAGCAGAATCAACGCAGGTTAGATGAAACCGCTCAGCAATTGATTCAACGACGATTAGAAGCGGTGTTCAATGATGCCGCGTTCCCGACTCAATGGATTGCATCTGATAGTTATCGAATGGGCGCTTTTTACTATTCGTCAATAAGTGTTGGGTTTCCGGCTGGAGACCGTGAAGTTATCCAACAAGATCTGCTTTCTACATTGGCATCATTGCGTGATTTTGGTGTTTCGGAAACGGATATTGCTGGCGAACTGTACTACTACCAAGACTTGCTGGATAACATCGAGCATAACTGGGATAAAATGGACAGTGTTGAACACGCGAATTACAAAGTGAGTGCGTTAGTCACAGATCGAATCGTCCAATCACAGAAAGATTATCAAGCAAGCTTGGAAGCTTTCATCGCTAACTTGAGCCTTGAAGTGATTAACGACAACATCAAGAATCTACTTTCTGATGATTACTTTATTGTTATTGGGATGGATGACTCCGAAGACAGAACCGCGATCATCAACTCTCTCGATAGTTTAAAAGCCACGTATAGCGAGGCGGGAGTTGCGCCGCTTGCGATTGGAACAGCCAGCGCTTTTGCTGTACCTAGCTCGCAAGGCGAGGTTGTACTTGCTGAACAAATGTCTATTGACCCATACATCCAAAAGTGGACGTTAAGCAATGGCATCGACATGTGGTACCTGCGTGATTATGAGGCAGGTGATGATGTTGGGGTGATGTACATGAGCCTCGGCGGAAAAGCCGCTTTGGATCCGAGCTTGTACCCAGCTGTTGAGGTTGCGTTACCTACCTTCGCTCGAAGTGGTGTCGGTGAGTTTACGGGCTCTGAGCTTTTAGCGTACTTTGATCGTGAAAATATTAGCGCCGATTCTTTCATTGGTAATACTCGTCATGGTATTGAATTTAATATCAATAAAGACGGACTTAAAGATACGTTTGCTGCGCTTTATACCTTCATAACTGCGCCTAAAATTGTTCCCGAGCAGTTAGAGGCAGTGAAACAGGAGTTTGTACAAGGTCAAGAATCTTTCTTGAGCAGCCCTGTCGGTCAGTTTGAGCGCGCAAGAAACCAGAATATCTATCGTCAAGACAGTGGCCACCTCTTTGTTGATAAAGAACGTGTTGAAGCGGTTTCTGTGGAAGACGTCGCTAATCTTCATCAGCAATTGTTTGGTCAAATGAGGCATAACCAATTGGTGATCGTGGGTGACATCGACCCAAGTGAATTAAAGCCTTTGGTTGAGCAATACTTGGCTTCGATTCCATTAGAAAAAGCTGAGGTTCCTGAATTTAAGGTGGCTTACAAGCAGCCATCTGAATCACGCATTGATTTAGCGATCAACAATGTGAATAGTGCAGAGTACATCCTACGAGTTATCTCTGAGCCTAGCGTTGAAGTTAAAATGTCGGCAAAAGATGTTTTCATGGAAGACTTGCTGCAGCGCTTGCTGGCGACTCGTTTAGATACCTATATTCGTGAAGAGTTGAGCTTAGATTACTCGCCATATGCGTATTCAGCATCCGCAGATAGTGAGCTGAGTGGTGAGTGGGTTATCGGGGCGATGGTAGCGCCGGAGAACGTTGACCAAGTTGAAGTGGCGATCGATAAAGTGATTGCAGACCTTTTACAAGGCGTCTCTGAAAAGGAAATGCACGCAGTCGTGAAACAGTTTGAAGCGGACTTCACGCCTCTCGAGACGAGCTCTATTGACCAAGCATGGTATCTGTCTCGTTATTTACTTCATGGTTACGATATCGAAGCTTTGTCTCAAGTTGAGCGAGTGGCGAGGTCGATTACTGCGGAAGACATGAATCAACTTGTCCAACGCATCTTTGGTGAAGATAGCCGTAAGGTTAAGAACATCATGCGTCCTAAAGCCTAAAGCCTAAAGCCTAAAGCCTAAAGCTTGAAACCAACAGAAAGAGACAACTCAAAGCCAAGCGAGCACCGCTTGGCTTTCTTGTTTTCCCACCATTCATAACGTCTATGCCTCACCTGTTGTTAAGCCGTTTTAGATCTATGTAAATCTAAATTTTGAGATCGCTTAATCGGTTGCATCGTATCATTTTCTAAAAAAATGTTTTAAATCAAGACAGCGTTTCATTTGTATTGTAGATTGACGATCTACGAGAATGTTGTTTGGATATTAGATTGCTTAAACTGGGTACCCGATTAGTCTTAATGTTGTTTTTACTGAGCTTTGGCTTAGTGAATTCTAACGGCTATTCGTTTCCTTCTAAGCCATTTCAAATATACTCGGCTCAAGAGCAATCTTCACAGAATGATCTTTGTAAACAAGCTGATACGGATAATCCGTCGAGCTACTTAGAGTGCGATAAGGCTCAGTTTGGCACCGTGCCTTCTGGTGACAGTTCTAACTATCACGACACCGAATCAAGCCTTCAAGCAGCAAACTTCAGACGTATGCTCAGTAACGAGCAAGAAAGCGTGGCCGATCTTGAGCCTGCTTATCATCTACTGATTGACTTCTCTCCCCCCTCAATACTGGCTTCCCTGCTCTTCAACACGCCGTTGTTGGATTCCAAGCTGCACTGGACCAGTATTGTGAGTTCTCCGTCCTCCCGGCTTTCTGGGTGGAAAGAGGGCAACATCCAATACTCGCATTTCCGAGAACTTCTTAGCTAATCGTTTGACCCTAAATTGGTCGTATCGATGGTCGCCTCGTGCCCATTGAGCTCGCCAGTTAACCAAGACAAACATAGCGACATCAGCTTTAGCATCACTATCTTTCAATCAGCTTGTTCTGGTTTCAGCTATCGATCGTGTTCGCAAAACATTAGTTATACCAATCGTAGTAAATAACTGGTCACCCTCGCTGGTTAAAATGCTCGATCACTGCGTTTTTCCTACGCTATTTTCGAGCACTTATTTACTGTGATTGGTAAAAAGAAGAGATCTTGACTGTGAAAAAACGCATTCCAAGAAAACAAATCAACCACTACTCAAAGTGGAAATACGTGGTGCTTATCGCCACTATCATCGTTATGGTTCTGAGTGCTTTACCTTCTTGGTATGGCGAGAACGCCTCGGTTCAAATTAGCAACCGTTCTGAACAGACCATCGATGCTAGCCAAATTACCCAATACCTTGCGAGCGAAGGCATTCAAGCCAAATCGGCATTTCAAAAAGACCAACGTTTAGTCGTAATCTTGGAAGACGCAGAACAACAAGCGAAGGCTAAAGAGGTGCTGAATGAGCGCCTATTGGACAACGCGACGGTTGCGCTAGCGATGGAGCCAGCAGCTCCGAAATGGCTGACTGACATGGGCTTCGCACCGATTCAGCTAGGCCTTGATTTACGTGGTGGTGTGCAGTTCCTGTTAGAAGTAGACATGGAACCGGTTTACCACGCACAAGCGCAATCTGTAGTCGATGAAATCACCAGCCAAGTGCGTTATGCACGCGGTAAAGTGGTGAACAACCAAGTTGAGTTTAACTTCCGTACTGATGCCGATTTCGAGAAAGCACAGAAACTGATTCGCGAAGAGTTCCCACAATGGCAACGTGACCGTTCAGATAAATCGCTAACGTTAACTCAGTCTGAAGAAGAGCAAAGAACGCTACGTAATCTAACGGTTCAACAAAACCTGCAGATCATGCGCAGCCGTATTGAAGAGCTAGGCATCACTGAGGCATCGATTCAACGCCAAGGTGAAAGCCGTATCCGTATCGAATTACCGGGTGTACAAGACCCTGCAGCTGCGAAAGACGTGATTGGTGCTACGGCTTCATTAGCGTTCTACTCTGTGTACGACAACGCAACGCGCAATACTCAAACTCTGAAAGATTCAGATGGTAATCGCGTAGTGGTTGCTCGCAAAGCAGTGCTGAGCGGTGAATACATTATCGATGCACGCAGTGGCATTGGTGAAATGGGCAGTGCAGAAGTAAACATCACGCTTGATTCTTCTGGTGGTAAGAAAATGTCTGAGTTTTCTCGCCATAACATCGGCAAGCCAATGGCGACCGTTTACAGCGAATACAGCCGTGACAGAGCCGGTAACAGCGAAAAAACCAGCGAAGTAATCAGTGTGGCGAACATCCAATCTCAACTGGGTAGCCGCTTCAGAATCACTGGTGCAGGCAGCATGGCAGAAGCACAAGAGCTTGCTCTATTGCTACGTGCCGGTTCATTAACAGCGCCTGTTACCATCATTGAAGAGCGTACTATTGGCCCATCTCTGGGTGCTGAAAACGTAACGAATGGCTTTGCTGCTTTGGCTCTTGGCCTTGGTCTGACTCTCACGTTTATGGCGCTATGGTACCGCCGCCTTGGTTGGGTCGCGAACTGTGCATTGGTGGTTAACATGACCACGTTGTTTGGTTTGATTGCCTTGCTACCGGGTGCGGTGTTAACTCTGCCGGGTATTGCGGGCTTGGTACTGACCGTCGGTATGGCGGTAGACACTAACGTGCTTATCTTCGAGCGTATTCGAGACAAGATGAAAGAAGGGCGCAGCTTTGCTAGCTCTATCGATCGTGGTTTCGATAGCGCATTCTCGTCAATTTTCGATGCTAACGTCACCACCATGATCGTTGCTGTGGCTCTATACACCATTGGTAATGGACCGATTCAGGGCTTCGCTCTGACTCTAGGCTTAGGTCTTCTAACCAGTATGTTCACGGGCATTTTTGCTTCACGAGCGATCATCAATTTGGTTTGGGGGCGTGACCAACGCCACGATGTAAGGATTTAAGCATGAGTACTTCAAAAATGACTATTTCAGACCGCTATTTTTCAAATAGCTATATTTCGGATAAGAATATGACTCGCCTTCGTAAGGTGATGTCTGCGATATCTATTGTGCTGTTCATGAGCTCTGTGATGCTGGTGGCGGTGAAAGGTTTTAACTGGGGCTTGGACTTCACAGGTGGTGTGGTTGCCGAGGTTCAGCTCTCTGATCAAGTCACCAAAGATGCGTTAAAAACAAAACTTGATACAGCTTTCCAACAAGACGTGCAAGTGGTTGGTATGGCAGAACAGGATCGCTGGACAATCCGTTATAGCCAACTGACAGATGCTCCACAGCCAAACTTAGTGGATGCTTTGTCTTCTGTCAGCGACCAAGTAAAAGTGCTTAACAGCAGCGTGGTTGGCCCTCAAGTCGGTCAAGACATGGTTGACCAAGGTGGCTTAGCGGTATTGGTGTGTTTCCTAATGATCATGCTGTACCTGAGTGTACGTTTTGAATGGCGTTTAGCACTCGGCGCCCTAGCCGCAATCATCTATGACGTGACGCTTATCTTGGGTCTGTTCGCTTTTACTCAGTTCGAGTTCAACCTGACTGTGTTAGCGGCTGTGTTGGCGATTTTAGGTTATTCATTGAATGACTCGATCATCATTGCCGACCGTGTTCGTGAAATGCTGCGTGGTAATCCAAATGGTGACACTGATAACCTGCTTAACGAATCGGTTAAAGCGACCTTCTCACGCACCATGGTGACCTCAGGTACAACCCTAATCACCGTATCTGCGCTTTGGCTACTTGGTGGCGCTGCGCTGCAAGGTTTCGCGATTGCACTGGTTGTAGGTATTGTCAGCGGTACGTGGTCTTCAGTTTCAGTAGGTATCACACTGCCTAAGTTACTTGGTCTACAGCCTTGTCACTACCAAGTGAAAGCGCCGGTAGAAGTTGAGGGTGAGTACCCTTAGGTTATCTATTGGTTAACAGTACAACTTAGTCAGTAACGTCAACAAAGCCCTTCGTTTATAGTAAAACGAGGGGCTTTATTTTTTATAAGAGTCAAACAGTTACAGAAAAGAGAGCCTATTTCAAAAAACGATGGATTGAGCAGGCAAGCCCTCATGATATGAAGTATGTTTAGATGACGTTCGTAGAAATGAGGCAAGGGAATGGAATATCGACATCAATGTCATGTAGGCGACCATGGTGATGCGCTAAAGCATCCAGTATTGAGTGCACTTGTTCGGTCATTAATGCAGCAACATTCACGCCTCAATGTTATCGACACGCACTCTGGTACAGGGTGTTATGACCTCAACACTGCACCAAGTAATCATGCTGGTGAGTTTGCTGAAGGGGTTGGGTACTTGTGGCGAAACAAGGCTTATCTTCCTCCGGCATTCGCTTCTTTTATGTCGGTGCTGGAATACTACAATCCGAACCAACTTATCTCTCTCTATCCGGGTTCTGCAGCCATCACCTACCAACAAGGCCGCAGCCAAGATAGCTTCTATTTTTCAGACATTCAGCAAGATGAAGCCGACTTATTACAAACCAACATTGAGAAGCTGCAACGCGATCTTGATGTTTCAAGTAAGCTCACCATTACCGCTGGCGATGGCTTGAAAGCACTGCCTGACGACATAGCAAAACACGACAACCATCACCTGATTGTTATCGACCCGCCCTATGAAACCGATTCTGAATATCTCGCGGTGATTGATGCCTTGGTTAAGGCGTATCAGCAATCTGAGAAGGTATCTGCACTAATTTGGTACCCGCTCTACACGGATGACAAGAGCTCACTGATTTTGAACCACTGTATAACTGCAGTGAAAGATGGTTTGCTGCCAAGCCCGATTAAGTCGGAACTTCGCCTTCGTGATCCTAAGGGGGATGATCGCCTGATCGGCAGTGGTTTACTGTTGTTCAATCCTCCCCAAGGCATTGCGGGAACGGTCGCAGATACGCTCGATTATTTACACAGCCAACTCGCCACTAATGGTGAAGGCTACTGGCAAATGAGAAGCTTATAGATCTGATTTTTATGGGTTTTATGATGGTTTTCTAGACATCACTAACTAAACCACTGTTATCTATGTGGTTTAAATTGACCAAACGCTAACTTTTATCGATTGATTAATTGCAGTGAATCATTTAAAAATAGAAGATCAATGCGCACAAGTGCATAATGGCTCATAAGTTAAATAATTAGTCCCAGATTAATATCAGATTGTGGTTTACCCCCTAAACTGCATTAGGCTCGCACTAGTCATGCGAGCCTTTCTTTTGCCTGAAGGAAAATCTAAGGCAGTTCTATCAATTTAAGATTCACTACAACACTGGATAATCGATGTAGCCTTTTTCGTTGCCGCCGAACAGAGTGGCGCCATCAAGTTCTGATAGTTCGCTGCCGTTTTGTAGGCGTGAAACTAGATCTGGGTTAGCAACGAATGGGCGACCAAATGCGACGAGATCGGCGTAGCCTTTGCTTAGTACTTCTTCGGCGCGTTGTGGTGTGTAGCTGCCGGCAACGATGATGGTGTTAGAGAACAAGGCTCTTAGTTCGACACGGAAGCTTTCAGGGATAACTGGAGCATCATCCCAGTCGGCTTCTGATAGGTGCAGGTAAGCGATGTCTCGATCTTGAAGTGCCTTCGATGCCTCTAAAATCGTTGGTACGATATATGGGCAGTTCATGTCTTTGAAGGTGATGAACGGCGCCAAGCGCACACCTACTTTATCGGCACCTATCTCTTCAATCACAGCATCAACCACTTCGATTAGGAAGCGAAGTCGGTTCTCGCGGCTACCGCCGTAGTTGTCGGTGCGTTTGTTTGAGTTGGTTCTTAGGAACTGATCAATCAGGTAGCCATTGCCACCGTGTATTTCCACTCCGTTGAACCCTGCCTCGACTGCTTTTTTCGCTGAGTTAGCAAAATCTTGAACAACACGATCGATGTCTGCTTGGGTCATCTCTCTTGGTTGGATGCAATCCACCATGTTGCCGTTACCATTCTCATCAGAGATCCAAACCTGCGTTTCTATGGGTGCCAGTGCTGAAGGTGCAATCGGCAACTCGCCTTTTTGAAAGGTAGGGTGTGATACTCGGCCTACGTGCCATAGTTGGCAGAAGATCGCGGCACCTTGCTCTTTTGCTGCTGTGGTGACTGATTTCCAACCTTCGATTTGCGCATCGGTATAAACGCCGGGTGTGAATGAGTAACCTTGAGAGTCATCTGAAATTTGTGTGGCTTCAGTGATGATAAGTCCTGCACTTGCTCGTTGTTGGTAATAAGTCGCCATCATGTCGTTGGGCACGTTTCCAGGTTGGCTAGTGCGAGCGCGTGTCATGGGTGCCATAACCACGCGATTTTGCAGTTCTAGGCCTTTCAGTTCTGATTTTTCAAATAATTTTTTCATGGTTTCTACCTTGTTTTAATGCTGTGATCTTTCGTTTTGTATTGGGGCGAGAAGTCGCGTTATTTGCTTTCTGCTGGGCTGAAAATAGAGTTGCTTTGTGGCTTGCCCGCTCGGTTGGCTTTGGCGATAAGCAGCAAACCAATCACTGGGACAACAACGGCTGCGAATGGAATCATGCCTGCGCCTAGTTGGCTGTCGAGTACCATGCCGCCAAGGAATCCACCAAAGGCATTGGCTAAGTTAAACGCTGAGATATTCGCAGTTGCTGCTAGCTCTTGGCCTTCGCCACCGTGGTTCATTACTCGAAGTTGCATGGCAGGGACGTTCGCAAATGATGCAATACCAAAGACAAATGCAGCTGCAACGAAGAGGATTTTGTTGTCTACCACAAGGCCAACTACAACCAATGACACGATCATTGCAACGGCCCAAAACATTGAAGCTTTGCCTAGGTTTTTATCTGAAGAGCGTCCGCCCAAGGTGTTACCGATGATTAAGCCGACACCCACAATCACTAAGATCCAAGTAACAGACTCTTGACCGTAGCCGGTGATGTGCATAGCGATTGGCGCAAGGTATCCGTATAGCGTCATGAAGCCAGACCAAGCAAAAGCAGTGATTGCCAAGCTGATCAGCAGCATTGGGTTTTTGAACGCTAGAAGCTGAGTTTTGATGTCTTTCGCTTCACTGTGACCTGTCGATTTAATCGATATCAAAATGGCAAGCATCGCGATAGTGCCAAGTGCTGCCACGGTAAAGAAAGTAGTGTGCCAGCCGAATTGCAAGCTGACCCATGTACCAGCTGGAACGCCAAGAACGTTAGCGAGTGTTAAGCCTGCGAACATTTGGCCAACGGCACGACCTGCCATTTTTTCAGACACTAAGTTGGTTGCAACAACCGCACCGATACCATAAAAAGGGCCTTGCACTAAGCCTGCGATAACACGGCTGGCAAGTAGAAGTGGGTAGCTAGGAGCAAGGGCTGATAAGACATTACCGATGATGAACAGTGCCATTAAGCCAATCAGTACCATCTTCTTGTTAAAACGTGCGAGGTAGATGGTTAAGATCGGGCCACCAATAACGATAGCCAATGCGTAAGCACTGATTAGGTATCCGGCTTGACCTTCGGTGATCGAAAGGGATGTGGCAATTTGTGGAAGGATGCCTGCAATAACAAACTCAGCGGTGCCGATGGCAAAAGCTGCGAGTGTCAGTATCCAAACTTGGAATGGGATCTTTTCTTTATGGATCGCTTCTGATTTCATAGTGAAGTACCTGTGTTAATTCTTGTTTGTTAGGACGTGAGATACACGCCCTAACGATTGTTCTTTATGTCTTTGCTTCTTTGCTTCTTTGCGGAGTGTTAGCCGAGTAGAGCGCCGCCATCGATATCGATGATTGACCCTGTGACGTATGGGTTATTAATTACGAACAGGTAACCCATGGCTATCTCTGAAGGCTCGCCAACCTTGCCTGCGGGTAGGTTGTTTTTGGCGTTGTCGTACATGCTTGTACGAGCGGAATCGTCCATGTTTTTGTAGGCTTCCGTCATGGTTAAACCCGGGCTAACGGCATTGACTCGAATAGGTGATAGCTCTTTCGCCAGTATTTTGGTTACGCTTTCTAGTGCGGCGTTGATGGCGGTTTTTACGTAAGTACCAGCAACAACTTTGCGTGACAACATGCCAGTTGTGAACGTGATAGACCCGTTTGGTGTCATGTAACGAGCGGCATGTTTGGCTACGTTTAAGCTGCCCCAAAACTTAGTGTCAAAAGCTGTCTTGGCGTCTGCGGTTGCTACGTCTGTTACTTTTCCTGCGGGAGCGGATGAGCCAGCCGTTACGATTAAGTGGTCAAACACGCCAATCGATTCAAAGTATTCACAAATTGATTTTTCATTGCTGATATCAAGTCCTGTATGTCGGCTAGCGATGTGCACTGTGTTGTTTTCGTTTCTCAATTTCATCGCGAGTGCCTTGCCGATACCTGATGTGCCACCAATGATGACGAAAGTGTGTTTCTCTTGTTTAGTCGATTCGTTAGTCATGCTCTGAATTCCTGCGTTGTTCTGTTGATGTTTGCCATTATATTTATTCGACTAAATTTGATAATTGGTTAAAATATAAATTCATTATTCGGTTAACCTGAATAGTGTGACTGAGTATTCAAATCGAGCATTAAGATCGAGAAGTAAGACAAAGAGGTGGAAGCGAGAATCGTATGGATAAGTTTTCAGATATGGCGATGTTCGTCAGTATTGTTAAGCATCACGGGTTAGCTGCGGCTGGGCGAGAGTTAGGGCTTTCTCCTGCGACCATGACAGCAAGGCTTCAAGCGCTTGAAGAACGATATGGTGTGAAGTTGTTGAATCGAAGCACACGTCATGTGTCTTTGACAGACTCAGGGGAGCTGTATCACAAGGCGTGTTTGGATATTTTAGACAACGTCAGTGAGGCCGAAAACCTGATTCAAAATGGTGTAAAAGAAGTCAAAGGCTCGTTAAAAATCGCCGCGCCAAAAGACATCGGAAAACAGTACATTCTTCCTATTCTCTCGGAATTTTGTCAGCAGTATCCGGACGTTATTCCTTACCTGTATTTGAACGATAACCTCTCGAATATTGCTGAATCTGGCATGGATATCGTGGTCCGTTATGGTGAACTGGTTGACAGCAGTTTGATATCCAGACGCTTATCGCCAAGCCGACGTGTGTTGTGCGCTTCTCCTGAATATCTTGCTAAACATGGAACACCGTTAACACCACAAGATTTGGTCGAACACGACTGTTTAGCCATGCTGCGTAGCAATGAAGAGCTCAAGACATGGCACTTCCAAGACAATGATATGAAGAAGTCGGTGACGGTTGTGCCGAAGCGATTTTCAGATGATGGTGAAGTGATTCGCTACTGGGCATTAAAAGGTGAGGGCATTGCGCTTAAATCGGTGTTGGATGTGCAAGACGACATCAATAACCAACGCCTTGTTACTCTGCTGAATGGTTACATGAAAAACTTCAATACCGCGATGTCGGTGTCGAGTGCCGACTTGAATGTGGTGTACATCAGCAAGAAATATCAGCCGAAGCGTATCCGATTGTTTCTTGATTTCTTGTTTGAGCGGTTTGGCGATTTGGTTGAAAAGTCTAGTTAGATTAGCCGAGAAGCAGCGCATGACAGATCTCTCGAACTCAACACCCGGGTACGGACAGAGAACATTGAACTGGTTATGATACGACCAACATAAGGATGCGATTGGAGAGAAAAATGAAAGTCGTCGGAGATACGGTTATCCAACCTTTTCACAAGGCAACCTGCCATTGCGGTGCGGTTGAACTAGAGTTCAGCTTACCTAACGGGATAGAAAAACCACGCCGCTGTGATTGCTCTATCTGTCGTCGCAGGGGAGCGATTGTGGGCTCTGTTGCACTGGACGGCATCAAGATCCTCAAAGGTGCGGAGCATCTCAAGCTTTATCAATTCAATACCAACACCGCAAAGCATTATTTCTGCTCAAACTGCGGCATCTATACCCATCATCAACGCCGTTCTAGCCCAAATGAATACGGTTTTAACATCGGCTGTTTGGAAGGGGTAAACCCTTTTGATATTGGTGATGTGGTGACCAACGATGGTGTCAATCATCCAGCTGATCGTTAATTTATTGAGCATAAAAAAGGAAGGAATTATGTCTGAATACGGAGCGATCATTCGCTGGAAAAAAGCAGAAGATGAAGTCTTTAGCGACAATCAATACAGTCGAGGTCATACGTGGGAGTTCGATGGTGGTGTCACTGTGCCTGCTTCGTCCTCTCCACATGTTGTGCCACTGCCGTTTTCGGTGGAAGCGAATGTTGATCCAGAAGAAGCGTTTATCGCGGCACTTTCTAGCTGCCATATGCTGACGTTTTTGGGCATTGCCGCAAAGCAGAAGTACGTGATCGACTCCTATGTCGATGATGCGATTGGTGTGCTGGAAGAAGATGAATCTGGCCGCTCATCGGTCACTAAGGTGACTCTGCGCCCTAAAATTGTGTTTTTAGGTACCAAAAAGCCCACCGCCAAGCAGCTCGACAAACTGCACCACTTGGCGCACAAAAACTGCTTTATCGCGAACTCGGTAAAAACGGACATTGTGGTAGAAACTAAAGCGTAAACCACACACGTTAACATCCAAAAACCGCGAGGTTGCTTAGTGCATCACTGGCGGTTTTTTTGTGTCTGTGTAATCCTACGTACGGTTTTAATTGAGTGACAGTTAGAAAGTTTTGAGAGATAGGTAGAGAGCTCTTGAATGGTAGGAATAGATTGATTAGCAGAGAGTTATGTTTAGCGTCCCATTGAATAGTTTTGTACATCGTGTGAGTGATAAAAGCCAAGTGATGGTGAATGCTGCGGAATGTGGATGTCAGTTGAAACGAGTTCGTCGTTCGCGTAATTGGCTGTTGGTCGCTCAAGAGTATCAACTCGTTGAATTTAAAACGATGTTAACCCATGAAAAAGACGGTTGGATAGCAATTGCAATCGACAAAGTGCTGCCTAAACCCGTGGTGTGTTTGGCATCTCTGTTGGCCGCTACACCTTCAATGACTGTGGCTCAGCTGGTGATGGAATCTGGATGTTCAATGGCCGAAGCAAGACGTGCTATTGATGAACATGAAGGTCTGTAGGCGTATTCAAATCGTGTGAAAAGAGAATTGCGAGCAGCAAAAAGCCCGTAACGATATTGCGCTGGAAAACGTCATATCGTTACGGGCTTTATCATCTGTGCTGCTGTTAAGCTAAGCCATGCGGCTTATGAAGCATTGAATCGATTAAGAGTTCGCTACTTTTACACGAATCGTGTTTTTGCCAAGCTTTGACAAGTTCAGCTTGTTTAGTGCCGCTTTAGCTTCTTCTTGCTCTGGTATTTCAACAAAAGCGAAGCCTTTTGAGTCGCCAGTTTCTTGGTCTAAAACTAGGCTGCACTCTTTTACTGAGCCAAACTCAGAAAATAGCACACGGATGTCTTGCTCAGAGGTAGAGCGCGATAGGTTACGAACTAGAAGTTTCATAATAAACCTTGAATATGAATTTACGCCGAGCATTGTCGCACACTTTCATGCTCACCCTCACAAATAATTACTCTAATCATTTCTTTGGTAATGTGTCGCTCTATTTACCGATTAAGCGAGCTGTTTACCTGCTAGCCGCGGTTTATCGTGATATCTGACACGAATCCATGCTCTGTGCTGGTCAACGCCTGTTGTAGCATCTGAGCGGCTTCTTGCGCGGTCATAAAGCTCGAGGTATCCATGCCTTTACCGCTTGTATTCCAAAACTCGGTCGCCATTCCTCCAGGGTAAACCGCCACGATTTTCATCGGGTGACCTTTTAGCTCTAACCTTACCGATTCGATAAAGCCTTTCACGGCCCATTTTGCCGCGCAGTAGGTGGACTCTTCCGCTTTAGCACCTTGTGCCGCCGTCGACATCACCACAGCGATGGTGACCGATTGATCTTTGTAGCGCTGTACAAGCTCGCGAATCAAAAAGATCGAAGACTCAATATTGTTCTTCAGCATGTCGCTGATGATGGTTGGATCTTGCTGTTCTATCTTACCGAAGTACCCACTGCCAGCGCTGTGGATCACCAGTTTCGGCATTTCAGGTAACGCATCCAATAACTCGCTCACTGAGTGCGGGTCACAGAGATCACACGCTTGGCTAATGGTATTCGCAGGTAGGCCTTGCGCCACTTCTGCTAAACGTTGTGCATTGCGACCTGTAATGGCTACGCGCTGAGCGTCGGCGTTAGCATATTGTTTCGCGAGAGCTGCGCCTAAACCGCTGCTTGATCCGGTAATTAAAATCATACTGTCTTCAATTTGTAGAGTTGATTCGAGATAGTAAGGGGCTAGGCTAAGATTTTCTGAGATCTATGGCTAAAGTTGATCGATAGCCTGGTTGATAGGTTGGGTGATCGGTTGAGCCGTAGGGGAATAAGAGTGTGGGGAAAGTCGTTAAGAATCGACTGGTTTGGTCAGAAATAACACAGCCAAAAAGTAGCAGAACTAACAAGTAAAAGCGCCGGCATAGAGCCAGCGCTTTTGAGTAATCATAAGTGATTATTCGTCGTCGAACTGTTTGATCGTGAACGCGTCTTCGATTCGGTTAAGCTCTTCTTGTTCTTTCACTCGCTTCTCTTCTTGCAGAGTCGCTCTCGTTTCGTTGAAACGTTTTTTCTCTGACTTAGTCAGGAATTTTACAGCTTTTTTGTTGGTCAGTGCGTAAGCAACTACGTCTTCACCTTTTTCTCTGCGGTCGTTTACGCGTTGTGAGAAACGTTCATTGTCGCGAGCTTTACGCTCCGCTGAGGTCAACTTGCTCATGCTTTAAAGCCTTTTCAATTATTCATGGTAGGGAATCTACGCTTAGCGAAACAAATGGGGACTGCTTAGTGTCAGTCTAGTCCATTTGTATGCTGGTGGCGCATCTTAGCACAATGGCTTGAGCATGCAGGTATGCTATTCGAGGGATCAAACAAAACAGCCCACAATTTTCGTTGTGGGCTGTTTTGTTACGTACTGTAGATGTAGTCATCGTTTTAAAACTAAGAATCAGAAACGGCAGTTACATCAAATCTTCTCGATGTATAAGATGACCTCTCCGACTTTAAAGCCAAACTTAGACATCTCAGTCTTGTTGAACAAGCGTTTATCGTCCATTAAGAACATCCAATCATCGAGCACCACTTCATAGGTGCTGCCGTCTACTTCAATCTCTAAGTCATATTTCCAATACAGCGCAGAACCTTGGGTTTCACCATAAGCGGTTCCAACGACATCGTTGGCAGTCCCAGAATAGGTGTTTTCGCCCGTTTTGATTAGATTCCAAACGCGAGTTGAGCGCTCGCCATCAGCAAAAGAGAACCACTCTTTTATTTCTCCGTTGTCACCGTCCCAAGTCGCGATCAGTTTGGCATCAAAGCGGCGCAGTAAGTTACCAGAGCGGTCTAGCACCATGCCGTAGGCCATTAGCTCGCCATTAAAAAAGGTTTCAAGCTTGAGCTCTGGCGTAGTGTCGACATGGTCTTCTAAACTTGCAGAGCCACAGCCCACTAGCCAAGTGAGTGAAAAAAATGCCAGAGCAAATTTTATTATTGTTGTTTTTGGATTCATTTGTTCAAACCTAAAAGTTGTTTACGAAGACCGGGTTCAGAGGTGTTTTCAGACAACCAAATCGCTAGAAAGGCTTCACCAAATTGCTTGTCTTGGATGGTGCCGATCGGTTGTTCATCGAAATAAAAACGACTTACGTTATCTTCAGCGACACGAATCGTGAGTGTGCTTCCTTCTTCCACGTTCGGCCACATCGCGTACAAGGGTTTCAACCATCGTTGAATGTTGCTGTCAGAGTAGCCAAGCTTGTTCCACTGATCTTCGGTAGCGTCTACGAGGTCTTTGCTATCGATAGAGCGGTAATACTCAAGCTTCAAAGCTCGTTCGGAGTTGGTTGGAGTTGCGTAGAATTCTGCCGAGTAGAGAGTCCAAAACAGGTAACTCATTTCACCCTCACCACGTTTGTTCAGATCATCGACAGCAGAGGCTCTAGCGTGTCCGGCAAATAACAGCGCAGCAAAGATTAACGGGAGAGTAATAAAGCTTAGAAGTGTGTTTTTTGCTTGCTGATGAGCGCGAACAATACCTCGCTCAGGTTTGAACGTTTGTGTCGGGTTGCGTGGATAAGCCATAAGTCACCTCGTTATTGCCATTTTAGGTTGTATTAAGTTGGAGTAGGCGGCCACCAGTAAGGGCAACAAAATCCCCCAACTTATTGCAAGGGCAGCAACTACCGATGCATCTGGCCAAGTAGTAAGAAGAGCACCTGCTTTGATGCCTCCCCAATAACTACTAGTACCTGCTACGAACCCTATGACAAACAAGATCACTTTCGAGCATTTTAAAAGCCAATTTAGGCTGTGGTTAAAACTGATTAAGAACATGATCCACAGGCAGACAAGCCACACCGGGAACCACGATTGATTCGCAATTTCAGAGTCGACGGCAAACACGCCGAAGTGGAGTAAGAGGCTATCAAGCAATAGCCCCAATGGTAATAAAATGAGTATCTTCAAATCGCTACTGCGAGTCGGTGATAGAAGGAAGTGAACCACTACAATCAGTGGTGTGACGAACGGGGCTTGCGCGGTAAAGAAAGCACTGCAAACCCAGGTCGCTTGAAACAGTACGAGATTAATAATCCAAAACCGCTTCATCTTTTTCTCCAAAGTAACGAGGTTTTCTTGCGACTACATGGTGAGTGCTGATCACGCGCTCTTTGAATGCGCCTTCACAGTAGCAGAAGTAGAAGGTCCATAAGCGTTTAAACTCTTCTGAATAGCCGAGAGACTCTAGCTCTTCCCAACTATTTTCAAAGGCGATGTTCCAATCATTCAGCGTTCGAGCGTAGTGCAGGCCAATGTCATCAATTTCTTGAACCACAAGGTCGGTGCTGGTCGCAAGGTGTTGGGTCATCACTGAAA
Organism: Vibrio sp. 10N.247.310.23; assembly: GCF_041467155.1. Taxonomy (NCBI): domain Bacteria; kingdom Pseudomonadati; phylum Pseudomonadota; class Gammaproteobacteria; order Vibrionales; family Vibrionaceae; genus Vibrio; species Vibrio sp. 10N.247.310.23. The sequence continues at coordinate 38,326 of NZ_JBFSTZ010000026.1, read as the reverse complement.
CAGAAGGTAGGCAACCGCCGGGGAAGATGTACTTCTGAATAAAGTCGACACCTTTACGGTATTTGTCGTAACGGCTGTCAGCAATAGTAATTGCTTGAATCAGCATCTTGCCTGAGGGCTTAAGTAGCGAGGAACATTTTTCAAAGAAGGTTTGTAGATACTCATGTCCGACCGCCTCTATCATCTCGATCGAAACCAACTTGTCATACTCACCAGTGAGATTGCGATAATCCTCTTTGAGCAGGGTGATTTTGTCGGTTAAACCAAGCGCTTTTACTCTCTGTTCAGCAAGTGCATGTTGGGCATCTGAGATCGTGGTAGTGGTGACGTGGCAACCGTAGTGTTGCGCCATGAAGATGGCTAAGCCGCCCCACCCTGTGCCTATCTCGACCACGCTATCTTTCTCAGACAGTTCTAGTCGCTCACAGATGGTTTTCATTTTGTTTTGTTGAGCCTTCGACAAGGTTTCTGCGTCTTCGCTGTAGATTGCGGAAGAGTACTGCATCGAGCTATCTAAGAAGCGCTCATACAGTTCGTTGCCAATGTCGTAGTGGGCGAGAATATTTCGCTTAGAGCCTTGCTCGGTGTTGGCATTCTTACGGCGCAGCAATAGGTTTTTGATGCGAGAAATCCATTGTGTCTTGTCATCAAGCTCATCCAATTGGGCTTGGTTACGAGCCATGATTTGAATCACACGCGTTAGATTTGGGCTGGTCCATTTACCATCGATGTACGCTTCAGATGCGCCGATACTGCCGTTGATGACCACATCTCTAAAAAAGGTCGCATCATGAATCACGATTCGACCTTTCAAGTCTGCTTCTCGATCACCGAACACCGAATGCTGGTCTCGCTCAATGATCTCGAGCGTCGCGAATTGCAGGCTTTCTAACACCTTGAAGATTAAAGCTCGATATTTACAGTTGCTTGAAACAGCAACGGCTTTAGCTTGTTGTTCAATATTGTTGTTTTGTTTGGCAAGCTGTTCCATGTAAACCTCGCTGATAACTCATTCTAATATTTTGTGCCAACTAAGCTGAGTTCTGCTCCTTGATTGGAGCGAACCCAAGCTTCAATTGAGTTCTTTCATGTGCGCTTAAGACGTTGAGTCTGGATGCGCCACAAACGGTACTTTTTTCAGGAATAATTTGAGAGCCTGATAATAAATTCCCATCACGACTTTTATCGTCATCGCCGGAATCTTGAATACCGTTCGTCTAATGTTTGTCTTGGTTACTGACTGCTTCGTCAGGGCTAGTGTCGCATCGAAAAGCTTGTCGTCTCGGCGGCTTTCAATGTGAACTAACGTGCGTTTCGCTGGTGGCTTAATCTTCCAAAAATAAGTCATGTTCAAATCCATGAACGGCGAAACGTGAAACTCTTTTTTTACCTTCAATTCTTGGTGCATGTCGATGAGATAGTAGTGTCTTTCTCGCCAAGGCGTGTTACTCACCTCAGCCAACATGTACTTACAATCTCCAGTCTCGTCATAACAGAAGAAACAGTTGATTGGGCTGAAGTAGATGCCTAAACAGCGGCACTGAGCCAGCATCGTCACACGGTTTGAATCAGACCAAACCCCACCAAGTTGTTGCACTTTGGAAGCTATACGTTGCTTAAGTGATTTTGGTTCATCCGTGGTGACATTTTCTTTTTTTTCAGCGAGATAATCCGATTCGACAAAGCGAATCGGGTTGTACCAACGAGTTCCGAACAGCGCACTGCGCGCTGTGGTTTGGGGCAGCTCATCAAGATCTAACCCCATCATATACAGCTGATAGCTGAACTCATGAGTGATGTCGCCAAAGCGGCGATGTCTGACGTTACCCCAATAGATACCGCTGAGCTCTTCACTCTTTTCGGATGCGATCCCCATCTCGGGTGTCAGGGTTTGACTGTTCATAGCGCGGAACTCGTACTCAAATCTAAACCGAAGCGTTTGGTCACATCGAGTGCACTGTGGACACCGTCTTCATGGAAGCCGTTATACCAATAAGCGCCAGCAAAGTGCGTCTGGTTTTTGCCACAGATTTGCTCACGCTTGTGCTGAGCTTCGACCGTGTTCGAATTAAGTACCGGGTGATGATAAACAAAGCTGCGAATAATTTTTTCTGGGTCGATGGCTTCGCTTTGATTCAAGGTGACACAGAAGGTGTCTTGGCTTTCGATGCCTTGCAGAATGTTCATGTTGTACGTGACACAGGCAGGTCGTTTACTGTCGCCATCCAACATGTAGTTCCAGCTTGCCCAAGCCAGTTTTCTGTCTGGTAACAAGCGAGTATCGGTGTGCAGAACCACTTCATTGCGGCTGTATGGGATCTCGCCCAGTACCTGTTGCTCTTGTTCTGTTGCATCACCAAGCAAGCGTAAGGCTTGGTCTGAGTGGCAAGCAAAGATTACTTCGTCGAAACCTTGTGCGCTGCCATCTTCAAATTCAATCGTGACGCCTGTTTCTTGGCGAGTCACTTGTTTAATCGATGTATTCAGTGCAACAGTCTTACTTAGGCGTGAAAGGATGATTTCAACATAAGAACGCGATCCCTTTGGTATCACATACCACTGAGGACGGTTCGCGATATCGAGCAATCCATGGTTGTAGAAAAACTGAATGAAGAACTTGAGCTCAAACTCTTCCATTTCTTCCAAGCTTGTCGACCAAATCGCCGCGCCCATCGGTAAGATGTAGTGCTGGCTGAAAAAGTCGGAAAATTGATTATCTCGTAGGAAACTGCCAAGGGTAACGTCTGGTGTGAATTCATTGCTTTCAAACTGAGCCTTACACAGCTTGTTGAACTTGAGAATGTCAGACACTAAAGACCAGAACTGAGGTTTGAAGATGTTGCTCCTCTGCGCGAATAACGAATTAATGCTGTGGCCGTTGTATTCAAACTTGGTCGTCGTGTTGTGGACGCTGAAGCTCATCTCAGTCGGTTGCCTTTCGACATCGAGTTGTTCTAGAAGCTGATTGAAATTCGGGTAGGTTCGATCGTTGAATACGATGAAACCTGTATCTATCGAAAACGCCGAGCCTTGATGTTCAATATCAACGGTCGCGGTGTGCCCCCCAACGTAATCATTCTTTTCGAATACTGTTATGTCGTGGTGCTTATCTAATATATGCGCGCAAGTGAGTCCAGAGATACCTGAACCAATAATGGCGATTTTCTTCATTGTTATACCATCCTTGAAGCGAGTTTTTGCCAAACTGGAGTTGGGAGCATTCTTAGTAGCTTCATCAACATGATGAATCGTCTTGGGAAATCGATTTCACTCTTTCCTTGAGCGATACCATTTACGATTCGCTGAGTTGCGGCCTCACTACTAATAATCATAGGCATAGAGAACGTATTTCGCTCGGTTAATGGCGTTTCAACAAAGCCAGGGTGCACAATTGAGACATGAATGTTGTGCGTTGCCAGATCAACCGAAAGTGTTCTGCCTAAGTAGGTGAGGGCTGCCTTTGAAGCGCCATAAGCCTCGGCTCTTGGCAAAGGTAAAAAGCTGGCGCTGGAGCTGACTAAAACCAAACGGCCGCCGGGCTTGATGTTTTTTAACCAAGCTTTAAGGGCGTAGCCAATTGAAATTAGGTTTATGTTGATGACGCGCTCGAATAGCTCGGCATCAAAGTTCACTGGGTCGTCGATGTACTCACAATCACCTGCATTTAAAATCAGCAGGTCGAGCGGCTTGTCTTGGTCGAGTTCTGGAAAGTTGTGGTAATCAGTCAGATCGAAACAGAGCGGTGTAATTGATGAATGCGCGATGTCTGTATCGTGAGAATCAACTAAGGCTTGCAGCTTGTCTGAGTTGCGGCCACAAGCAATCACCTGATGCCCTTGCTGAGCGTAATCTTTAGCTAGGGATTGGCCGATACCTGAGGTCGCGCCTGTAATCATAATATGCATTATCGGCTCGCCCTCTTTTTGATGGATTTGATCGCGCAGCCCAGTACTGGAATGTGTTCGTACAACATAGAGCCGACGTCGAGGTAGTCTCTGTGGTAGACCACTTGACCGTCGAGCATCTTAAGGTGGCTGTGCCCTTGTACTTCGATTGGCTTTTGCCCATTTAATTGCTTGTGAGCAAACTGCATCGTCCAGTAAACGGAAGCTTCGTCGTTCGCTTCGAAAGTGTGTTCGATATGAAAGTAACAGCTGGTTACTTGGGTGTAGAGGTTCTCGAAGTAGTGCGTAAGCGCCGAAATACCGCTGACATGATGCAGCGGATCTTGGAATTCAATATCAGTGTGATAAACCGTCTTAAGCACGTCGAAATTGTCGGTTCCGAGTTCTCGATACATGTTGAGAAAGTTATCAAGCCATAGAGAGTTATCCATAATATTCACTCTAATTATTTGAAGAAGGCTAAGGCTCTCAATCGTGCTTCTTTATGCTCAACGATGGGTTGCCAGTATTCGCTGTCTATTCCGTTTTTAGCGATAAAGTCATGTGGGAAATGTACATGCTTATCTGGGATATTTTGCAGCTCTGGTATGTACTTACGAATAAAAATTCCTTTTGGATCAAACTTTTCACTCTGAGTGATTGGATTGAAAATTCGGAAGTAAGGTTGAGCATCACAGCCAGTACTTGAAGCCCACTGCCAGCCACCATTGTTGGCACTAAAGTCTCCGTCGATAAGGTGCGACATAAAGAAACGCTCGCCCCAACGCCAGTCAATAAGCAGGTGCTTGGTTAGGAAGCTTGCCACCACCATTCTTAGTCTGTTGTGCATCCAGCCCGTTTCAACCAGTTGACGCATTGCGGCATCAACCAATGGATATCCTGTTTTTCCTTCGCACCAAGCTTTGAAGCTAGGATGATCGTGATACCAATCTAAACCATTGTATTTTTGCTGAAAGTTAGCACCTTTGACCAGTTTAGGGTGGTGGAACATCAAATGCTTATAAAAATCTCGCCAAATCAATTCATTGAGCCAACAAAAGGCCGGTAATTGCGTATCAAATAACAGATCGGGTTGCTGCTGAATCAATTGAATCGCTAACCAACGTGGGCTCACGGCGCCAATCGCTAAATAAGGTGATAGCCCCGATGTTCCTTTAACTGAGGGAATATCTCTCAGACGTGCGTAGTCGTTGACTTTATTGCCTAAAAAATTGGGGATCACATTGCCCAATACATCTTGGCTTAATGGCCAGCGACTCGAATCAACACGCGGAAAATCGAAATCATAGTCAGCAGAGATGGTTAAGGCTTGTAAGTCGTCAGGAAGCTGTGTTTGTGAACGTTCAGCTGACTCGACAGGAGCTGGACTGCAGATGATGCCTTTCACCTGAACTTCTTTTAACCAAGCGTTCTTAAAGGGCGTAAAGACTTTGAACATCTCGCCTTGTTTGTTGAGAACGCTACCGAGTGGCAGCATAACGTCACAATCGCTGATCTTCAGGTTTAGGCCGCTTGAAATCAGCTTTTTATCGCGAGCTTGTTCATCGACCTCTGGTTCAGAGTTAGCGTAGACGCACTTGGCATCAAGCTGCTGGCACAAATCGATGAGCTGTTTGGATTGGTCGTCAAAGTCGCTAGCTTTCAGGTGAAGCAACGTTATCCCGAATTCAGCGAGCTGGGAATCGAGTTGTTTTAGATGACGATAGATGAAATCAGCTTTGATCGGCGCAAGGTGGTGTTGCCGCCACGTTTGAGGCGTTGAAATGAAAACGGCGGTCGTTACGCCGTTTTCAACTGCCGCGACGAGCGCTGGGTTATCGTGAATCCGCAGGTCTCGTCGTATCCATAGTATGTCGCTCAATATCCGTATCTCAGTTTAAGTTCTTGAGGGTGCGGGTTTAGGTAAACCTGTGATTCTAGGTATTCGTTCGGGTATTCCATCAGGTAGTGATTGATCAGTGTCAGTGGCACTAGCAGTGGAACAACGCCCTCTCTGAATGATGCGATCTGGTTGGTCAGCTCTTGCTTGTGAGCGCTACTCAGTTGTTTTTTAAAGTAACCCTGCAAATGATGCAGCGTATTGGCGTGACTGCCTCGATTCGCGTGATGAGACAACGCCGTCATCAAGCCTTCGATGTATTGAGCCGCTAGTTCGTCGATATCTAAATCATTACCCGCTAGCAGTTTGCCTAAGCTTTTGTAACCCTCAACGTGGTGACACATGACTAGATATTTGTGGGCGCTGTGGAACTGAATCAGTTTGTGCTTGGTCACACCTTCATCCACAAGATCGAGCCATTTTTGGTAAGTGAACACTCGAGTCATGAAGTTTTCACGCAAAATGGGATCGTTAAGGCGGCCGTTTTCTTCAACGGGAAGTAACGGGTTGCCGTCCATAATTTGTTGGGTGAACATGCCTATGCCTGTCGATTCAGAGCCGCGACCATGGTGGTGGTACACCTTCACGCGCTCCATGCCGCAGGTTGGGCTTTTTTGACACACAATAAAGCCAGCAATGTGTTGGTTTTTCTTTGAGTAGTTTTGACCGAACTCGATCAGTTCGTTGGTCACATCACCTGAGCCATCAGGGCGAGAAACATGGATGATGTCATCTAGCATTCTTGTTTGACGAATGGTTGGACGAGGGGTTGGAAGACCAACAGCCATCTCTGGGCAAACAGGTTCCAATTCCACGTAGTCTGCTAGGTCGTCTGTACAAAAACGAGAGCGTTTATGACCTGTGTCGAAACGTACTTTATGTCCAGCAACACATGCACTGATACCGATTTTGATTTTCTTTTCCATTGGCCAACTCCTTTGCTCTTGCTCTGAGCTTTTTCTTATAGTTCAACATTGCTAATCGTATTTACAGAGCTGGGTGTGTTTTTACTTTGACACCGTAGTTGTTTTTATTCAGATGTATTGACGATATACAGGATAGCTTTATGCCATCCTGTATATTTATAGCCTGCAACTGGGTTAATAGATATATTTTCCAAGTGGATTGAATAGTTGGCTCACACCTTTTGTGAAGTAAAGCGCATCACTTGAAACGGTTAAACAGACACAACCTTCTTTTGTTGCCGGTTGATGAGTGTGATTGCCATCCAACCAGATGAAGTCACCTTTGTTGTAAACGCCCATTTCGTCTTCGAAACTGCCCTCTAGAAGAAGCGTGATCTCGAAGCCTTTGTGGGTGTGGCAAGGCACTTGTCCATCTTTGTCGATGTGCAACAAGCTGGTGTGGTGTGCTTCGTCAGCAAAATCGAGTCTTGCTCGTGAAATTTTGCCTAGGTTCATCCAGTCCTTTCTCGCTACTGAGTTTAGAGCGCGAGGGATTGTGAATGTCGTGCCAGCAACAGTTACTTTCTGAACCTCTGGAGTCACTTCAACAGACTGAGAAGTATCAGCTGTGATTTGCTCTATCGCGTCAAAATCAAAGTCCATGTCGTCCATTGAGAAGCTGTCTAGATCTTCATTTGAGAATACTGGCTCTGCGTCAAAAGCATTATTCGCTGCTACAGCTGTAAGCTGCTTGACTTGTTGTTGGCAGTGTTCACACAGCTCTACATGGCTAGAAACAATCAAAGAAACTGAATCAGCCAACGTGCCATCGACGAAGTCTTTCAAGATTGCCGCGTTTGGGTGATGTTTAATCATGGTCTTGTTCCCCCATGTGAACTTTTAATTTGGCTAAAGCGAGTCTCAGACGTGATTTCACTGTTCCAAGTGGGACGCCAAGTTGCTGAGCGAGTTGCTCTTGAGAGAGCTCTTGAAAGTAAACGCCTTTGACGATGGTTTTCTGAGCGAGAGGCAACTTTTCTATTTGAGTCATTACGTGTCGGCTCATCAAATGGTCACCGAATGGCAAATCTTCGCTTTGAGACTCGGCTACCATCGCATCGATTGGCCAGATATCGTCGGCTATCGTTTGTTCGGCTTTCGCTTTCACTTTGCGCAACATGTCGAATGCTGCATTACGCATTACCGTGTAGACCCAAGTGGACGCAGCGCCTTTATCTACATTGTAGAGATGTGCTTTCTTCCAAACATTAGTCATCGTGTCTTGAACTAGCTCGTTTGCAGCAGCTTCGCCACCCAACTTACTGATACCAAAACGCTTGATCTTAGGAGCGAAGAACTTGAACAAACAGGTGAACGCCTGCTTGTCTCGGTCTGTACCAACCAACACCAGCCAGCTCGAGAGCTCTGTCGGTACTTTGTTGTCTGTAGGTACTTTGTTATCGGGAATAATGACATGCTCCTTGCCGTTCCCTGAACTTCTGCTTTCCACTTGCATAGTAACTAACCATCATGCGAATTTGATGGGCACTACGTGGAAGGAGAAAGTCGGGATCACTTTAATTTAAATTAATTTCTACTATACAAAATTATAGTGAAGAAAAGTGCTTATTGCCCCGTAATGATTTGATTCAAAAAAGGAACTAGAGACGGAAAACTGGCTGGCTCAGTAAATTCTGTTTTCTTTTCCAGTGGGATAGGCATCATTTCGAGCAATCGCGCACAGATCCATTGTGGGCTCTCAAAATCAGGAGTGGGATAGAGTGTTCTTATCGAATCGTGGTCGCGAAACAACTGAACCAAAAAAGCGGTAAACACGTTAGGCACTTTATATTCATCGGTAGGCCAGTGAGGCAACAAGCTGAACTTACTTTTAATCAGGTCATCATCGTCTCGAAACGACCCATGCAATTGCACCAACTTTTCGCCTTCGACATCAATTTCTAATATCTGGTCGTCCGACATATTGAAGTCGACGATGGTCACCTTTGTTCCCCAAGAGCTGAGATGATCAGAGTTAGATTTGTCTTGAGTGGCGATAATGAAACCATCGCCCTGCGCTGCGTGAGCGACCATTGCGAGATACTTTGGCTCAAAAATGCGCAGTCTTTGTCTGCCTCCCGGTAAAAGGAAGATGGGGAGGGGAAACACAGCGAGCTCCAGAGAAGACTCTACGGGTGTTTTTGGTTCGGCGTCTGTCCGCGTGGTCTTCCTAGGTGAATTCGGCACATAGTACTCCTTAGTTCAAATGTGATTTGAGAAGATATACGCGGGGAGGGTGGTGTTCGATCAATTCGCTTCGGCTTATGTTCGTAAAGGGATAGGTATTTTGTTGCACCTGTTCATAAATTCACTGTTTTTACCTTTTTTCATACGCGTCATTATGTAATATATGTACAAATAGTAAGCGAATGGGTAGTCGCCAGACGATGCTTATATCTGACGTTCTTCTATACCTAACATCGCATCAAAGGAATGGTCATGATTGTTATTTATGGTATCAAAGAGTGCTTAAATCCAATTAAGTTGCAGCTCTCTAATGTGTTGCAGCAGTGCTTGAACAGTGAAATGGGTTTACCCGATGACAAGCGAGCACATCGGTTTGTGCCATTGGAACGAGATGACTTCTTTTACCCGGAAGGAAGAACAGAAGCCTATACCGTCATTGAGATAAATATGATGGAAGGTCGAGCGGTAAACACCAAAAAGCGCTTAATTAAGAAGATATTTTCTGAGATAGAGAAGCAGTTAGCTATCTCTCCGATTGATATTGAAATCACCATTAAAGAGCAGCCTTCACATTGTTGGGGTTTTCGAGGGATGACGGGCGATGAAGCACAAGATCTGAAGTACAAAGTGAACGTCTAGGGTTTAAGCTCTTAACTCTTAACTCTTAACTCTTAACTCTTAACTCTTAACACGTAAGACTTAAGCCAATCTATCGAGTGACGGCTTTGGAATTTGATGCCAAAGCCGTTTTCCTAGTTCTCGACACTAACCTTTAAGTATCTAAGCATCGTCACTCTTTTTTAAATACTGATGCCAATTTTCATTGATCACGTCAAAGTGCTCAACGCAGAACTCTTTTCTGTCTTTCAAATAGTCGTTTTCCACTTCATCGAGCAAGTTCTTATAGGCATCGGGATCGCTGCCATACACCAAGCATAACGTGGAGAAGTAACGCTGCAGGTCGAAACTGTGCTCGTCGATGTATTCCCCCAAGTCGTAATACTCTGGGCGGTCTTCTGACTCGAAAGCGAACATGTCTGCAGCGCTGATAGCAGCGTCGGCCCCATGCTCTACGTAGTTAAGCAGTAGCACGGTTGCTAGGTTATCAACCGCATCTTCTTCTTTACCCAATATGGCAATGTTCTGATCTTCGATATACGCATGCCCAGTCTCGTGTAGCAGGGTGTGCAGCAAGGTATCAATAGCGCCGGTTTGCGCAGATTTCCCATACTCTTTTTCGTATTGGTTCTTCTCAAAGTAATTGAGTGACTCAGCGTAAAAACTGTAAGGGATCAGTACTTGATGGGTTTGTGGATCGTAGAGTGGTCCTTCTTCCCCGCCATATTGAATGGTTAATGGCTTCTCAAACATGAAGAGTTGGTTTGATAGGTCGACCACGGTGTCATTAACGCCACTGCTTTGAATCTCTCGTTTGAGCTGCTCTTCTTCGGTATTTTGCGGTGTAGAGTACTCGACGATTAGGTTACTTTGGGTGGCTTGTTCACTAGATGCATAAGTTGTGGCAAACATTGCACTCAGGGCTAGGCTGCAGGTCAATGTTCGTTTCAATAATGTCATCGGCTATCCTTGTGATTACGTTGCGATTCAGAGTCGTGCTGGGGGTAACAACTCCAAGCTGTGTACCCTGATTTAGTTATTGCGTTAGAGTATAAGTTTAGACGGAATTTTGATGCATCGAGGACTGCAATTTTTGAAGTAGGCGCTATCCTATCAATGAATAATCCGCTTAGAGATTCGCCACAAAGAATAAGTAAGCTGAATGAGCGGTGTCGATGTGATTCGTTTCTATTGGTAATTAACAGATAAATTTCGGTTCAACACAACCCTTGTGCTATACTCCGCGCCCCAATCCGAATTGGCTTGTTTAATCTTAGGAAATTATTATGAGTGTTAAAAACGAACTTCAACAAATTAACAACCGTCTAGACAAGTGTCGCCACAAGTTAGATGCTGCTAAAACTCGTAATGATCGTCCTGTTGTTCGTCAGTTCGAGGAAGAGATTAAGAAGCTAACTAAGAAAATTGCCCAGCTTAAACACAAAGAAAGCTATGATGTGAACCAAGAGCGTAAGTCTCTGGTTGATATGCCATTTAGCCGTGAGATCACTAAGGCTGAGCAAGCGGATATGGGTAAACTTAAAAAGTCTGTTAAAGGACTCGTAATTGTTCACCCAATGACGAAGATCGGTAAAGAACTTCGCATTGAGGTTATGACTGGTTACGCACCGAAAAAATTCTAATTACCAGCGATGGTGATGAAAGAGGAGCTAGAAATAGCTCCTTTTTGCTTTTTTAGGTATTAAGAAAGCAGAGTCAGCGGCATAGATACTCACGCCGTTTTCAACTTTTAGGAGGTGATTGTTGTCACAAATCCTTTTATCTCCTATAAAAGTTAACGTGCTACTAACATGGTACTAAGCGATCGCAGTAATGTGTTCGCTTTTCGAATCCACACTTTCTCTCCAGTTTGTATAAATATAGGTAGAGCAGCACAAATAATTACAGATAAAACTAGACTCATTAGGGAAGATGAGAACGTAAAAAAATAGAGGTTATATGAATCAATTAATTTCAATTGGACCACTAGAATCCTTCCTAATCGCGATTAGTGTTTTGTTTCTAGGTCATTTCGTCAATGCAAAGCTTCCGATTCTCAAAAAGTACAACATTCCAGAGCCCATTGTCGGCGGATTGATTGTCGCTTTTGCTATTACAGCCCTGCACTTTAACGGCCTTGATCTTGAGTTTTCCTTGCCCCTGCAGAACACGTTTATGTTGATGTTCTTTGCAACGGTCGGTCTTGCGGCGAACTACACGCAGCTGATAAAAGGTGGTGCTAAGGTATTCCTATTCTTAGGGGTAGCGTCGGTTTACATCATTATCCAAAACGGTGTAGGCGTAACCTTAGCTACGGCACTAGGCCTTGAACCCTTGATGGGTTTGATTGCTGGCTCTATCACCCTTTCGGGCGGTCACGGCACAGGCGCGGCTTGGTCTCAAACTTTTGCAGACACGTTTGGCATTGCAAATACGCTAGAAATCGCGATGGCTTCAGCGACCTTTGGTTTGATCATCGGTGGTATTATCGGTAGCCCAGTGGCGCAAAAGCTGATTGATAAAAACCAGCTTGAATCTGAGTACGGCACTGGCACGCAAACACATGAACGCTTCCCTGAACTTGTTACTTACAACGAGTATGAAGAAGACAAAGTGACGGCGAAGAAGGTGATTGAAGTGTTGTTCATCCTTCTTATCTGTATCACGGGTGCGAAGTACCTAGAGCAGTGGGTGGCGACTTTTGAAATTTCTTGGTTGATGATTCCTGACTTCGTTTACGCGTTGTTTATCGGTGTGTTCATCACTAACGTGTTTGAAGTGACTAAGCTGCATAAGACTGACAGCGAAACGGTCGATATTCTTGGTACGGTGTCATTGTCACTGTTCCTAGCAATGGCGCTAATGAGCCTTAAGCTTTGGAACATATTTGACCTTGCGATTCCGTTCTTGGTTATCCTGGCGGTTCAGGCGGTTGTGTTAGGTATCTTCTCTTACTTTGTGACGTTCAAAGTAATGGGTTCTAACTACGACGCAGCGGTTATGGCAGGTGGTCACTGTGGTTTCGGCCTAGGTGCAACACCAACAGCGGTAATGAACATGGGCTCTTTGGTGAACCGTTTTGGTCCTTCACCACAGGCGTTCATGGTGGTGCCAATTGTTGGTGCCTTCTTTATCGATATCGTTAACCTGATTATCCTTCAGGGTTACATCTCGTTTATCGGTTAATGTTCGCCTTTACTTAAACGCAATGTGCTTATCGCACTAAGATGAATACAAGAAAGCCAGTCTGTTGACTGGCTTTTTTTGTTCTTGTTTATCGAGGTTTTCTTGCCTGATACCCCTGCGGTTAGGGCTCTGTCACATCAATAACTAGTGCGTGTTGATCTTTCGAGCTGATTTTTGCAGTGAGTTGCAGGGTATTTATACAAGGCAGAGGCATCGATGTGTAGCTAGCCTACATGAGAAGCCGATAACGCAGTAGAAATGACCAGCAAACGCTGCCCGAAGGGTTCGAGCTGGGCGCCCCCGCAAAAAGCGTTTTACTCTTTGTTGAGGGAGGTTTGCTTAGAATGACTAGGCTACTTCTCCCTCACCGCGATTAAAACGCTTTTGACTAGGCGTCCCCATCCGAACAAAATTTAACCACGAAAGGTCAACACGCCCTAAAGTGTTGTAACGACTTCATCAAGAGCTAGGCGCGCTTTTGGTTTGCCGTAGTTGTAGTCTTCGCCGTCTTTGTGGTAGCCGATAGCTAGCGCTACATCAACAACGTGACCTTCTAGTTCGTCAGCAAACTCTTCGCTGATCATAGTTGCATCTACACCTTCCATAGGTGTTGAAGCGATACCTAGACGAGCTAGTGTGTGCAGTGTGTTACCTAGTGCGATGTAAACTTGAGACTTAGTCCAGTTACCGTTGAAACCTGTTTCGTCTGTGTTCATTTCTGCGAATGCGTAAGCACCTAAGAATTGCTCGTACATTTCAGCTGGTAAGTGACCAGAGCTTACTTCTGTATCAGCACGCTTCGCGAATTTCTCTTTAGTGTACTTAGGATCGTGAGCAAACAGGATCGTGTGTGACGCTTCTTTCGCATGTGGTTGGTTAAACTGGAACATGTTTTCGAAAGTATTGTGGAAGCGTTGTTTTGCTGCGTCACTCTCAATGATGATGAATTTCCAAGGCTGAGAGTTGATAGAAGAAGCTGACAAGCGAAGTGCTTCTTTGATTACTTCCATGTCTTCCGCAGAGATGCGCTTTTCTGCATCGTATTTTTTAGCTGTGTAACGAGTGTTTAGATCAGTAATGATTGGATGAGTCATGTTGAATCCTAATATCTATCAATAATAAATGTTGTAGGGTTTTATGTTCAGTTACGTCAACAATAAACGGATAACCAATTTAAACGAATCTCAATAGATTGAACGTCTAAATAGTTATCGAACATGCCCCAATAAATCGAGTATCTGCGGTAGCTCAAGTCGATGGGTGTAAGATAATAGAAGAATGACTCGGGAAAAATAGCGAACATATCAAATCACTATGGTTAATAATGTCCATAATGATTCAATAAGTGTGATCTTAATGGAGGTGGAATCTCTAGATTCAGTAGCTTAGTACGCTTTGATACCATATTGGCGCAATAATGGCGGAAGTACGCTGTCTAGGTTGGGGATATCTTCTGGCGTGATTTCGATTAAACCAAAACCATGCTCTTCATAGATTTTTCTCGTAGCTTCACGTTTATTTTCGGCGATTGGCGCAGAATCAGTTCCCCAGAACTGGATGTATACTTTGCCACTTGGTAGATAAAAATCGCTGATCACTTCTTTTGATATCGGAAGCGGACGCTCGTACGCATGGACCACTCCTGCCATATAAAGCCAGTTATCAATGATCAGCTCTCCCTTTGATCGAACATAATGCCCGTCTAAGCTTCGGTGCTTCGCCTCAAATTTCTGACGAAAACTGGAGAATGACACATCGGTCGAGTGGCTTTCAGCATCATGCCCTAGGAATTCAACAACAGACTGCTTTAAACGTTTATTGCGAACCAATGAGTCGTGCCATACCACGAATAAGTTTTGAGTCGCTTTGTCTTCTCTTTGTTCACCTCCGGCTTTTAAGCCTGTAGAGGTGACATGCCAACCGTCTTCTTCTTTTGTTATCCAACCAAGCTCGTTGAGCAGTAAGTTGATTTTCTTTGCGCTGAGTTGAAAGGCACTGCCAAGCTGGGTGGCGGTGAGTGTTTTTCCTGAGAATGAGTCCAAATCGATAAGCAGTTTCTCTGGCCAGACAATAAAGACACCAAACTTCTTGTGTTCGACATATTCCCCACCAAAGCTTTCTCCCCGTTCTGTGAGAATCCAACGCTCTTGTGAACGCACTATATAGCCCGCTGTCTTTAGATCGCTAAATAAAGCTTTAGCTTCTATGCCTTTTTGTTTAGCGAGTGCGGATGTGGAAATTTTGTCTGACATAGTCTTTTCTCAAATAGCGGAGTGATCAGCTGATGGGTGTTGGATATATATATGATGCGATAGCGTTGGTAAATACCATATCACATCTATCAATGCTAACTGCAGTTCAGTGGTCTATGTTTTTAGTAGAGCGTTAGGTCTCGTTTTGTATGTTTAGCAAAATGTAGCTCAACCTGTAATTAAATTACATGTATCGCGATTTTGCTCATCTGGGTGCATATTTTATATACGTGACACGATGTTCTTTTATACGGTTTATATAGATCCTAGATGCTATATTTTATTAAATGTGATTTTAATCACTATTTATTTTTAAGTATTACAAAATAAAATGTGATCTAGATCGTGTGTTGATGATATCTATTCTCATTAATTTGGCTTTGTAATTTAAATTCATGGTGTTTTTGTGATCTAAGGTGTGCTTGTTAACCCGAAAGTGTTTTTCGTGTGTGATGGCTATCACGAAAGTTGGGCTAAGGTGCATTTTGGAAATGTTGTGATACATTTTAATCGACTTTTGAGTACACACTTTCGGTCATTTGACCAACCAATACATTACGGGGTTCTACCTATGTTATCACCAGAAGCAAAGATTAAGGTTCAAAACTTTGGTCGTTTCTTATCCAATATGGTAATGCCAAACATCGGCGCATTTATTGCGTGGGGTTTCATTACTGCACTATTCATCCCAACGGGTTGGTGGCCTAACGAAACGTTAGCATCAATGGTTGGTCCTATGATTACATACCTACTGCCACTATTGATTGGTTACACCGGTGGTAAAATGGTTGGTGGTGACCGCGGTGCGGTAGTGGGCGCTATCACAACAATGGGTGTTATCGTTGGTACTGATATCCCAATGTTCATGGGTGCAATGATTGTAGGTCCACTAGGTGGTATCGCAATTAAGAAATTCGATGAAGCTGTTCACGGTAAAGTGAAGAGTGGTTTCGAAATGCTAGTGAACAACTTCTCTGCGGGTATCATCGGCATGATCTGTGCGATCATCGCGTTCATCGTGATTGGTCCTGCGGTTAAGATTCTGTCTGGCGGACTTGCGGCTGGCGTAAACGCAATGGTAGAAGCGGGTGCACTACCTCTAGCATCTATTTTTGTTGAACCTGCGAAAATTCTATTCCTAAATAACGCAATCAACCACGGTATCTTCTCTCCACTAGGTATCCAGCAATCTGAAGAGATGGGCCGCTCTATCTTCTTCCTAATCGAAGCAAACCCAGGTCCTGGTTTTGGTCTTCTACTTGCTTACATGGTGTTTGGTAAAGGTAGCGCGAAGCAATCTGCTGCTGGTGCATCTATCATCCACTTCCTAGGTGGTATCCACGAAATTTACTTCCCTTACGTTCTAATGAACCCACGTCTAATTCTTGCGGTAATCGCAGGTGGTATGGCGGGTGTATTCACTAACGTAATGTTCGATTCTGGCCTTATCTCTCCAGCATCTCCAGGTTCTATCTTCGCAGTCTTACTGATGACGCCAAAAGGCTCTTACATCGGCGTGATTCTATCTGTTATCGCAGCAACGGCAGTATCGTTTGTTGTAGCGTCAATCCTTCTTAAAACATCAGCGCAAGATGATGAGGAAGATTCACTAGAGAAAGCTTCTGCACAAATGAAAGACATGAAAGCGTCTTCTAAAGGTGCAGCAGCAGAAGCAAACGTAAACCTAGCGGATGTAAAAGCAGTTTATGTAGCGTGTGATGCGGGTATGGGTTCAAGTGCAATGGGTGCAGGTCTACTACGTAAGAAAGTAGCAACAGCTGGCCTAGACATTGAAGTAACCAATTACGCAATCAACAACCTACCGGCTGATTCGCAAATCGTTATTACGCATAAAGACCTAACAGACCGTGCTCGTAGCACTGTGCCAGGTGCGATGCATATGTCTCTAAGCAACTTCCTAGACGGCGGCGTATACGACCAACTAGTTGCCGAGCTTGTCGATGCTCAAAGTGGTGAAGCGAAAGTAGAAGCTCCGGCTCCTGCAGCAGCTCCAGCGCAAGAAGGCAACAAGCTTGCACTCACTGACGACAGCATCTTCCTTGGCCTTAAAGCGACTCAAAAAGAAGACGCAATCAAGTTTGCTGGCGAACAATTAGTAAAACTTGGCAACGTATCACCAGAATACGTAGATGGCATGTTTGCTCGTGAAGAGCTTGTGTCTACTTACCTAGGTGAGTCTATCGCAGTACCACACGGCACAATCGAAGCGAAACAGTACGTACAAAAAACCGGCATCGTTTTCTGTCAGTACCCTGAAGGTATTCAGTGGGGCGAAGATGAAGATGATATCGCGAAGATGGTTATCGGTATTGCCGCACAAGGCGATGAGCACAACATGGTGCTGATGGCGATTACCAATTCACTCGATGATGAAGAAGCTGTGGAATGCCTACAGAACACAACAAACCCTGCTGATGTTCTACGTATTCTCAACGGAAACTAAAAAGCTCTAGTCAAGCTCCTGAGTGAAGGAGGCCGGTATCCCCCTACTGGCCTCATTTTCGGTCTTAATCTTTCTAACAAGATTCAGTCTGAATAGCTTACTGCTTAATGCCTAGGGCACATCGTCAAGGCATGTTGTTGAGCAGTTAGCTATCTAGATTCAAATATTTATAAGGTCAAAATTATGAAAGCGTTACATTTTGGTGCAGGTAATATCGGTCGTGGTTTCATTGGTAAGCTTCTTTCTGATGCTGGTATGAAGGTTACGTTTGCTGACGTAAATGAAACGGTTGTAAATGCGTTAATTGAACGCCAAGAATACCCAGTTAAGATTGTTGGCGAAGAGTGTGTTGTCGAAGTTGTTAAGAACGTGACAGCAGTAAACTCAGCGACAAGCGCAGTAGTAGATTGCATTGCTGAGTCTGATCTTGTGACGACTGCAGTGGGCCCTACGGTTCTTAAAATCATCTCTAAGTCTATCGCTCAAGGCATTGAAAAGCGTGCAGCAGCAAACAACACTGCACCAATGAACATCATCGCGGCAGAGAACATGGTTCGCGGTACTAGCCAATTAAAAGCAGCCGTGTTAGAGCACCTTTCTGATGAAATGAAAGCGTTCACTGAAGAGCACATTGGCTTTGTTGATTCTGCGGTTGACCGTATTGTTCCACCGGCAGAAGCTGGCGAGACAGACCCTCTAGCAGTAACGGTTGAAACGTTCAGCGAATGGATTGTAGATCAAACACAATTTAAGGGTGATATCCCAAACATCCCAGGAATGGAATGCACTGATAACTTAATGGCTTTCGTTGAGCGTAAACTGTTTACTCTTAACACTGGTCACCTAGTAACGGCATACCTTGGCGTTCTTGCGGGTCATGAGACAATCAAAGACTCTATTGAAGACGACGTAATCCGTGCTGAAGTAACAGCAACAATGGAAGAGAGTGGTGCTGTACTTATTAAGCGTTACGGTTTTGATCCTGAAGCTCACGCTGCATACATCCAAAAAATCCTTGGTCGTTTTGCAAACCCATTCCTACGTGATGAAGTAGATCGTGTTGGTCGTCAACCAATTCGTAAGCTGAGCCCACAAGATCGCTTGGTTAAGCCACTGAACGGCACATTAGAATACGGCCTTCCAAACGCTCACCTAGTAAAAGCGATTGCGGCAGCGTTCCATTATAAGAACGAAGATGACCCTCAAGCGGTTGAACTTCAGGCAATGTTTGCAGAAAAAGGCTTTGCAGAGACATTAGCATATTATTCTGAGCTGAATAGTGACTCAGAAGTTGTTAAACTAGCGGAACAAGCTTATCTAGCATTGAAATGATAAACCACCAAAGTGCCACTCCTGTGGCACTTTCTTATTGCCGAGCCGTTATGCCAATACAAACTAATCATGAAACAGAATTACTCGAAGCACTTTCCGAGGCTGAGAGTGCTGGCGCTTGCCTGATGGCCGCTTATGATGCATTGGATGATACGGTAGATTCGGTTTTAAAAAATATTTTCAAGAAAGACGATACTGCGATTAAGTTCGTTGTAGAACCTCTTCTCAATAGTGGCGGGCCGCTAGGGGAAATAATGATACGCGGAAAGTTGCTTCTGGGGCTTGGCGTGATCAGTAAAGAGCTTTATGACGACTTAGAGATTTTCGTGACCTTAAAAGAATGGGCGAAAATACAGGGTGATGACACCAGTTTTACTGAAGTGGATATCATCTTTGAGCTAAACAAAGTACATGCTATTCAGCGTATTATGCCTATTGAATACGACCCTGAGATGGTGAAAACCATGTCTGGTCCAATGTTAGAAATGTTCTTGGGTCGACATAACCAGAAAGTGAAATCCACGATCGTTTTGGCTATTACAGACATCATTAACACCTTGTGCCGAGATAACGCGCTGAGTTCTTAGTTTTTGCTATTGAGTTCATAGCTTGAAGCTTTCGCTTGAGCTTACACCTAAAGTGTTTATTTAGCTTATCTAGCTTTAATTCGTTTTATCCATCTTAGAATATACCGTCATTGCGGTTTCTCTTGTTTGAGAAATCGCTTTTTTGTTTTTGTGCTTCTAAAAAATATCCGAAATATCTTCCCATTAAATACAAAAGCAGCAGGCACAAAAAAAAGCCACATTCAGTGGCTTTTTCTATTCAAGACGCTCTCTTTATAAAAACGCCCTGCTATTCAAGACTATAGGAATTATAGGTCTTGGATGTTCTCAGCTTCTAGCTCTTGGAAGTAGCGTAGAGTCTTAACTTTTAGCTCTTGTTGAGCTGGCTCATCAGCAACGATGATAGCTTTACGGTGCATCTGTAGAGCTGTAACAGTCCACATGTGGTTTACAGAACCTTCGATAGCCATTTGAAGCGCTTGAGCTTTGTTGTGGCCTAGAGAAAGGATCATCACTTCTTCTGCATCTAGAAGAGTCGCAACACCGATAGTTAGTGCGTATTTAGGAACTTGGTTGATGTCGCCATCGAAGAAACGAGAGTTCGCGATACGAGTGTCTTCAGTCAACGTTTTGATACGAGTGCGTGAAGATAGAGAAGAACCTGGTTCGTTGAATGCGATGTGACCGTCGATGCCTACGCCGCCCATGAACAGGTTGATTTTGCCGTATGAACGGATTTTCTCTTCGTATGCTGCACAGTGAGCATCGATATCTTCAGCTTTGCCGTCTAGCAGGTTGATGTTTTCTGCTTGGATATCAACGTGGTTGAAGAAGTTCTCGTGCATGAATGTGCGGTAAGACTCTGGGTGGTTAGGGTCGATGCCAACGTACTCATCCATGTTGAATGTTACAACGTGCTTGAAGCTAACTTCGCCAGCTTTGTAAAGTTCAATTAGCTCAGCGTAAGTAGTTAGAGGTGTGCTACCAGTAGGAAGACCTAGTACAAATGGACGCTCAGCCGTTGGAGCGAACTTGTTGATTGAATCTGCGATATGACGAGCAGCCCATTTACCTACTTTAGCTTTGTTGCTTAATGGAATAAGTCTCATTGATTTTGCCCCTAGAAATAAAATTTTATAGTGTTCTGAAACATTAATTCGCATTATAAAATAAGTTATCCAGTTCCGCTATTGTTTTAGGTCAAGTTTTTGCTTTTTTCGTCGTAACTGTGACTGGAACTCTCAAAATTGCACAATTATTGTATGGATATTTGGTGGCGTTAAACAAGATTAATACGTTTGTCATATACAGCAATGTTGATCTAATTCAGCACCTGAAAGGGTTGGTGTGTTTCTATGCCTTGATACGATTATTGCAATAATGGCATCGCTCGAACCATTGACGAATTTTGGTGCATTAACGTGTTTCGAGTATAAACAAGCGTTGAGCGTATAGTTGAAACTAGAAAAATAATGATGGCAATGGAGCGCTATCGTGATAAAAGACAGGGGCAGGATGAAGAACGATGAATCTCAGTGGGATGAATACCCATAAGATTGAACGAGAGCTGTGTTTTAGTCACGCTATCGCTATGAATTGTATATAAATATTGGTAAAAATGGATAGGTTGGCTAAACTTACCAATTACAAAGAAGATGTGTGTTTGAAGGCAAAAAAAAGCCCAAAGTGATGAGGTATCACTTTGAGCGATTTTACTAATCTTCTAACACTAACTCACTTTCGTATTCTTCCCTAGATACGTCGCCGCGTTTGCAGCCGTTTAGGGTGTGAAAGCGACGGCGTCCACGAGCCAGTTGAATGTACTTCAACCAAACACGCTCTAACTTGGACTTTGCCTTATGAGGGTGAGACAACACTTTAATGAAGTGTTTTTCTTCTGCATTGATTGGTGCTAGTTCACCAGTTTCAAGTGCAAGCATAGTGTCACCAAACAAGGTTAGGATTTCCTCTTCTGAAAGAGTAAAATCACCCGACTTAGCGAACCCTCTCGGGAATTTAATGGTGTCATAAAAACGTTTTTTTCCGTGTCGGAATTCGGTCTCAGACATATCAGCCTCAGTAATGTGGTTAGATAGAAATTAGTGTTTATTGCTCACGCGAAAATATTGTTAAAAGGCTAAAATAGGAAACAAAATGTTTTTGCCTTTACGATAAACAATCCTAGATCGGCTAGTTAGCAGATTTATTACAGAGATGTATTTGATGGATGTGAAAGTATTTAGAACCTTTCTTGAGGTTGCAAGGGTGCGCCATTTTGGGCGTGCAGCTGAAAACTTGTATTTAACACAAGCGGCGGTGAGTGCGCGGATCAAACAGCTTGAAGGCTATTTTGATACTCAGCTCTTCATTCGTGACCGCAATAACATCAAACTCACATCTTCCGGTGAACGTTTGATTGGTTATGCCGAAGTGATGGTGTCCACCCTACAACAAGCCAAATTTGAGCTGTCGTTAGAGAGTGGTAAAGCCTTGCAGTTAACGCTGGGCGGCACGCCGAATATTTGGGATGCGTATCTGCAAAACTGTTTAAGTGTGGTAACCGACTCTTTTGGTGGTTACGGCTTTATGGCAGAGGTGATGGGGCGCGAGCAACTGAACCGTAATTTGTTAGAACGAACCTTAGATATGGCTTTCGCGTTCGATCAGATCAAAGCAGAAGAGCTGAACTGTAAAAAAGTCGCTGACTTGGTTTTGGTGTTGGTATCAACGCAGCAAGATGATCTGGAATCTGTATTTCAACATAAGTATGTTTATGTGGATTGGGGAACGCGCTTTGGTTCTGAACACGCAGAACGTCACCCTAAAGTGCCAGCACCGTACCTACGTACCTCTACAGCCCGTATCGCCCTCGATTTCATTTTAGAGAAAGGCGGCAGTGCGTATCTTCCGGTGTCTCTAGTCGAACCTTTTATCGATTCGGGTCAGCTGCACAAGGTGAAAGGGGTTGAAGACTGGTATCTCCCAATTTATCTGAGCTACCGTAAAAGCAGTACCTCGGTTGATGCGATCATGCAGGTTGAGAAGTTGGTTAATGAGATTGACCCATCGACGGCTTACACATTGCAGCAAGCCGCTGAACAAGCACCTGAGTAACGGCATTCGCGGTAAGCAGTGGCTTTGCTGATTAGATTCAATAAAAAATGGCTCCCAACTAATTGTATAGTTGGGAGCCATTTTTGTTTTAAACCAGAAATGTACTTCTTTTCGGAACTAGAGATCGTTTCTAATTCCATAAATATCGTTTAAGCCTGGTATGTGTAGCCTTTATTAAAAGCCCTATAGGTTCATTAGATTCTCAATAGACTCTTCAAGAGAGTGTGACATGTACGAATGGATTTGATTGCCATCCGTTGCGTCAATCTCGATCATAGAAATCCCGTTGTCCGCTTTGTCTTCAAGAAAGCTTAGAGACTGCTCGACTGATTGACTGGTGAGAACCTGTTGATTTGATAAAACAATACGACATGTGTGTAGAACCATAGCCTTTTCCTTTTTATATTCGATAGGTCTCTGCATCTTGGCGTGCTAAGTACCGATCGTTGACGTTGTGAGAAGAATGTCCTCTCTAGGTTAAATTTAGTCGAATTGAATAAAATTAAAACCCTTTTTTGTGATTTATCTGACCTTCGCTTCCGAAAGTGGCTAGCGACAATGGTGGTTCACGGTAAACTTTTAGGTATCGGATCAAACGCTATGGTAAGTGGGAAGAGTACGGCATGTCGAAAAAGATCAATCACAACAGCAGTTTAACCAGTGAGCAGTGCCATTTGGCTCGATATGCACGAGATGCTCGCTTTGATGGGATGTTTTTTACAGCGGTGAAAACGACAGGAATTTTTTGTCGCCCGATTTGCCCAGCCACACCACCCAAAGAAGAAAACGTCGAATATTTTTCCCATCAAGCTCAAGCATTGAAAGCGGGATATCGTCCTTGTTTACGTTGTCGACCAGACAGCGCACCTTTTTCGCCGGCTTGGAAGGGCGTCGAAACCACTTTCTTACGTGCGATGCAGTTGATTGATAATGGCGCTCTGAATTCAGGATCTATCGTCGACCTTGCAACGCGGTTAGGTATTTCAGATCGTTATTTACGAACCTTATTCGACAATTACATCGGCGTGTCACCCAAGCAATATAGTCTGTACAGTCAATTGATGTTTGCCAAGCAGTTGCTGCACACCAGTAGCATGAGCATTACTGATGTCGGCTTTGCTAGTGGCTTCAATAGTACGCGCCGTTTTAATGATGCCTTTCAAAAAGAGCTGCAGCTTTCGCCAAGCCAAATTAGGCGAGCGAAGCCAAGTGACACTCAGAGTAATCATATTCAGCTTGGTTTTCATGGACCCTTAGATTGGAACCACTTGTTGAGGTTTTATCGACGAAGAATGATTGAGGGCTTAGAAGGCGTTGGCGAAGATTATTATAAGCGCACGGTAAATGTGAACGGGTCAAAGGGTTGGTTCAAGGCGACTTTAGCCAAAGATAACCGCTTGGATATTGAATTCGAGTTGGATGATATAAGCCAATTAAGAAGCTTGATTGCGAATATCCGCCGTATGTTTGATCTTGATGTCGATATTGCCAAGGTTGAGACGTTCTTTACGACTATCGATCCTAACTTGGTAGCTAAGAGTGGTATCCGTATTCCTGGCGTGTGGAGTGCTTGGGAGGCAGGCGTGAGAGCGATTCTAGGACAGCAAGTTTCGGTAACCGCGGCGATTGGTCAGCTTAACTTATTGGTCAAAGAGCTTTCTGATGAATATGAGAAAGCCAGCTTCCCAACACCAAAACAGATAGCGGACGCTGATGTTAGCTTCTTGAGAATGCCGGGAAGCCGCAAAGAGACCCTAAAGCGTTTTGCCGAATACATGGTCGACAATGAAGCTGAGCATCCTTCCAAATGGATTGAGCTAAAAGGGATTGGGCCTTGGACTATTCAATATGCACTGCTTCGCGGGTTAAGCGAACCTAATCATCTGTTGGTTGGTGACTTGGTGGTGAAGAAGTTTATTGAGCATCGCCCCGCCATCAACACGGAGAGTGTTTCGCCTTGGGGTAGTTACGCCACGTTCCACTGTTGGAATCAGTCTTAATCGGAATACTAAGCTAGGAGATATCATGGACAACCGTTTTACTTACTATGAGAGCCCATTGGGAACCGTGACGTTACAGGCGAACGATGAAGGCTTGCTCGGCCTTTGGTTCGAGACACATACCACCAAGCCGGAACCGTTGGGTGTTCAAGATGATAGCTTTCCGATCTTTGCATTGGCTATCGAGCAGCTTAATCGCTATTTCTCGGGCGAAGCTATTCAGTTTTCTGTGCCGATTGCAGCCAAGGGCACGCCATTTCAGCAGTCGGTTTGGCAGGCGCTGACGACCATTCCTTATGGAGAGACTTGGAGCTATGCACAACTGGCCGATGCGATAGGCAATCCGAAAGCCGTTCGTGCTGTGGGTTTGGCGAATGGCAAAAATCCGGTTTCAGTGATTGTGCCGTGTCACCGTGTGATTGGTAAAAACGGCAAACTGACGGGTTATGCAGGTGGCGTAGAACGTAAACAGCACTTATTGGTGATAGAGGGAAGAGAGCAAGACTAGCAAGCGATTTAGCCATGAGCCTGTCGAGATGCTGGCTGAATATCTCGTACTACTTAATGGTGAAGGCGAGTGGTTCTTAAAATATGACTTTGCATTAAAATCAACGCTTTCTGGGAAATATCAATTTGGTTGCATATTCTTTGACTATGTTCTCTAGGCAAGGATGCCCAAATGAATAGCCATCATTCACTTATACTCTGCTGCAGTAGCGCACTATTGCTGACGGGCTGTTTAACCGACACCAGTCGACCCTTCGAAGTACCACAACTTGCTCTGTTCAAAGGTATGTATGAGAACGCAGATAATGACAGTTATCTACTTTTTGAATCCGGGCAAGTGACTTATCAAACAACGGATAATTCCGTTACTCGAACCTATCGTGTTGATGATGACTTGATCACCATTGAGTTCAATTCTGGAAGCAGTCGAACTGACTCTAGACTAGTGATGCGCATTCAACAACAGGGCGAGATGCTAACTTGCAACCAATGCCCAGCGATACAATTGAGTAACGTCTGGACACTTATTGAGAAGCCTTTGAAAGACAGTTCGAATTAGAAAAGATCTCCATTCAGCCATAGGTGAGCGGCGATACTGACGGCATAGCCAATCAAGATCACTGGCATCCATTTTAGGTGTCCAAAGAAGGTGTATTTTCCATGCGCCGCCCCCATCAATGCCACACCTGCTGCACTGCCTATAGATAGCAAGCTACCACCGACACCTGCGGTTAAGGTGATCAGTAGCCAGTTGCCCATCGACATTTGGGGTTCCATGGATAACACGGCAAACATCACCGGAATGTTATCGACAATAGCCGATAAGATCCCCACCATGACGTTGGCCCAAATTGGATCCCATTGGCTATACATCACGCCCGAGGCTAATTCCAAGTATCCAAGTAAACTCAAGCCACCGACACACATTACGACGCCGTAGAAGAACAGCAACGTGTCCCATTCGGCATGCGAAACTCTTCGAAATACATCGAATGGCACAACAGAACCGAGTCGTTTCAGGGCGCCTTCATCGTTATTGGCGATCGCCACCGCTTTTTTCTTCGCGAGTGAGTTGGGTAAAGTCTTACGTAAGTAATAACCAAAGAACTGCAGGTAGGCGAGTCCCATCATCATCCCCATCACAGGAGGGAAGTGGAGTACGGCATGGAAAGCAACCGCGGTCGCTATTGTCATGATGAACAAGAATACGATTCGTCTTGCACCACGTTTTAATTCAACGTGTTGATGAACCGTGTCGGGCTGAGTCGTAGGTACAAAATAAGACATGATCAACGCAGGGACGAGGTAATTCATCACCGAAGGGATAAACAAAGGAATGAACTCACTAAAACTCACATAACCAGCCTGCCACACCATTAGCGTTGTGATGTCACCGAATGGACTGAACGCGCCGCCAGCATTGGCGGCTATCACGATATTCACACAAGCGAGATTAACGAATTTAGGGTTAGAGCCTGCAACCTTGAGAACAACGGCACACATCAATAGAGCTGTCGTAAGGTTGTCGGCAATAGGCGAGATAAAGAAGGCCAGAATACCGGTTATCCAGAACAGAGAGCGGAAATTGAAGCCTTTGCCTACCATCCACGCTTGCAGCGCATCAAACAGTCTTCTCTCTTCCATGGCGCTAATGTATGTCATGGCGACGAGCAGAAAGAGTAATAGCTCGGCGTATTCCAGAAGGTTGTGTTCGAGCGCTTGTTTGGCGACTTCAACAAGGTTGTGTTCTTGGTAGGTAAAACCAATGATTATCCAGATCAGGCCCGCTGCAAGTAGAACCGGCTTGGATTTTCGGAGTTTTAGGTATTCTTCCATCATCACCACGATGTAGGCGACAACGAAAATAGTCAGCGATAGGTAGCCAGCAAATGAACTGGTTAGCTTAAGTGGCTCTCCCAACTGAGAAGTGGCAGCGCCTGCTACCGTAGAAAAAAATAATAAAGAGAGAACAGCAGAAAGCTGGATACCTAACATGGATTACGCTCCGAAGTTAATAAGTTATTAACACGGGTAAAAGCGTAGACCTAAATAACCATGTGCAGTGTGATAGATATCTTAATAATTCAATAGATTATAGTGAAAAAGAAAGACGGTGGCGAAAGTATTAGCTTTGATGGATACTCCTGGCAACTCAGGCTTAGCATTGATTGCGTCGCTTCAAAGTACTGATGCTGGCGCGGGGCGATCGTTAACTTCTTCTCTTCAGGTACAGTACTGTTCACCCTTCCAGTTATGGATGGTTCTTTGGCGGTAACTTCGTCAATTGGCCTAGCGGTTGCTGTGATGTTTATCTTCAAGTTTGTTGGTGCAATACATGGGACGTATCATGGGACCAATTGGTATTGAAGGTCGCTATATTCCAGTGATGATCGCGATTTCAGTATTGAATGCGTTTGGTGCGATGTTCTTGATGAATATTATTCTATAACTTTTGTAGAATGACAGTTCTCGAAACTTTTTAGGGTTTATGGTAAATGAATTGCCAATGAGACTTTTCAAACGCTAAAAAAAAAGGAAACCCCGTTTGGCTTTCACCAAACGGGGTCTATTCTTTTCGTAGCCATCCTGCTACTGCGCGTTACTTATCTTTCAATAGGTAACTGGTGCTCCCTGCATCGTTCCTTGACTTGGCTAAATCCTTTAACCTATCCAATTCATCGCCTTCCTAGCGGTGTCCTTGCTAACTCATCATCCTGACAAGCGACTCTATCCTAGAGCAAAACTTCCTTGCTGATAACTCATCCTAAGTCATCAAATCTTCATCCTGAAGATACCTAATCCGTTAGGCTTTTTCCTGTTCCTGCCAACTCCCTGTCGACATGTGTATTAAACACTGCAGAGGCTTTACTCACAATCCACCTCAAGAAATAAATGTACTCACTAACCGAAAGAAATATGCGTGGATTCATACAAAACAAGGGGTTGGGTTTGTATTTTAGGAATTTTCTGCGAAGCTTGATTGTGATCTCTTACGTTCGGTGTGAGAGATCTCTTACAAGTGCTCGGGCGTGATTATTATTTTATCTTGGCGGTTAATGTCGAAAAGATAGAAAAGAACACTGAGTTAAGACAAAACAATAGGGAAATATGATGGTTACAGCACTTTACGCAGCTCTGCTGACGGTAGTAATGATTTGGTTGGCGATTGAAGTTATTAAGCAAAGACGAATCAATCTTGTTGCTCATGCCGATGGCGGTGTTGAGTCGTTACAGATAGCACGTTCGGCACAAAGTAACGCGATGGATTACATCCCAATCACGGTGATTTTGATGGGGTTGCTAGAGATGAATGGGGCTGGTGTGTGGCTTATTCATGTCATTGGTGTGGCGTTTATTCTGGGGCGAGTGATTCACGCTAAAGGGATCTTAGCGAAGAATTTCAAAGGCAGAAAAGTGGGTATGGTGTTAACGCTTATCTGCATGATCTCTTTGATTGTCCTAAACTTAGCTTACCTACCTTTTGATAAAATGTTCTAGGGAGCATTATGGCATTGCGCCTTCCTCCTGCTTGGGCGATTGTCCTTGCAGGGCTAATACTCAACATCATGGCGATTGTCATGTCGAGCTTGGTGTTGGACAAAATTGAAGCGGAGAAATCGGAATACAACGATCGTAAATACGGTAATGTGTACTCTATACAACTGTCCTGGAATACGATCGAAACCTTAGAGCGTAAGCGTGAAGCGATTCTGATTCACCTTGATAAGCTATCCCCAGAAATCGCTCAACCTGCCACAGTTCTTGATGAAGCGCTTCGCGGACAACTTCGGAGTTGGGTGAGTGACGAGGTGCCGGCCATCTCGTTGGCTAATTTACCTAAGCTTATGATGCTGATAAACAATGCCCAAGAATCGCAACGATCACGAATTGATGACTACTATTTGGATAATCTAACTTTGGTTGAGTTGATCCAAAGGCTTGATGAGAAAATGGCTTTCTATAAGAACATCGCCCTGTTTCTTCAGGTGTTTGGTTTAGCGCTTATCTTAGCTCGCGACCTAGCAAGAAGACCTTAGTCTTTAACCTTATTTACCTATTTACTTGTACCGCTAACGAGACTCACTTGGCAGGTTGGGGTGCTGCTGGCCTTGGTATTTTGGTAGCTGTTCTTTCAGCCCCTTAAACGTGCTCAGCGCACTGCCTATCGATAACTTATTCATCAACCAATTGGGCAAGATGCCACCTGCGTTCGCATATGCGGTGTAGGTGATGTAAGTATTGCCATTAGTGAGCGGTTGCAGCGTCCAAAGTGCGTCCACATCGTAAATTCGAATATACCCCGATTCTTTCGCCAAATAGTTAGACGCATCCTTTATCGACAAGACAAACTGCCCATCCTCGATGCTGTACTTTGAGTAGGTCACCATATCGCGATCTCTAGCAGGCCAAGGCGCTTTGAATTGGGTATAGACGATGTTTTCTGCCTCAGATATCTGCATCAAGACACGGCTTTGCGACACATTGTCTATCCAGTTTGGCACGTTCTCGCTGTCTTCCAATAACAGTAAAAAACCGGAGTAAGTGGTGGGCGTTTGCATCTGTGCTCGTATTTCGACCAAGCCTTCGCTGTGTGGCCTTTTATCAATCATGATGCCATCTTCACTTTTGACGAACTGCCATGGGTTGGCATAAGTCAGTGTCGATAGGGCGCAGAGGCCGAGTACCAAAATCTTAGGTAATGTCATTATTCTTCCATAAAAAGAAAAGCTTATCTGCTAGGAGTATAGAATAGAAATGGACTTAGTAGGTGTTGCCAATCGCTTTGGGTTGGCCTCTTTGGGGAAAATCCCAATGAAAACGGAAGCGTTCGGTCGCTTCCGTTTTATTCTTGGGCAATGGATAAGCGCTGTAGGCTAGAGCTTATAGGCTTCTACGGTTTTGATGGTTGTCCAGTTGCTGTTGGCGTCTTGGATGAACTCTTGTGTATTCTCCAGCCAGCGTTTCTGAACCGATTTGTCTAAGTTCAGATACAACTTTCCATCTTCCACCTTCCAAGCGAGAGGGTCGGTTTCAAACTTCTTACCCATGGCTACTCCAAACGCGCAGTAACCGCCATATTGAGGGGCATAGGCTTCTGGATTGGCTCGAAATTCATCTCTGTTTTCACTGCTCGCAAAGTTATAGATCGCATTCTTATAGGTCGCTGTGAACTCAGATGTGCCTTTTACTGGACCTTCATTGGCAAAGTAAGCGACAGGATCATAGCCTTTAATTGCGAGGTTATTGCTGTCGACACTCATATCAAGGTCTGCTGCCATTAACGAAAAGCTGGTGCCTAGTAACGCGGCCATTAGAGTGATTTTTTGACTGGTCGATTTCATGTGTGACATATCAAGTTCCTTGTCAGTGTTGGTTATCTTGTTTGAAATAATTTAGCCCACTCGTCCGGTCTATAGAGGGACAAAAGAACTAAAAACTAAGCGAATCGTTCGGAGGATGCATGGATCTGCTTTCACAACTAATGGAACACTTCTCGATACGCACTGGCGTTTTCTATTCTGGAAACCTGTGTGGAGTATCGTCATTTAACGCGCAACAAGGTAAAGAGGGCCACCTTCATGTATTGAGCGCGGGGGAGTTGAGCTTGTCTAGCGCTCACACGGAACACAGGCATTTGTCGCAGCCTTGCATTGTTTATTTGCCGAAATGGCGTCACTGGCCGCGATGTCTCGCACTCAGTTTATTGAAGCATTCAAGCGCGAGGTGGGCGAAACTCCGGGTGATTATGTCCAAAAGTGGCGTGTGTCTGTGGCTCAGTCTTTGCTGTTACAAAACAAGCCCATCAATTGGGTGGCGGACGAAGTGGGGTACAACAGTTATTCTGGATTCTCGCGTGCTTTTCAGCATGTCGCGGGAATGTCGCCACGTTTATGGCTAAAGCAAAATGTGTCGTAAAGCGCTGGCCATCCCTACCTGCAATATGGCTATTGGCATCAGGCTGGCCTATGTTTTAGCGGAAATTGAGCGTAGTTTGTTCATTTCTCGAATGACGGTGTAAAAAGGTGGACTTTATTAGCTCGTTGTAACATCCTGCCCGTCCTATTTTATCAGACATCAATGAGACGAAGTGCCTGCTGAGCATTATTCAGCCTCCCGTATCTCATTAAAGTATTAAGGAGTTCAACTTGAACCTATTTGTAAGAGACCTTACCGTTATCGATTCTTCATACATCTGTGAACACAGAGGGGTCGTAGGAGATAGTTGGATTTTAGATGTCACCATGTCTGGTGAACTTAATGAAATGAGCATGGTGCTGGATTTTAGCAAGGTCAAAAAGCAGATCAAACACCTCGTTGATGAGCACGTTGATCACCGTTTGCTACTGCCAATGCAAAGCGCTGCAATTGTTCTTCAAGCGAGCAAAGCGGGCTACTCTAAGGTTGATGTGTTGCGTGGTGACAAGAGTCTTCATTTACATTGCCCTGATGAAGCATATTGCCTGATTGATGCAGAAGCGATCACCATCGAGAGTGTGACCGCACATGTTTATCATATTCTGCGTGATAACCTACCAAGTAACGTCACCGGGTTAGAGATCACCCTACGTCATGAGAACATTAATGGCGCGTTCTACCACTATACCCATGGTTTGAAAAAGCATGATGGCAACTGTCAACGTATTGCGCATGGTCACCGTTCTCCAGTCGAAATCGTGGTTGATGGTCAGCGTGACGAGCAACGCGAACAAGCATTTGCTCAGCGTTGGGAAGACATCTATTTAGGCTCTAAAGAAGACCAAGTTTCAGTTTCATCACTTAACCTGAGTGAACACGCGAAAAGTGTTAATGATGAAAGTCACTATGGCTTTCGCTACACCGCACCTCAAGGCGAATTTGAGCTAGCGATTGCTAAGAGTGAAACAGATATCTTGCCGACGGATACCACGGTGGAATTACTTGCGGGCTATATTGCGGATCAAGTTGAGCCTAGCCTAGCAGAGAGCCAATCACTACAAATCGTCGCTTATGAAGGTGTTGGCAAGGGCGCAATGGCGTTCCGATAACACTTCAACGAGTGATACAGTCTCGCTACTGACATGATGAAATAAAGGCAAGATAATCCGTTATCTTGCCTTTATTTTTTGTTGCTCTTTAAAACTGATTTAGCGGATAGTTTTAGCTAGCGAAGTAGCACGCGTCGCAGTGGCGTTTTCTCGATTCCAACAACCAACCCGAAGCTCAACAATACGGTGCCAAAAAATACCGTAATGTCTTTTGCCAATTCCGTAATGCCTAAAACGCCACAGATATTGAACAGCACGATAATGATCAGCAGATGGCAAACGTAGATACCTAGCATGCGATTTGAAATGGCACGAACCCAAGCGTAATCACCGATGTTTGGATTAGCCAAAAGCCACATGAACACGCTCATCCCCCATAGTGCCGTGCCAAACAAGAAATCATTCATGTTGAATCCGACGTCGAACGTGGTGAGCCATGCCGCCTCAGCAAAGTGAATCAACATGCCTAACGCTAATAACCCCAACGCTTTAGTTGATGACACCTTCCATTGATTCTGACGAATAAGGAAACCTAAGGTCACCATTAACGTGCCAAAGAACGGACCATTACGCGTGAAGAAGGGTGCATCCAACCCGGTTAGCGTTGCGTAGCTTCCTGCCAAAACACCATAGCCATAGAGTGCAATAGCGATCGGTAATAGCAGTTTGTTGAGTTTCAATTCAATCAATAAAGCGATGATCAACACTGCGCAAACAAGGGCTGGAATGAACCACAAATGCACCAGACCGCCCTCTAAGAATGAGTTAAGAGGAGTGCTCATTAAGAAACCCCAATAGCCTTCACGTTCACCTAGATAGCCAAACTCTTCTACCTTCGCGAGATTGAATGGCATCGCTAAGCAAATGATGCTCCATGCCAACCAAACCTTAAGCAGCGGTTTAGAGTAGTTCAGGACGGTTTCCCATGGCGATGCAGCCAACTTGGGCTGAATAAGGTAACCAGAAATCAGGAAGAACAGAGGTACCGCAAAACGAGCGGCTTGGTTGAGCACATAACCGATCCAAGGCACTTCATCTATTTGCCAATAAGTGAGTGCCATTTGGCCGTGTAAACCAATGATCGCCAAGATAGCAATCACTCGGCCTAACTCGATACTGGCGATGTGTTGTGAAGGCGTATGTTGAACGGAAGACATATCAGATCTCTTAGTAAAATTTTTACGAAATCTAGCAGCCTTTATGCCCAACCAGTTAGTCCTAAATCAAGGCTTATGACCTTTATTTCAGGGCTTGTGTCGGTTTTTTGAAGCCTGTCGCAGCTATATTAAACCCATTGCGGTGAGTGCAAAAATACCTAGTGTGCAAGTGATAAGAGAAACAACGGTCGTGAGAGCGATGATGTTAGCCGCCAGGGTTGAATTTCCTCCCATTGCACGAGCCATAACATAGCTTGCCGCTGCCGTTGGTGCAGCACTCATCAAGAAGATAAGCCCGAGATCGAGCCCTTCAAACCCCAAGTACCCAGCTGCCAATGTAATCAGTAACGGTGAGGCAATTAACTTGTAGCTAGAGGCGAACCACGTCGACAACTTTTCTTGTTTGAGCGAGCTAATATCCAGCGACCCGCCAGTACAGAGCAGGGCCAAAGGTAATGTCATATTGGCAAAGTATTGCCCAGCGTCAGCCACCATTTTTGGAATCGGAATTGAAAGCGCATAGAAGACGACCGCTAAGAAAATAGCGATGATCAACGGGTTTTTGGTGATGGACTTGACGATGACTTTAATGGCTTTCGCGCCGGTGTCTTTGCCTTTGGGTGTCAGTGCAATCACAGCTTGAATGTTATACAGCACGGTTAGGGATGCGACATAGATAGCCGCCAATGCCACACCTTGGTTGCCATAGATATTAGCCACATAGGCGAGGCCGATGATCGCGGTATTAGCGCGGAATCCACCTTGGACAATCACACCTTGATCTTTCGAACCTTTAAATACTAATTTGGTTGAGAAAATCGTGAACAAGAAAAAGATAAAATTTGCGATGACGCCAAACGCCACTAACGCGCTACTGGCTGAAAAATTGTGATTTGATTGAACAATACTAAGAAATAGCATTGCTGGTAAGGTGACTTGAAATACGACCTTAGATGCGACATCAATGAAATTGTCATTGATTAAGCCGATTCGCTTGAGCATCACACCGAGAAACAGCATTAAACAGATAGGGCCTGTTACTGACGCCGAAAACGCAAACTGTTCCCAAAGTGTGTTCATTCTTTTTCCTTTGTTAGTCGATTTCAATTTCCTTTGAATACTGTCGCATTTTTCCACAATTCTTTGATAATACAAAATGAATACCAAGGGTTAAGTAAAAAACTTGAAAAAAAGTACGAACGTGCTAAAAATAAAGCATCAGATTTATTATTGGTGAATAATGAGCAAAGGAAAGATAACTAAAGAGTATATTTTGAGCCATGCATTTGCACTTGCGAGTGAGAATGGTCTTGAGAGTTTGACGATTGGCGAATTAGCCAAGCAGTGTAGTATGTCTAAGAGTGGATTGTTTGCGCATTTCAACTCTAAAGAGAACCTGCAACTCTCTGTACTCGAATATTCCAACGCCATATTCACTGAAAGAGTCATCATTCCTGCGAGAGAGTTGGGTGATGGTGATATTGAAGCGAAATTGAAGCAGCTGCTCGATAACTGGCTGGGCTGGAACCACTCGTTCCAAGGCAGCTGCATGTTTATTGATGCTTGGAAAGATGCAGGCAGCGAAACCTCTGTGATTCAGAAGGCACTGCAGAAAACCATTTCAGTGTGGATTGATTACTTGACGATTCAGGTAGCAAAAGCGGTGGAGAGCAAACAATTCAGAGCCGATTTAGACCCGAAACAGGCAACCTTCGAGTTGTACGGTCTCTATTTAAGTGCGAACTTGTTCTACTCATTACGAGGCCAACAAGCGAGCCACACTCATTTTTGGAGTGGTGTCGAGCGCTTGGTAGCCAGTTGGAAAGCGGTTTAATACATACAACAGGTTAACTCGCAAATCATGTGAGTCTTGCTGAAGTAAGGTTTACAACAAAATTTTAGAGAAGTGGTGGTAAGCGATGATAAATCGCAGTAGCGCCATTTTTTATATCAAAAAATAGCACGGTCGTTCGATTTTTAGGGCCGAGCTCGATCCGCCAATAATGATGGCGATACAAGGAACGGTCATGAGTGACAAAATCTATTTCAATACATCGAACAAATTTAGCTTCAAGCGCAGCTTAATTGGCGCAACAACCAATTTGCACTACATTTTAGCGCCGAGCCACGCAAAGAAAACGGCACGTAAACTGCTGCTCACTCCGATGCGTACCGAGCAAAAAAATGCGGATCCACAAGGGCTTATCAAGAGTGAAATCGAAGGTCGTGATGGCGTTATCAAAACGTATTCTTTGGGTACTGGTCCAGTTTGGGTGCTTACCCACGGTTGGTCAGGCACCGCGAGTCAGTTCTTTCCTTTAATGGAACACATCGCTGCTAAAGGCTTTACTGCAATGGCTTACGACCATCCTGCTCATGGTGGCAGCGATGGCGTGCATGGTCATATCCCAGCGTTTGTGAATGGTTTAGAAGCTGTTCTAGATTCGGTGGGTGAAGTGGCAGGTTTGGTCGGTCACAGCATGGGTACCGCTTCTGCGTTGGAGTGTAAGCACGTTAAATTGGAAAACAAGCCGCTGTTGCTTATCGCACCTGTGTTGGATTACCTCGAAAATCTATTTGGCAGCGTGGCTCGTTCAGGTTACTCAATGAAGTTGTTTGAGGCGGTCGTGGGTGAAGTGGAAGAGCAGTTTAACTATCCAATTCAGTCTGTTGATCCATATGGAAAGCTAGCGCTTCGTGAGTCTCAGACGATCATTGTTCATGATGAGCAAGACAAGTTTACTAAGTTTGATGTGTCTCAGCGTGCTGCTAATGAAATGGGTCGCGTTACCTTGATTGCGACTCAAGGACAGGGTCACGGGCGAGTAATGAAGTGTCCACAAGTATTCGAGAGCTTTGATAACTTAATTGGCTAAGCACAACGAGCGCAAGTCAGTAGAACGCCAGTAAAAAGATCGTAAGCTCAAAGCTAAGAAAACAAACATTAAAAAGGCCAACCAGACATTATCTGGTTGGCCTTGCTTTTAGGTGCTTAGTTGGTGTTTAGCTCAATCCTATTTTTAGTTAGCACAGCTTGCTGGGCCGATCTCTTTCCACACGCCCCATTGGCCTGTCGTTGTTGGATCTTCACCGGTTGTCCACCATTTCGCTTCCCAAACCTTACCGCCTTGAGTCACTTGGTCGCCACCAGTGTAAACCGCGCCTGAATCCCAAGCGTTAGTACACGTACCGCCGCCTGTGGTTTTCTTAAGAACTTTCACTGAAGTAGCTGCTACCGATGTCTCTGTGCCATCGCTGACCGTTACAGAGAAGTTCAGCGTTGTATCTTGCGTGTATTCCGCCGCGACAAAGCTCACTGAAGCACCTTGAACCGTTGCATCGATACCAGCAGGTACATCCCACGTGAAGGTCAATGTGTCTTGGTCTGAATCGCTTGAAGCCGAAGCATCAACCACGACTACATCACCTGCATTCACTTCAGCCGGAGCCGTAACCACTGCTACTGGTGCTGTGTTTACTGGGCCTGTATCTTTAGGGCTTACTGTTACAACAACGGTGTCAGTAGAAGTAGCACCTTCGTTGTCCGTTACCGTTAGGCTGAAGGTTAGTGTTTCTTGCTGAGCGACTTCAACAACATCGAAGCTCGCAACCGCAGCATTAGCGTTCGCCAGTGTTACTGCTGTACCGCCGACTTGAGACCAAGCGTAGCTCGCGATTGTACCGTCGCTGTCTTTTGAAGCGCTGCCATCTAGAGAAACAGAAGCTGGGCCTTCAACCGATTGGTCTGTACCTGCAGCTGCCGTTGGTTTGCGGTTGACAGGATCAGTTGTACCGCCCGCTAGGCCTTCATGCATTGCATTCAGGATGTCGCCGTTATCTGCATCAATTTCCCAAGAGAATAGACCCGCAAGGCCAAGGCTACGAACGTACGCGCCTTTTGCTTTTACAGAGCGATCATCATCAAATGTGATTAGCTGACCTGAAGTGCGGTTCCAAACGTAAGGCGCTTCTGCCATTTCGTCATAGCCATATTCGAAGCCGTTGATGCCTTGGTTATTCGCGCCAAGCATGTTTGCTTTAATGCCTTTGTAATCAATAACGCCATCTTCCCATACGCCTTGCGCAGAGCTGCCTTTCAGTTTGCCGTTACCAACGCCTGTCATAGGGTCGCTCGGATCGGTGAGTGATGATGGTAATACGCCTTCCCAACCACGACCGTACATCGCTGTACCAACCACAAGCTTGTTCGCTGGAACACCTTGCTCAAGCAACAGTTGGATGCCGTTGTCTGTGGTGTAAGCTGGGCCTGTGTATTGTTCGCCATTTTCATCAAGGCCTGTGCCATCACATTGACCAGGACGCATGAAGTTACCGCAGTTTAGTGCTGTTTGGTGACCTAACACGTTGTTCCAACCGCCGTAGAAGTCGTAAGTCATTGCGAAGATGTAATCCATGTATTGGATAGCATCGCCGTAGTTCACGTCTTCAATCTTATCGTGACCAACACCGATCGCAGAAGTGAGCTCGTAAGTACGACCGTTTTCCGCTTCTAGCTCATCTAGCATCACGCGAAGTTCTGCCATCAGTGCAATGTAAGCTGGGCCGTCATTTACAGGATCACCAAGGTCTGGAGCAGCACCGCCACCACCAGGGAATTCCCAATCGATATCCACACCGTCGTAGAATTTCCATGTGTTAAGGAATTTCTTAACAGACGCTACAAAGGTGTCACGGTTGGCTTTAGTTGTGAAATCAAAGAACGGGTCAGACAGCGTCCAGCCACCAATCGATGGGATGATCTTCAAATCAGGATTACGCTGTTTGAGCGCCATCATCATTGCGTAGTTACCCTTGATCGGTGAGCTGTATTCGTGTCCCGCTTGAGGGAAGCTTTTCTGGAAAGCCGCCCAAGGGTCATGAATCACCACTTCGTAATCGTTAACACCCTGACAAGCTGTCATGAGTGCGTTGTAGCTGTTACCGCCTACTGATTTAACTGATTCGTTCGGACCACAAATTGGGATGAAGCCATAAAGGATATGGGTTAAGTTGTCAGCGGGTAGGTTATCAACGGTGTAATCACGGCCGTAAATACCCCACTCTACAAAGTAAGTACCGACTACCGTATTTGGATCTGTGTTGTATGACTTGTTGTTCGGATCCACATTCATCGCAAGTGGCGCTAAGTGTGAGCCATCGGTATCAGCG